>PBCV01000025.1 GCA_002717915.1 Fidelibacterota bacterium | reverse complement strand
ATTACGGGCAAACAAGCAGTGCAGGTGTGTATTTCTACCACCTACAGACGGTTGGATATTCAAAAGTGCGGAAGATGGTGCTGTTGAAATAGATTCTTCAGTTAGTAAGACATTAAGCCCCGCCCAGTAGCGGGGTTTTGTTTTTTATGGAGTAATATTTTGTAAATTGTGTCTGAAATGAAAAAACTATATCTATTACTTCCAATCTTATTTCTGATTTACTGGTCTTGTGGAGATGATACATCAAATGATGAAGATGTTATAACTTTCGAGAAAGATATTGGACATGGGAAATTAGCTGTAAAACAGACAAGAGATGGCGGGTACATTGTTGCTGGAGGAAACAGTGGTGCATGGCTTTCGAAGTTGGATAAGTATGGCAACGAGGAGTGGGAAAATACTTATTCACTGGGCAGCTTTGGTAACAGTGTAGCGGTTATTCAAACCAGTGATGGTGGATATCTGTATGCAGGTTGGGAAGGAATAGTAAAGGCTGATTCAAATGGAGTAGAAGAATGGAAAAATACAACCCATGAAAACGGTGTGTACCCCTATTATGAAGATGTGATTCAACATAGTAATGGGAATTATTATGCGGTCGGTGGTCCCGGAGCGGGTCAGGCGCAATTGGTAAAATTTAGTCAAACAGGAAACATGCTTACACGAAAATGGTATGGCGGGCAATGCGAAGATGATATATTTAGATCTATTGTTGAGACTCCTGATGAAATGTTGATCATTGTTGGAGAAAAATCTCATGGCAACCAGAGTTTCCCTTGTGCTTTCAATTTCATGTATTATAAAGACATTTGGATTGTAAAGACTAGAAAGAATGGTGGTGTCGAATGGGAGAAAACACATGGTGGTCCCTATATGGAAATGGCAGATGATATAGCGCGAATCGAATCAGGTGGTTATATGTTAATTGGGAATAAATGCGATCACCTTTACGATATTGGTTCTTGCGGTCAAAGAGCAAAAGTTCTTGTCATGCAAATAGATGAAGAAGGGAATAACCTTAATCAAGAATTATATTCGGGTTTAAATTGGATGGAACGTATCCCATACTTTTCAATTACTACGACTGATGGTGGTTTTGCTTGGGTGGCAGAACACAAGAATAATGGTACTTGGATTTATAGATCGACACCAAACGAAGATACCACATTTATATTTGCTAATGGGGACAGAGGTATCGAAATCAACCAAACTACAGATGGTGGTTTTATAATTGGGACTTGGGATATTTTGATCAAAACCGATTCAGAATTATTTTATAAATAAGCATATTTTGTTAGTTTACTTATAGCCCCGCCCAGTAGCTGGGTTTTTTGTTTATGGGATGATGGGTAGATTTAAATATGATTAATCGCATCATATTACTACTGTGGAATAGTTTGTATAGGTGGGGTTTTATAAAAATAATTATTAATTATTAATTTTAATGAATATTGTGCAAAATACTAAAAGTAAAATAAAAAAACCTCTAATCATTGTAACATTTATTATTATGACTTGGTTGTCTTCAATAGAGAAGGTAAAAGAAATATTTCATGTTAATGGTGAATTAAAAAAAGCATTTGACGAAGGAGGGTTAGCAGCAAACTATGCTCAATACGCTTATATTATTGCATTAATGACAGGATCTTTCGTTGTTGTTTTATTAATCAATACACTTTGGAATAGATTGATTCCACGAATTACAAATTGGAGAAAAATTAATTATTTTGAAGCAATGGGAATAATGACAATCATTTTACTATTGTCTTATATTTAATAATTATTAATGCGAAAATAAGTTGGAATCCGAATCCATCTTGCATAGAGGATCACATAGGAGAGCAGGACACTACGAATTGTGATTAATAGCCCCACGCTCGAAATGCGGTTCACACCTTGCGTGTAACGGGGGCTCGTATCCCGCCCTCTCCGCCAGTGATAGAGAAGGATCCCGTGTAAGAACGGGGTTCTCTCATTACATCATCTTTTATCATAGCATATCAGATTTGGCACACAGAGCTGGGTGGTATATATTTGTCCTTATCATGACAATCCCATTAATTATTTATTTGGAAGAATGACTTTCATTGTTGGATATGGTATTATGATCTTATGTTCCGCAAACCTTTTATAGATCTCTGTATTGACCGCATCAACGGTTCTACCTCTGATCTCTGGCATGTGTATCCAGAAGAGGAGCTGTAGCCGAAGCCCATGATCGGCAAACTCACGAAACCTCACTCTTGGTTCAGGATCCTTTAAAACATTTTCATTATTCTTGGCAATATCAATTAATACAGATCTCGCGTCATCAATATCAGAATTATAGGCAATATGGATATTGATCCGGACCCGCTCGGTCTCCTCTGGCCCCCCACTTTCATTTACGATCTTTGAAGTTGCAATAACTGAGTTTGGAATAGTGATCTCAATATCATCACGGGTCATGAAACGCGTTGAGCGCAAGCCCATCTTCTTGACATAGCCCCTCTCTCCGGTATCCAGCAGAATATAATCACCCTCCTTGAAGGGGGAATCGGCCATAAGAAAGATACCCGCAAAAAAATTGGAAACGGTATCCTTGGCGGCTAGACCCAGAACAACACCTAAGACACCTGCTGAGGCGAGAATACCATTGATGTTGATCTTCCAACTGAGGAAAATGAAGTATATACCAAAGAGACCTATTGCGATCTTACCTAAATTATTGAAAAGTGGGAGTGTGTTCTTTTGTAATAGATTACTGGCTGTCTGACGGGATGCCCATTCCATTGACATAATGAATATTTTTGAGATCACAAAGATCCAGATAAAAATAGTGATCGTCTTGAAAATGCCAACAAGCGCGAAATCAATATAGTCAGGTAGGCTCGCAGTTTTGACCGCGATAGTAAAACCGATAAAAAGAATAGAGTAAAAAATTGGTTTATGGAGCAATTGCAGAATTTGATCGTCAAGGCTGGTCTTTGTCCTATCAACCAATTTCTTGAATATAAGAGTGAATATGACATCTACCACCTTTGCCACAGCAATTGAAATAGCAACCAGAGCTAAACCTTTCAAAGCGGGGTTGGCTAATACTATATTATAATAATCGATAAATAAATTCATAAGGATCGGCGGGCTTTATTTAGGTCTGATCGATAGGTTCTTGCACAATATCAGTTTGATTTGAGAATCATATAATACCACATTCTCTTCTTAACACCAAGGTGAGAGCAACCTATTAGTCAAAATAGGAGGGATCATACTGATGCGGGTTCGCCTATTAGTGCTGGTCTCTATTCGAACATGGTACAGGCGTAAGAGCTCAAGCAGGCAGAGAAGATGATATTACTAAAATAGAATTACCCTTCTGCAACATCAATCCTCACATTAGTGGGATTTTTTGTTTGTAGAGAAGATGATGGGTAGATTTTAAGATGAAATTGTATATAAAATGTTTCAAAGATTATGCGAACTTTAAGGGTCGAGCGAGTAGAGCAGAGCTTTGTAAAAAAGTATGACTATTGAAGTGAAGAATTTTGAAACCAATCTATCTAAATACAAGCGTTTAGTTGCTAACGCGATCATGATTATGGGGTTCAATTTTTATAGCTGCGAAGATACTCAAACAGAAAATTTTGATGGTATTGATGCTGGCGTGGTGATAAATGAAATTAATTATAATTCCTCGGAAAGTTATGACCCGGATGATTGGGTAGAAATATATAACAATAGTAGCAATACCATAGATATCGGTTCCTGGTTATTAAAAGATGAGAACGATGATCATATTTTTACCATACCATCCAATACATTATTGTTCCCGGATCAATATATCGTTTTCTGCACGGATACCCTAAAATTCACGGCTTTATTTCCCGATGTGAGTCCGTATTATGGTGATTTGGGTTTTGGTCTANGTGGTGGCAGTGATTTTGTAAGATTATTTGATTCTAACGGATTATTAGTAGATATGGTAGAATANGATGATGATGCTCCATGGCCAATACTGGCCGATGGCANTGGACCAACTCTTGAACTGAATCATCCATCCCTNGATAATACACTGGGGGAAAATTGGTCTGCTTCCGAGGGCTATGGCACGCCTGGGGCGGTAAANAGTNTTTACACTGGTGATGAATAAAAANAANACATATCCATTCCAATATTTACTAAATGACCTTCANACGGTCACCTTGGATGAATTGGATACAGTTAGACTCCTTGACCGTAAGGANACAAAATTTGTATTCAATCAGATCCATTTACCTCTTATTCTGAAAAAAGTAAAACCATTTTACAAAATATTAGAGATTAATAATGACCGGGTATTTACTTATGACACCACCTATTTTGATACAGATGATCTCCTTTTCTATAACCAGCATCATAATGGAGAGAAGAAGCGGTTTAAGGTCCGGTCAAGAACATACAGCAGCACCAATCAATCATTCTTTGAAATAAAAATTAANAATAATAAAAATCGGACAGTAAAAAAGAGACTCCTGGTTAATGAAATGAATGANGCCCTTGGTGAAGAGGAGAAAGATTTGGTATCTGAAACAATAGGTNTTCCATCAAACCAGTACACTCCAAAACTGAACATAGAATTTTTNCGTATTACNCTNACNGATAACAATTTTAATGAACGCCTGACCATTGACACCGACCTTTCCGTNCTAAATGGAACAACAAGTAAGATCTTTGATCAACTGGTGATCTCAGAGATCAAACAAAAAAAGTACAATCCAAAATCTGCATTTATCCAGATCTTACGTGATTTAAATATCCAGGAAATGAGGTTTAGTAAATATTGTATGGGTGTGCTGCACCTTAATGATAATGTAAAATACAACCGCTTTAAACCTAGATTATTACGAATAAATAAAATTTTAACTCAAACATAAAAAGGTAAACAATGGAATTAACACCTGAATTTTTCAATTTGGTCTTCCGCTTTGGATTTAACCTGTCGGTTGCTTTTATCATTATAAAACTGATTTATCATCGGGATCATAANAACAATGATTTTGTGTTTACGTATTTTATGTTTAATTCTCTGATCTTCTTTTTTGCATCCATTCTGGGAAGCATGACCGTTAATTTAGGTTTTGCCTTCGGACTGTTTGCTGTATTTGCCATTCTTCGTTACAGGACGGACCCCATTCCCATTAAAGAAATGACGTATTTGTTTATTGTAATCACCGTCGGGGTGATCAANGCTTTAAGCAGCAGTGAAGTGTCCTANGCCGAACTGTTATTTACAAACANAGCATTGGTTGTATTAACTTATTTCCTTGAAACCTATTGGCAAAATAATTTGCTTCTTCGCCATACTGTAGAATATGAAATAATTGAGAACATTAAGCCTGAAAACCATGAAAAGCTGCTTCTTGATCTGGAAGATAGAACCGGGTTATCTATTAAACACTTTGANATTGGAAGANTCAACTTTCTTAGGGATACGGTCCAGATTAGAATTTATTCCAAAGATTGAATAATGAAAAAAACAGGTTTTTGTTTGGTGTGGGTTACTGTACTTAAACTACNGAAATGTGNTCAATAAAACATCTAGACTAAATAGTGGGTATTGGCTCTTTTTCCTATTATTACAATGGTCTTACGGAGCAGATGATACCGAATCCTGGGCCAGTATAGGGTTTGAAACAAAACTGCCATACTCGCTTAATCTTGAATTTGAGCAGGAACTGAGATTAAAGGACCAACTAGNCACNTTTAAACAAACATTCTCTGAAGTTTCACTTTCATATCCAGTTTTTGATGGTTTTAAAATACAGGTTCCNTTTCGCTATATTACTTACAAAGATGAAATNAAACAGCGGTTAAGTTTTNCCGGATCATATAAATATAGCTTNAAACCTGTAAGCCTGAAGCACCGCACAAAGTATCAGAGAACCTATGAGAAAGGAGAAATCCCTGAAGAGTTAATTAGAAATAAATTCTCTATTATGTANAGGTTNAATAAAAAGATTGAACCCTATGTTTCNGGAGAATTGTTTNATCTTTACAATACAGANAATGATCAGTTTGATGAGTATAGNGTTTCATTAGGTGTTGCAGTAGACCTTCCGGGAAAGAACTCCATTAAGATTTTCTATATATATAAAAAAGAAGATATCACCAAATCAAGTCCGGATGAGGTAAATGTTTTTGGCTTAGGCTATAAGTACAAACTATAATAGAATNTTTCACTCAGACCAAGAAGATGNTANTGCTGAAATAATTTCCATTTNANGTNATCTAATTAAGCCCAGACAATGAGGTATTTATTTTAATGCGGGNATTAATCACCGTTCATTGTAAGTACAATTCTGCGNCTNCCGCCGTGATTCCGGTGTTCGCAGAGATAAATNCCCTGCCAGGTCCCAAGGTTAAGTTTACCGTCACTTATGGGGATGCTCACTGATGAACCCAGNATAGCTGATTTTAAATGGGCCGGCATATCATCCGGGCCTTCAATGGTATGCCTGTAATAGGGGGCGTTTTCAGGTACAGTTTCATTGAAATAGGATTCAAAGTCTATTAGCACAGTAGGGTCGGCATCCTCATTGATGGTGATTGATGCCGATGTATGTTTAATAAATAAATGGAGCACTCCTACTTTGATGTTTCGGATCTCAGGAATCTGATGGATTATTTCATCGGTGATGATATGAAATCCCCGGGACTTTTGATCAATCTGAATATCTTTCTGGAGCCACATTTTTGTATCTGGGAATTTCTTACGTTTTCCGTTCTTTTTTCCGGGCTGCAGGAAAAAGAATATTGTTTAAGATCAGCCNNTACCCNGGNGAATTTCTATGGAGNGAAAGATCTGTGGGAGGATCTCCCACAAAATGCTGATAATCCTCCGGGTCGTGNCCGCCATAAAAAGTGAATGTCCCTTTTCCAAAGTTTCCGTGGAGATATTTCACCTGNTCCGAAGCAGGATCCTCACCCATGACAACAATATGGTTTTTTATTCGATCTTTATGAAATCCTGTGGTTTGACCCATGAATCCTTTNACAATNGCTACATGATTCTGGGTGAGCATGGTGGGTACCGGATCNTATTTAGCAGAAAATTCAAATAATGAAAAATAGTCCGCTTCAGCACCCCGGGTTACTGGATTATGACTGGGGGGAAAATCTATATCNGAAAATTCATACACCATGGGGTCNGGGAGCAGTTTAAAATTCGCNAANGCAAATGACTGNCCATAGTCCAGGCTGGACTGGATATTTGGATTAATGGCAGACCCATCAAATACAGAATGGACACCATCCACATTGCCCATGGATAAGGCGATGTCATAGGAATCCGTTGCAGAGCACATGGCAAAAAGAAATCCCCCATTCCCAACATAGGATTTTATAATCCGGGCAATTGCTTTTTTCTGTTCATGGACGCTGGGGTAACCCAGTTTGGCTGCTACAGCTTCAAACTGCTGTTTTTGATCGCGNTACCATTGNGCGTTATGATGGCTNCGGTAAAATTTTCCATANTGNCCCGTNAAATCTTCATGGTGGAGGTGNAGCCAGTCGTATTTCTCNAACTGTCCCAGATGGACTTCTTCATCCCAGAGTGTTTCATAGTCNACTTCTGCATAGGTAAGAGCCAGGGTCACGGCATCATCCCAGGGCTGTTTATTGGGNGGCGAGTANATGGCNATCTTTGGTTTCTTTTCCAGNAGNACAATGTCCATGTTGCCTTGTTCAATTGCAGAATAAATATTAANNAGACCNGCAGCATTTACCTGTTCAAANGTAACGCCNCGGATTCTGCANTCGGTTTGTANAAACTGNTGTGCATCNAATAAAAATGANCCGCCNCGNTAATTAAGNANCCACTCTATATTGGTNTTTTTNGCAAGGGTAAAATAGGCNATNCCATAGGCTTTCAGGTGGTCATTCTGGGCCTGNTCCATGGGAATAATTATTTTCTGTCCCATNCTGAAAGAAAAAATGAATAGNANAAAAAGTCGTTTCATCANCTTTCTGTCTGCTGTATCTGGCGNATATGATACCGTATGGGTTCAGAAAAAATGGACGTTGGAAATTCATCAAGNATACGCATATACTGNTCCATGGCCTTTTCTGAATCCATAAGTTTAGATTCATAAATCTGTCCTGACAGGATGATGCCCTTATCGGCAAGGTCNGTTCCATCAAGAGATAATGCAAACTGCAGGGCCTGGTCATATTCTTTTAACCGGTANTNTAATANGCCCAGTCTGAGATGTGCCAATGGAACAATCTCTGNTGNTGGAAATTCTTCANTTAAATACACCAACTCTTTAATTGCATCCCCNATTTTTTTCTGTCTCAAATAATATTCAGCTTTTAAANAATGATGGAAAGCTGATTTTCCCTGTTCATCCGTNTCATAATATTTAGTNAGTATGGTTTTCAATTCCATCAGATCATTAAAGGAAGGATCCACAGGNCTCATGGTTTGAAAAGATGATTGTACAATTTTCAAAGTTGANTCNGGGTCATCCGTTAAAAAATGAACCANTATTTTCTTTTGTTCAATNGCNGGTATNGGATTTCGCTTCATTTGCCGCCTTAAGAAACCNAGNGCTTCTGCTGACTGGCCTTTAGCCATCANAACATCGGAAATNCTTAAAATGATTTTCAGTTTTAGTTTTTTATCNGGTTTGTTTTTCANNGCCTTATGGAAAAGANTATAAGCCNGATCAAAATCCTGCAGGATNCTGTATTGAATTTCACCCAGCCTGAAATANGCATCTGCCANAAGAGGAGATTTTGTGAGNGAGACCAGAAGGGAATCNTAGAGNGTTAAACTGGATTTTAAATGTTCAGGTGAAATGGACGTATACACCTGGAATGGATCTTCAAAGAAAATGTTATTATCAAAAAAATATGGAATTAAATAGGNTTCATTCGCAGGAATAATNTGGTCTTCAAAGGTCTGGGCCAGTCCCAANAGTGCCTTNCCCACAAGNTTGGAGTGTAATGTATGCCCTAAGATAAAATTATATGCTTCTATTGAATATTGATATTGANCTTCCTTNCGAAGTTCATCNGCAAACACCAGCCAGNCATTGAAATCTTTTTNCCNTAATGCNGTCCATTCCATTTTAATTTCNAAAGCACGGNCATAGTTCTGCTGCTTGAAATAGAATTCGCTGANAACATTTAATATCTTTTCTGGATTTNTCTTAGCAGCAATCATCAGTTTTGTTTCAATAANNGGTAAAGCGTCCTTTTNATCGCTCATGAGCAGNATGCGCCGCTCTATNAGNCCATTCTGTTTTGGTTCATGGAAAAGATNCAGNATAAACTGATCCATNGCCATATCGTATACCCTNCGGGTCTGGNAATAGACCCCTGTNTCNTAGGCCAGAAACGATTTNCCGAATTTATTTCGNCCTNTTTTTAAAAGGNAAAGNAGGTCNTCATCAAGACCATACCTNCCATACAGNGAGACCATGATACGATAATAAGANCGATTGCCTTTAAATTTTTCNGATCCAGCTGACCAGACAGATCTGGCCTCTTTTTTCTGATCNTTCAGAAAATGAAATTCTCCCAGTTCAGAATAGGTCTTTANATCATTGGGAAANTGGGCCAGNCTNTCNCTGAGGAACTGGATTCCATCTGCANATNTCTGATTGTTTCTGTATATAGATTTCAGGCTNCGGATGGNNTGATGATGNNTTNGGNTNTTNAANAGGACNCCTTNATAAACAGCAATAGCGCCATCTATATCGCCTCTCCTTTCAAGCATTTTTGCNGTTTTCATGGATGCATTAATGGATGCCTGGTTTTGNCCGGTCAAACCTGCNGTCCCAAGAATAAAAANAATAATTANAAAATTATTCTTCACCNATGGTCTCAATGGTTTGNGTTTCAGNAGGTANCTGGCTCAATGAATTAAAATAACGTTTAATCATGGTCTGATGCTCCCGGGAATATCCTGCATTTATTGCATTATTTAAAGCCTGAAGAGCAAGNTTTTCACGCTGTCCCAGGTCTGATGGTAATCCGCCTGGCCCTTCAAATACAATGTCTTGTCGTGCAGAAGATGATTTACGCTCTTCTTTCTGTCCTCGCTGTGTCATGGATGTTTGNCTGTCNAGCATTCGTGANAAAATACGCTGCTGGCGTTCCTGCGTCCTGCGATTAAAGCGTTTTCTTTGTAAATCTTTGATAACTTCATCCATTTCCTGTGCNATGCCGCTCAAATCCCCCATCCCNTGCTGTCCCGAATGCCTCATTTCATTCATCATCTGNTCCAGTGATTTACGNATCCCCTTTTGTTTCTTAAGCATTTGCTGCANCATCTGCTGCTGTGCNGCNGCAGCCATCTGTCCNAANCTTAACTGCATTCCCTGCTGGTTTAATCCNTGNTGCTGNCCNGCCATTTGNTGCATCATTTTNAGAAACTGTTCATAGCCGCTTGCAGATCCAGACTGCTGCATGCTTTGCATGCTGTTAAATAGACCCAGGGCGGCTTCGTTGAGCCCTGCCATCGCCATATCCTGATTTTTTCCTGACTGGCTCACATTCCGCTCCGTCAATTTATTTTTTGCTTCCTGCATAGCCGCATTTGCTTTTCCAACACCTCGGCCTATTTCTGGGGTAATGGCGAAGGTTTCTTTAGAGAGGTCCATCATTTGATTCGTAATAGATTGTAATTGATCCTGAAGCAGTTGCTGACGGGATGCAAATTCGCGAAGCCTGGGGGAATTGCGGGAAGCTTGTTTTACATCAGACCGTAACTGTTCTTCCTGGGATGAAAGGTAAAGCATATCCTGCATTAGNGCCTGAAATTTCTCTGTCATTTCTGAAACNGTTTCCTGNTGGAACCCNTGCTGAATNTCCATCATCTGCATCATCATCATTTCCATATTCTGAATNGATTGCTGGCTTGAACGTTGNGCAGATTGCACNTNCTGCTGTGAAAGNTTCTGAGCGGTCTCATTCAGTGCAGATTGTGTTTCTTNTGCNAGATCGGATTCAGCCATTTCNGANAATTCCTGGGATGCGGTTTCACTGAAAGGTTCTACCAGTTCAGATGCTTCTTCTAACAANGACTTAATNTTTTNAAATTCATCCAGATTTCGTTGTTCTTCCTGGGCCAANCGTTCNAGGGTCGATTGATCTGTAGNGTTGTCTGCTTCACTTATTTCCTGATCCAATGCGTTCTGCTGTTCAAATAATTGNTGCATCCTGTTCTGAAGTTCATCCATTTTTTGTTCAGCNTGCAGNCGTTTNAAAATTTCAAGGTATCGATCCAAGTCTTGTTCAATCTGGTCCATATTCTCTGAAAGNTCATTTAAAGCTTCNTGGAGGGATTTCATATCCATATNCTCAAGTGCNTTTTGCAGATCATCCATAGTAGTCAACATATCTTCTGGAATGATATCACTGATTAACTCAGANAATTCTTTAAATTTTTCCANTAGATCAGGAGAAAAAAGTTNGTGTTTTTCAGCNTGGTCTGTTATGGANTCCATTGCNTCAGCCATTTTTNCTAAATTGTCCAGTTCNTNTCTGGCNTGCTCAAGNGAGTTTTTAANGGATTGCTGTTGATCCCAATCCAANTCCTTCGATTTAAGTGCCTTCANTTCAAGGATTTCAAACTGGTCNTTNAGTTCCTGAATTTCATCCATNCCTTCNGCNAGATTTTCCATNAAATCTGTCTCTGAACTTTCAGCACTTGCATAAAGGTCAGCCAGGGAAGGAACCCGTGCAATAAAGGTGGATGAAATAGTCTTCTTTGGACCAGAAATATCGTCATTATCCGTCAGTTCAAAATGAAAATGNACTTCATCTTCAGGCATAAGCANCATGTCACCCAATTCCCAAAACGTATGGATCGTTTGNTTCAGGGTATCNGGGATTAGATCCTGGATGGTAAACATAGCCACATAAGGATCGGCCTGGAGATACGTGGGTCTGCGAACTTCGTANGCCAACTGAAGATCTGTGAACCCGTAATCATCTTGGATCTCCAAATGGATGGGAATGGTCTGTTCACTGCCCAGTTCTATCATTGGGGCTGGTTTAATGACAGCAAGACTGGGATCGTGATCCGGTATAATCTCAAGAGCATAGGGTATGGGATCCCGGTTGGTAATTCCTCGTTTGTCCACAAGGTTGACTGTGAATTCCCCTTCATCCATAAGGGTGAAATACCCTGATGCACGATTATAACTGGAAGCCATCTCTGCCCGGTCTNCATTAATAATAAGATGGGCCGACTCNAGCATTCGATTCGATGTCAGATTAATCTGGATTACCGATCCTTTTAATCCCTGGACAACTGCAACATTCCCTTCCTGAGTTTCTGTGTCCAGGTTGCTGTATTTTGGTGGAACGATTGTNATTANAAANNTTTCAAATGCAGGNCGATCCGTTACAAAAATAGTATCAGGATTTGATGCAACTCTTTNCCATGCTTCCCAGAAATATTGTGCTTCAACAACAGCCTGGTAGGAATAATCCTGAAACANCTCAGGCAACTTAAAATGATACTGACNGCCTGCGCTTGGAGCGGCGGAAAATTTTAATTTGAGAGAATCCCTTTTCTGGGTTGATACCTGGCTTGGCGTTAAATAGAGATGGACCGTATCCGGTATGGTCGTATGGGCCTGAATATTAATCTCGGTTTTTTCACCTCCAAGAATATGGATGTCACCCGTTATGCTGGAAAGTAAAAATGGTTTTGGTGCAGGGTATTCCTGCTGTGGGTGGGCCCAGCGATGGAAAGCATCGGCTGAAGCACCATAGCGAAATGAAAACACCAGAATGATACTTATCCATGATATCAAGAGCGCACTTTTCAATCCTGGCAATCTTTTATCTATTAATAGTAGATGGATATTTAACGTCTTCAGTTTATGACCTATATTTTTTATGTAGGATTCAGCCAGTTCTTTTGATTCATTTTTTCCTGCACCGGCTTCAAGCTGGAGCGCATTCAGGATTGTATCACTCTTTTCTGGAAAAGCTTCCTGGCCTAGATGAAGGGCTAATGTTTCAATTTGGTATCGATAGATTTTATTGTTGTTTGCCCTAACAAATTGTACGATCCAAAATAAAATAATAGTTCCTGCAGATCCTGCCAGGATAAAAAGAATATTGATCTTGGTCTGGGGTAAAAAGTAAAAAACCGATTCTAACTGAATACCAATTAAAATGAAAAATGATCCAATAATTCCAACCCAAAAAAGGCATATGAACACATCCTGCCAGAATAAAAAGGACCGGGCTTTAATAATATGTTCTTCTACCCGCATTATTGGGTCAGGGCAAAATAAATAATATTAACACCCATTTTTAAGGCTGCTTCCCGAACAGGCCAGGGATCCTGATGAACGCTGGCATCTTCCCAGCCGTCCCCCAGGTCCGATTCGTACGTATAAAGCAATATCATTCTTTCGTCTTCAAACAGGGCCAGAGCCTGGGGTGGTTTATTATCGTGTTCATGGACCTTGGGAAGACCTTTAGGCAAGCTGTAATAAATATGGAACACAGGATGGTCATGGGGGAGATGGATAAGATCCTTATTGGGAAAAACACGCTTAATTTCCCGGCGAAATGAGGCATCCATCCCATAATTATCATCTGCATGTAAAAATCCACCGTTCATTAAAATTGAACGGAGTGCGATCACTTCGTTGTCTGTGAACCGTAAATTGCCATGCCCCGTAAGATAGAGATAGGGGTATTGATTTGCATTATCATCTGTCAATTTAATTCGAACTTCTTCCGGGTAAATCGAGACGGGAGTATTCTCTTTTACATAGGTCAAAAGATTTGGAAGACTACTGGGATCGCTGTACCAATCCCCGCCACCGCTGTAATGCACCCGGGCTATGGAGAAGGTCTGTGCCTGAAGAGCTCCAATCAAACATAGTGCCATGAGTGTAAAAAATCTATTTCTAGCCATAAAAAAGGAATGTAATAATTGATTCATATGTTCCCGAAAATGGAATAGAAAAGTTAGCCAGTTTTTTCGAGTCTCTTCTTGTAAAAATCACGGGAATCATGGAATTTTACTTACCTATGGTTCTTAAGAAAAATACACGCCACATTCTATTCTCTATTATGCTGTCTGGATTGTTCGGGCAAATAGAAGAAGAAAAAGAGCCGAGAACATTCCTTTTTGGCCTGATCAAGTTTGATACTGAATCAGCATATGAAGATGGGTATTGGATCAATAAATGGTTTTATGCCAGAGAATTTGCATCTCCCGTGAATATTATCCCAATTGAAGTACGGTATGGATTTGGCGTTAACGGAAAATCTACTGGAAGTGCATCTAGCCTGACCAGTGACTCTTTTAAAGATGACCCTGGAAAAATAAGATACGATTCAGATGTCACGCCCATTAGCCAGGGGACAAATAATATATGGGGGAATGCAATTGAAATAGATGTTGGCCTGATCAATATTCCCCATTATATGGTGGGTACAAGCTGGATGAATGTCATGACGGGGATCTCCTATCGATCAAGCAGTATAATTTACCCTGCGCAAGTTCCTAATGATGAATGGGCGGAGACCAATGCCAGTTGGGGGGACACAGCTTATTTTTCCCCTAAACTGACTGAATACCTGGCAACCACCCATTTTCAATATCAGCCGTTTAATAACTGGTACCTGAATTTCCGCTATTCCTATGGGCTGGCTTCTGCCTTATTTTATACCCCAGATAAAGAAATATGGGAACAGTCACTTTCGGGATCGGGGACATCAGCAGCCTATGCTGCGGGTATCCGGTTTATTTTAGATCCTGGAAAGAATAATCGATTTACGGCAGGACTGGATTTTCGTTATTCTTACACCAAAATTCATACCATAAGTGACCCCAGTGATATCACGCCCATAAACCGTTTTGATCTTTCAAATTATGGTTTGTACCTAACTCTTTCTGCTTTTTATGGCGGCAGAAAAACAAGCGGCGATAAAGCAAAAACATATTATTACAGGAAAGATTATATTGAATCTCTAAAGATATTTAAACAGTTTATGTCGGAGTACCCGTCTCATGCCAACCGGCATCGGGCGGAAGAATATATTGCAAATTGTGAGTATAAAATTCCTTATCAGATACTTGAAGAGGGAATTCTTTTAGAGAAGAAAGGAAAAACACAAAAAGCTCTCAACATATACCAATACGCTCGAACCCGAGTGAAAAATGACACATTGATTCTTAATATACTGGATGGACGGATAGACCAGATCGCACTTTTGTGGATGATTGAAGCAGAAAAAATGTTGAATGAGTTCCGTTATGTTGAAGCCTACAACTTAGTAAAACATGTGGCTGAATTTTCAATACAGGGTAAAAAAGAATTACGAAGATATAAATCATGGGTCATTCTAGGGGAAGGAAAAAAGTATCAAGAGGCAGGTTTTATTGGAAAAGCGATGGGTAAATATGCTGAAGCCCTGGACTTGAATGGAGACCTTATCTTTGAAGTGAAAGCACTGCAATATAAAGCAGGCATTCAGATGGCAAAACTGGCAACTAAAGCGGATGAATTTGAAGAGATTCAACTGGCTATTCATTCCCTGGAATTTGCGCGGGAACTCTCCGGCGGCATTGGAAAAAGAAATGAACAATTACTTCTGGATCTGAGGGCAAAACTTAAATCTCTGGATAATTATAAATCCCGTGTATTGATCGATAGGAAAATGGATCTGGGTCGTTTAGAGTTAGCCCGTGCCCGTACAGAAAAATTGAGTATAGGTCAATCGCTGCCGCAGGTTCAGGAATTATTGGGTGACCCCCATGAAAAGATTTTAGGAAGCAATGGTACTGATCCGGAAGAGCAGCTGTGGATTTATTTTATGGATCAGAAATCGCTACATTTGTCATTCCATAATTTCCAATTATTCAAAATAGAAGAATTATAAAGACCTATATCCAATTCTCCCCTATTTAAAAAAATAAAAACCGGGTATTTTCAAAGCTGTGAAATTTTCAATTACAATTCTTTTTCTGTTGTTATCTGTACCGCAGATTTATGCACAATCAGATGAACGTGATTACGATGAAGAACTTCGATACCAGAATAAAGCGATTAATGCGCTTAAGACTGAGATCAGTCAACTCCGTTTAAAAATCAAAACGGCTGAATCCCGTGAACGATCTGCCACCACTCGAATCTCATCACTGGATGAAGAGATATCTCTCACTGCAAAACTGATCCAATCCTTAAAAAATGAAGAAGAAAAAACACGAAAACGAATCCTTCAACTGAAAAGGGACCTTCTCAAGAACGAAAATGAACTGGAAGCATTACGAATCCGTTATAAGCAGCGGGTAGTGAATTCCTATTTAAAGGGCAGGTTGACCGATCTGGAGAGGGTTTTTTCTTCCACAACTTGGCGGCAGGCTATGTATCGAACCCATTATTTGAAAATCATTTCTGATATAGAAAAGAAAATGACAAAACAGATTGAAAAATTGCTAATTGATATAAGCCAGAAAAAATTAGAACTGGAAGCAACGTTAAGAGATAATTTGAATTTGAAGCGGGATAAAGAAAAGCAGATGAGTTCATATCGAAACATGCGTATCAACCGGGAAAAAGAACTCAATCGTATCCGTACGGATAAAAAGGCGCTTGCAAATTATGTGGGTGAAAAGGAAGTAGGGATCAAGCAATTAGAAGATATTATTAAAAAAGTGCTTGAAGATAAAGCACGATTTGAACGTGAAAGCCGCATTAGACAGCAGCAGGAAGCACTTAAGACAAAGAGTTTCAAAGCACTTCGGGGAGAACTCCACTGGCCGGCAGAAGGCCGCATAATTTCCAAGTTTGGCCGGCAATGGAATCCGAAGCTGAAAACAACCACAGAAAATCCGGGGATTGATATTAAGGGACAGCCCGGTTCAGCTATTCGAACCATTCTAGGCGGCGTGGTGACTACTATAACCTATATCCGGGGGTATGGTACAACTATCATCGTAGATCATGGAGGAGGCTTTTACACAGTATACAGCCACGTAACTAATATAGAGACAACTGTGGACAGCGAAGTCCGGAATGGGGATGTTATTGCCTATATGGGTGATTCTGGATCTATAAATGGATCAAAACTCCATTTTGAGATCTGGGGCAAAGGTCAAAAACTGGATCCAGAAAAATGGCTGATCAAGAAGTAATATCATCAACTATCCTTTCTGCCCAGCCCAGGGCCTGGGATCGACTTTCTCAGATTGGATCGTCCGAACAATTAGGGAGTGCCTATCTTTTTTCAGGTCCTCCAGGCTGTGGGAAAGAAGGGACCGCGCTTCAATTTGCACAACTATTGAATTGCAAATCGGGTACTGAGAATTCCTGTGGAACCTGTCCATCCTGCAAACGGTTTTTTCGCCTGCAGCATGAAAATCTGAAATTGATTTTTCCGTTACCCACACTCAAGAAGAACACAGATCGTGAAAATACCGCTATCGATCAGAAAGATCTTGAGATGGTTACAGAGGCCATTGCCCAGAAGTCAGGGGATCCATTTTTCAAAATACAGATACCCAGAGCAAACAGGATCTTGATCCAATCCATTCGAGAGTTGCGAAAATCCTTATATCTAAAAAGTGAAACATCGGGTCGAAAAATGGTACTTATTTTTGATGCCCATCTTTTATCGGCCGGCCAGGGGGAAGCAGCAAATGCTCTTTTAAAACTTCTTGAAGAACCACCGGAAAATACTACCCTAGTTTTGGTCACAGATTATATTGAATTACTGCTTCCCACGATCCTATCCAGATGCCAGCGAGTAGGGTTTCCCAGGCTAGATGACTCCTTTATTCGAAATTGGTTCGAAATAAAAATGGTCAAGGATACAGATATCCCATTTCTAACTGGTTTAAGCAGAGGGAATCTTCATCAGGCACGTTTTCTTATTTCTCAGTCTGTGAGTGATCTAATGATATTAATTGGGGGCTTAATCAAAACCATTACCCAGGATGATCCTGACCAGTGGCGAAAATTTACCCAGACCTATTCAAAACTGGCCAAACAGGACCAGTCCACATTTTCATTTCATTTTATGATCCTGAAAATCTGGTTCCAAAGCACAAACCGTTTTCAAAAGAATCTTGATGATCTGCTGCACCATACATCCTTTAAGCCAGGAATGGAACGAATGATCAAGACTTACCCTGATGCTGATTTCTCTGCGATTGCTTTTAAACTGGAAGATGCGGTGAATGCTATCCCGCAGAACCTCTATATGCCGCTTGTTTTGATAAATCTTTTACTCCATATCCAAAAACACCTGAACTCATGAGTAAAACTTTTTATTTAACCACTCCCATTTATTACGTGAATGACAAACCCCATATTGGTCACGCCTATACAACTATTCTGGCAGATGTACTGGCGCGATACTACCGAAATGCGGGGCGGGAAACATTTTTTTTAACAGGCCTCGATGAACATGGACAAAAAGTTCAGCAGGCAGCAGAAGACCGGGGCATTGAACCCCAGCAGCATTGCGATGAAATGGCCCCAAGATTTATAGACCTCTGGGAAAAACTTCATATATCCTATGATGATTTCATTCGCACAACAGAAAACCGCCATAAAAAAATTGTGCAAATGTTTCTCCAAAAGGTCTACGATGCAGGAGATATCTATGAAGATGAATACGAAGGACTTTATTCTGTATCAGAAGAACGATTCATCACAGAAAAAGAGGCAGAAAGTGATGAATTCCGCGATATAAAAAAACTGAAAGAGAAGAATTATTTCTTCAAGATGGGCAAGTACCAGGATGCGCTCATTGATCATATTAAATCAAATCCAAAATTCATTCAGCCGGAACATCGAAAGAACGAGATTTTAGGATTTCTTCGTCAACCTTTGAATGACCTGTGTGTTTCCCGGCCAAAATCAAGATTAAATTGGGGAATTGAACTGCCCTTTGATAAAGAGTATGTGACCTATGTCTGGTTCGATGCACTTATCAATTATATTACCGCTCCCGGTTTTGGTAAGGATCATGAATCCTTTGATAAATGGTGGCCTGTATCCTATCATTTAATAGGCAAGGATATACTCACAACGCACGCAGTATACTGGCCCACCATGCTCATGTCGGCAAACATTGAATTACCCCAATCCATTTTTGCCCATGGATGGTGGCTCATGGGTGAATCCAAAATGAGTAAATCTATTGGGAATGTTATCAATCCAATGGATTTGATAGATGATTATGGTGTGGATCCGGTCCGGTATTACCTGATGCGGGAAATGGTATTAGGCCAGGATTCAAATTTTACCATGGAATCATTCATCCAAAGATATAACAGTGACCTGGCCAACGATTTTGGTAACCTGTTAAGCCGGATATCTACACTGATGAAAAAGAATTATGATGGTAGAATACCGGATCCCGGTGAACTTTCAGAAGCAGAATTGCGGATTAAAACCAAAGGAGAATCCTTATGCGGTACCGTGAATGGAATGATCAAGAACATGCGGTTAAATGAAGCCATTGAAAATACCATGCAGTACATTCGGAGCGTAAACAAGTACATGGAAGAGAATGCACCCTGGAAGCTGGTCAAAGAAGATAAATCAGCGGCAGGAAAGATCCTTTACACAGCAGGTGAAGCGCTGAGATTAGGTGCAGTTTTACTCTCACCCGTGATGCCCAACCGGACTGCAATTTTATTGGATGCACTCAATGCTCCGGGGGTTGACTTATCCTGGGGCGGTCTTAAGCCAGGAGAGACATTAAAAGATCATGAACCGCTATTCCCAAGAGTAAAATAAAATTCAGTTTTTTATTATCGGTATATACCAGACATCCTTATTTAAATCTACACCACCTTTCATCTCTTCAAGAACAACCCGGTCAATAATGTAAATCCCCCGTCTTGCCATGAGCTGGAATGTATCTTCTCCTTCCATTCCTGGTGTATGATCTGGGAAATTTCTTCTTGTGCGGTGGATCCAGTAGGCATCCGAAAAATTACTTTTATTGAAGGCTCTTTTAATACCTTCTTTACCCAGCAAAAAACCCAATAATCCTCCCCAGGTTGCTGTTGGATTATCTGAATCCCAGCCTGCCAGTGTACCAATCTGTATCGTACGTGGCAGGTTTCCAGCCCCGTAGAATAGGCTTATAAGACTTGCTGCAAAATTTATACCTGCATCGAATGGTTGCTGATAACTATAACCATCGGTGCTGTTTTTTTGATAACGCTGGTAGACTTCATCCCGTGTTTTTTCCCAATCATTTTTATCAGGATTCGCTTTGTAAGATGCCTCAATAAAATCATACATTTTTGCAGAATAAGCACTATCGGGTAAACGTTTTCGAGCTTCTTTTGCCAGCCAAACTATCTTTTTTTCAATCAATAAAGAATCATCTACAGCTGAAGCCAATGAATGCATAGTCACATAAAATTCTGAGATCCACTCAGCATCATATTTTGCTGTAGTACGAATGGGAAGGTGTGCCATTTGTAATGCTATATCGGGTCGCGCAGGAGATAAAAGACCAAATATCTCTGTGGTCAGCTGGGCATCGATCATTGTATAGTGCGAATTATTTTCGGGTTCACTGGTGAAAGGAGGAACAAGCCCTTCTTTCATCAAATAATAAGCGCTTTCGTTTGATACCCATAGAAAATTTTCGCTGTTGGGTGCATTCTCGTTAGAATAAATATGATTAAGCCAGCCTTCTCTGATCTGGTCAGGAGATAAAATACTTACATTATGGTGATCCAAAAGATATTGGTACATATATTCAATATCTGTATCATCATCCGCTGACCAGACGCCTCCTTTATCGATAAAATAATAATCAATGATGTTATTGGATGATGGAACATAATTTCCCCAGATATTGGGTTGATCCGGCCCTCCCCAATTAGCATCTGTATAGAAAGGATGCTCTATTTTATCCATTTCTGTGATCAGCCCTGTCCAGTTGGCAATGCACTGGCCCAGCCAGAAACCCTGTAATTGGTCCACGTAGTTTCTACGGGAGATAATTCTATCGGTTGATACCGGTTTGTATACGGGATATTCTAGATCGGTGTCGATCAGTTTATCCTGTGACCTTATTAAACAGGATAAAATCAGAATTCTGGTAACCAGTAATTTCAAATATTTAATAGAACCCTATTTTTGATTATTTTAGATCAGACCCATCATGAATGGGCAGGGGACACTTTATATTCATGATGGAAATACAAGGTAGAGATTATTTACTAAAAACAGATTTTATATTTTCATCTACGCTATCCCGCGTGATAAAAATATACATTTCTTCAAGTTGATTTATATATCCAATTATACATAAAACGGGGAATAATCTTCTTGCAATATCTGGATATAACATTGCAGTAATCATGAAAAAGAATAAAGATGCAGCAAATGTTTTTCCGCCAATGGTATGAAAGGAGGGAATTTCACCAAATTTCATCTTACCCAATATCATTTTCAGAAAAAAGAGTCCAAGCAAGATAAAAACCAGAATCCACCATTTTCCCACCACTGTACTTTCGAAGCGATAAAGCCAAAGTGCAATGAAAGGATAGAAAGCTGTATCAGCCATGGTATCAAGTTTGGCGCCAAGTGAAGATGTCTGGTTTAAGTACCGAGCTAATGTCCCGTCCAGTTTATCCGTGACTCCAATCAGGACAAACATGATGAGAAAAACTTTCCGTGCTAATGTTTCATCTCCGATTAAAAAACAGGGGATCAGCATAGCCGGGATTAATACCAGCCGGCTGACGCTTAAGATGTTGGGGATCGTTTTCAGATCATTAAAATTAAATTTATCAGTTTTTCCCATTTCAAAAGATAAGCTCAAGATTTATAAAAAATGATACATTTATGGCAGAGAGTATAAAATCTGTGCCTGGGATTCAAATCGTTCCATCATTTCATAAATCTGTTTTTCATCATCAATAAAAAAGCCGATAAAACTTTTATGGTCCAGGTCATATTCTCCCATAAAATTCCAGATACCTTTTTCTATCGGTTCTGTGTCTGAAAATGTTTTGAGTGGTTCGGGGCCATTTTTTCCGGTAAAGGGGCGTATCATTGAAATGGTATTCACTGTTCCGTCATTTTTGAACCAGATTTCATCAGTTTTTNCCCCATTGCCCATGTCAACTTTGGTTCTGCCAATCACCCAACACAGTGGATAATTTGCCATATTCAAATGATCNGCCGGTTTATAATATCCTGTGGCTGTATCCAAAACACTAGCGACAGTACTATAAGAAAAGTAATAGACGTTTGGATCAATTATTAGAATGTCGTTTAATGCCATGGCGCCCTGGATACTCGAATCCCATGCAACGCNGTTTTTTGTATTCCATGCAGGATGATTAATGAATCTTGATATATAGTNACTGATTGATTCGCNATTCTTTTTTGAAATATTCCAATGTTCCAGATTGAAATCATAATATTTAGAACTGATCAAATCAGCGAGAGGCAGGAGATTATCTGTAAAAGGAACCAAATTGACAACAATATTAGAAAGGGTGGATCCATTGTGAGGTGAGGACATGGTTGTGATGGATGAAACCCATCCGGAAAGTTCATTCCCGATAAGCAGACTTTCATCGGGCAATCCAGTTGAATCTTTTGCTATGGAATGGGTCAGCAAATACAGAAGCATTCGGGTGGTCATTCCGCCAAAACTATAGCCTAATAAATGAACTGGATGATTTTCATCCCATTCGGGATATAATCCTGTATAACTGATTCCTTCTGGCTGTTGAACGATACGATATTTATCAGCATGGGCTTGACCATAATCCAATTGACCTCCCTTCACCTGATAAAATGTTTCTACAGCACAATCATAACTTGATGAAATTGGACCTAATGAAACGGAATAAACTTCATATCCGTTATCTCGGAGGTATTGTTCAATATTATTCTTACCGCCCCAATAATTGATTTCTCCTAATTCTTCTTTTCCCCATCCTAGAAACCCATGAATAAGGATGATGGGGTATTTATTCGCGCCGCATAGTGTAGAAAAATAAAGCAGAAAGAGTAAAATCGTTTTCTTATATGTTGCCATGATTTACATTAAAAATATGATTTGAATCAAATCATTAATTTTGAGCCTATACCAGATCTGGTCGGGTTGAACTTATTTTCGTTTCATATTGAAAATATATCGTTGACAAAAATGACATGATAAAAAAGAAAATAAGGGCATACACATAAAAACCATTAAGACCATACCAGTTATAATTCTGAAAATGTAGAAGGCTAAAACCCAAAATCAGCTTAAGAGATTCTGCTACCAACGCATAATTGCGATGATCTAATGTGGATGTAAATGAAAATATATTAATAATAAGTATAACCGCGTAAAGATAATACATCGTAGCGCTGAAANTTGGAATGATCATGAACATATGAAACATCAATATGATCGTTATCAAAAGCTGTCCACCAGACCATGCAATTAACATCGGTGAATTTTCAGTGTTATATTTTATTCGGTTTTTTGGATCCGTAATCAACTGGACTGGATATTTTTCTTTAACGTCTGATGGGCGCCAACCCGTAGGCATAAACCAAATCCGNAGTTTATCAAAAATCCGTTCCGCGTGCCATGCATCTTTTATCANTTGCCATAAATGCTTGAAATTAATGATCACCGGGTTCCAGGTCTGTGCCTGCTTGAGTGTACCGTACACCGGTTTTACATTATCCATTTCTGGCTGGAAGGTTCCGAATAGTTTATCCCAAATAATTAAGATTTGGCTGTAGTTTTTATCAATATATTCAGAGTTGATGGCATGATGAACCCTGTGGTGAGACGGCGTAACAATGATATATTCCAGAAAGCTCAGCTTATTGATCATTTGGGTATGGTACCATAATTGCATGTATAAGTGCAGGGGTCCTAAAATAGCAAANATGGATGCGGGGANCCCCAGCAATGCTGCNGGTACCATGAAAATTGCCGAAAATTTCAACGTATTTGAAATAGACTGGCGTAAAGCACAAGAAAGGTTAAAATCCTCACTACTGTGATGGATAAAGTGTCTGTTCCATAAAACATTAACTCGATGATTTAGACGGTGCACCCAGTACCCCGAAAAATCCTCCACCAGAAAAGCGATAACCACTGCGAGCCACAGCGGTTCAAGTTTAAAAATGGTGATACGCTCAACCAGCCAGGAGTAGGTGATGATCGCAAAGGTAAATTTTATACTATCCCGAATGGTATTTGACATACCGGAACTTAGACTAGAGATTACATCTGCTGACCGATTGATTTTGACCCCTTTAACCCTCGCGGCAATGGCTTCAACCATAATTAGCACCATAAAGGTGGGAATTGCGTAGAAAAGTGTTTTAACGTAATAGGTCATTTTATCGCTGCTCTTGTTTCAAAATCATCATTGAAGTTCAGCCACAATTTTTCCCCCATGATATTCTTACGATCTAATATGACTATGTACATTATTAAAAATATTATCTGTAATTGAACCCGNAGCTATGATATTAAATCGAGAATAAAATTGTTGAATTATTTCTTTTATTTTACTTTTNCCTTTCATTGCAGTCTGTTTACCCCCAGATGTTAAAATACTGGAAATAATATCCGCCGGTCGATTGACCTTGATACCTATTTTCATTGATATAAATAACTCAATTACGATTAAGATGAAAAAAATCGGAATTGCAACAAATAGAGATTGGATAAAGAAACTCATTTACTNGAATAGTTCCCCNATTATCTACCTTTAATAATTAAATACAGTTTTTCAACCATTGTATCAAAAATTAAATCTATTCTCTAATTTCACACATTTAAGGAAAGGCTCCCACATAAAAATTGAATTGAATTTCCTGACCAAAATCGGGATCAAATGTATGGAGAGTGTCACCATCAAGTGAAAGGAACTGTACTGTTCCATNAATCCCTATTTTTTCNGGGGCACTGTTCCTGTTCCACCAATGAACTGAAATACCATCTTCCATTTCATCCTTCAAAAGGAATGAATAGGATCCTCTTTTTAGGTTTATTTGGAAATTATATTCAGTTGAGTCTTTNAAGTTATCTCTGCTATGGAGGACCGTACCAGCCATGTTAGAAATTGTGAACGAATTTTCCCTGGCCCGGTTAATATTATTGGTTTTGATCTGTAGGGTAAACTCTTNTGGAAACACTTTTGGCAGGGGTATTTGAGACCATAAAACATTGTTTAAGATATTTTCATCTTCCATACTGTTGGGGTTTTTTAANGCAACTTCAAACTGCTGTGATCTTTTTAGTCCATGCCAGTGTGGGGCAGGAAGTTCTATGATTACTTCTTCAAGATAGTGGAGATTTCCGATCCATCTAAAGACAGATTTTCTGCGTTTTTTTAATCCGTAATGAATATCGAGTGAATGTAAATCATACTCACCCGAATTCTTTATCAAGATCTTTGGATTAGTTAAACCAGGATTCATCCGACTGTATCGTTGCTTTTTACTGGGCGAAATGATATCAATAATTTCTACATCGTTCTTGAAATTGGGAGGCCCATACGAAAATAACTGGTGTGTCATGTAAAAAAATCCTTCTTTTTCACCGTTTCCAGAATAGGGTTCAATGCCGTAGTCGATGGCTATAGAATCTCCTGGGATAACATGAGGGGTTAATTCAAATTCATATTCGTCCACTTTAGTTCCAGGACACCATCCGGCACGGTCAAAGGGCCAGGTACCACCCTGGGGATAAATGGGATTATTCCCACAGTCCTTCCATACATTCCAGCGAAAGAGTTCCCATTCATCCAGATAATAAGTATGTGTTTTACTGTCCCATTCACAGCAGTTCCTGGGTCCTGCATGTCCATGTCCAGATACGATTGCTTTCATTTTATAGCCGCTGGCTTGGGGTAGAAGATGAATTGTTTTTTTCTTTAATACCGCATCGTCTGAGAGTTCAGCATACTTATACTTTCCATAAGGATATATATTTTCAACCTTTAAAATATCCCGCGAGGGCATCCCTTTAATAAACAGGAATTTCAAATCCAATAATTCTTGGTTATTGCCAACGGTAAGTTGCCTTAAGCCTTTCAATATTGGGGCATAATCTGTCATATCATAAATCCAGACCCAGCCCTTATCTCCCCCCAGGACCAGCCGTTTTCCATAGGGGGTTACAAAACTTCCAATGCTAAATGTTTCAATGCTGTCGGCCACGGGCACATCAACCAAGGTATTCCAGATATAGTCCCATTCGCCGCAAGGGTATGTATCGCCTTTTGTAGCAGAATCACACTTTAGAGTCTGCACCATAATGATCTTTGCCCAAGGGCCCCCTGAGTCTGGAAAATGAACCTTCTTTTTATATTGTGCATTCCACCCTTCCGGACTCGGAGATTCCCAAGTGATAGGGTGGATCACCAGCGTGTCGCCCATCTCCATCGATACACCAAAAAGAATACCATGGAGAATTACCAGGTAGATTGCACCGTATAATTTCATAATCGTGATAAAGAAAAAATCAAATTACTTTTGCCTATCATTTTACGATTAGAATTAAACAAATGCTAACCGATACTCATTGCCATCTTTTTTACGATGATCTTAAAGATAACCTGCCCGATATTTTGGATAGGGCAAAACAACTGGGTGTAGACCGTTTTATCTGTGTTGCTACAAACCTTGAAGATGCGCTGGAATGTTTAAAACTGGCTGAAACACATGCAACTATCTGGGCATCTGCAGGCGTGCATCCCCATGATGCCAAGGATGCTCCCGGTAATCTAAATAACCGTATACGGGAACTTATGGACCATGAAAAAATGGTAGCAGTAGGAGAGATGGGACTGGATTATTTCCGAAATATTTCTGATCAGGAAACACAGCAAAAGATTTTTCGGAAACAGATGTCCATTGCCCAGGATCTTGATATGCCAGTTATTTTTCACAACAGGAATGCAGATGAAGATGTGCTCACAATATTATCGGAATTCCCTAATCTTCGGGGTGTAGCACATTGTTTTTCCAGCACACTGGAAACTGCGGAGAAATTTATTGACCTGGGATATTATATTTCATTTTCAGGTAATCTTACATTTAAGAACAGCCACCTGCCAGATGTGGCAAAGGAACTTCCCCTAGACCGTCTCCTGGTTGAAACAGACTGCCCTTATTTGAGTCCGGTTCCCCATCGAGGGAAACCTAATGAACCAGGGCGTACACGGTTTGTCGCGGAAAAACTGGCAGATGTTCATGGAGTACCCCTTGAAACAATTGCTGCAGCAACATCAGAAAATGCTACAGCACTTTTTGGACTGTAATTTCCATTATGCCAAAAAAGAATGACCACCCTTTCAGGAAAAAATGGGGTCAAAACTTTCTCACCGATACCAACCTTCTGAATAAGATAGCCAGGACTATTGATCCAAAGGAAGGGGATCAATTCCTGGAGATTGGCCCAGGAGGAGGAGCACTTACAGAACGAATTCTACCTTTTGTGAAAGATATGGTGGCCATCGAGATTGATCCCCTGCTAATAGAATATTTAGAAAATCAACCCATATTTCAAGGACTTCAAGTCGTCCATGGTGATGTGCTATTGCAGAATATTGAAGACCTGCCAATTCATAATCCTGTCCGTGTGATCGGGAATATCCCTTATAATATCACATCATCCATTATTTTCTGGCTGATTGAACAACTGGATTACTGGAATGATGCCTTTATAATGATGCAGAAGGAAGTTGCAGATCGCATCTCAGCCAATGTGAATACAAAAGCCTATGGAAGGCTTACAGTTGTTGCAGGTGCATATCTGGACTTTGATTATTGTTTCACTATTAAACCTGATGTATTCATTCCTAAACCAAAAGTTGACTCAGCTATTGTTCGATTTACCAAAAAACCTACACCGCTTATTGATGATGATAAATATCTGCGTTTTAATAAGATAGTCAGAGCTGCTTTTTCCCAGCGCAGAAAAATGCTGCGCAATACCTTAAAGAGTTGGGATATCCCCAAAGAAATCCAGAAAGAGATTGGTTTTAACCGCCGCCCGGAAACATTGAGCATTGAAGAGTTTGTTTCCATGGTTTAGTCCTTGGATGTCAGGGGCTAAGAAGGTAAAATCGCCGGCATTTTTGAAACAAGTAGATTTGAAACACTACCACAAACTACACTCTGGAGGTGATTTACGTGGTTGAAGTCCAGGTAAGAGAGAAGGAATCATTCGAACGTGCCCTGCGTCGGTTTAAGAAGATGTGGGAGCGTGCAGGTGTCCTCAGGGAGATCAGAAACCGATCCTTTTATGAAAAGCCAAGTGATACGAAACGGGAAGCAAAAAAAAAGACCGTTCGCCGTGTCAAGCGGCTTGCCAGGATAGAAGCATTGCGGAACAATCCGCGTGCCAGCCGGCAACGGCGTCGCAGACGCCGAAGGTAGACTTCCGGAAAGGAAGATTAAGAAGGCCCTGGTTTACCAGGGCTTTTCTTTTTGGAACACTTTCGCCTTCTTCCGAATTTAACTGTCCAATAATCAAACGAATGATATCCATATGTTAATACGTAGTATTTCTGGTGTCCGTGGACTCACCGAATCCCACCTAACACCAGAAATATCCGTTGTTTATGCAAAAGCACTCCACGCCTTTTTATCTGATGGTGTGATCATAGCAGGTCGGGACAGCCGTCCATCTGGAGATACTATACTCGAGGCGATGACCAGTGAACTGGTGCGCCTGGGCAGAACAGTGATCCATTGCGGCATCGTGCCCACCCCCACGGTTCAGTTTATGGTTCACAACACGGAAGCAGTGGGAGGCTTTATTGTAACTGCCAGCCATAACCCTATTGAATGGAACGGACTCAAGTTTGTAAGGGANAANAGNACCTTTTTTCATNCGGAAGAGTGCGAACAGTTATTTGAGATCGTTGATAATGATCCAGAACTCCATGATGCAGATGAACCGGGAATTATTTGGCCGGAGCAAAATGCAATCCAGAAACATGTGATTGCCTGTGCAAGTCTTAAATGTATTAATCTGAATCGAATCCAGAAGAGAAAGTTTAAAATTGTGATTGATGCAGTAAACGGTGCCGGTGCTTATGCGCTTCCTGCCATGCTGGAGTCGTTGGGCTGTGAAGTGATTGAACTGAACTGTGAACCGGACGGGCATTTTAATCGAGGTACAGAGCCGCTCCCGGAAAATTTATCGGACCTATGCCAGGCTGTAACCAACCACAAGGCAGATGCAGGTTTTGCCGTAGACCCAGATGCGGACCGGCTGGCTGTTGTTAGTGAAAAAGGAATACCGCTGGGTGAAGAATATTCTCTGGTCTTGGCAGCGGACGGATATTTGAACGATACCAAGAAAAATGAAATCTTTGTTGTAAATCTTTCTACATCCCTGGCGTTGGAAAAACTAGCTGAAACTATGAACAGTTCTGTGGTTCGGTCTGCTGTGGGGGAGATCAATGTAGTGAATAAAATGAACGATGTTAATTCTGGTCTTGGCGGGGAAGGGAACGGCGGTATCATATTAAGAGAGTGTCACTTAGGTCGAGATTCACTGGTAGGTGCCACCATGGTATTAAATCGTATGTCTCAGTCAGATGATACTTTAAGTGCTATTCATAGTTCCCTGCCGCAGTTTGAGATTGTTAAAGATAAAGTGAGCTTGGAAGGGATCAATCCAGAAAAATTGATTGAAAAAGTAGATTCACTTTTTGATGATGCAGACAAAAATACGCTGGACGGTGTAAAATTCACTTGGGATGACAGGTGGGTCCATCTGCGTAAATCCAATACAGAGCCTATTATGCGAATCTATGCAGAAGCGCCGGATAAGTCTCAGGCATCCGAACTGGTGGCCAGTATAAAGACACTAATCTGAATGAATAATATTGCCCAACTTATTGATCATACGAACCTTAAACCGGATGCGTCTGAATCCGATATAATAAAGCTGTGCGAAGAAACGGTTGAACATGGTTTCGCATCTGCCTGCGTCAGTCCTGTTCATGTCCCCCTGGCTGCATCTTTTTTAAAAGAAAAAAAGCCAAAGGTATGTACAGTAATTGGTTTCCCGCTGGGAACTGATTCAGCAGAAATGAAATTTGCCCAAGCACGATTCCTAATTCATCAGGGAGCGGAAGAATTGGATATGGTCTTAAATATTGGTGCTTTGAAAGAAGGGAACATTGACATTATTCAAAGGGAAATTGGTCAGGTCGTGAATGCTGCCGATGGAAATTGTGTGAAGGTGATTATTGAAACGTGTTTATTAAGTACTGATGAAAAAGTATTGGCGTGTACTTTAGCTCAAAATAGCGGAGCAGACTTTGTAAAAACATCTACCGGGTTTTCATCCGCTGGTGCTATAATAGAAGATGTAGAACTTATGCGTGAAACAGTTGGTGATGGAATGGGTGTAAAAGCCAGTGGCGGTATAAAAACAGCAGCAGATGTAAAGGCCATGGTAGATGCGGGGGCAAACCGGATCGGTACCAGCAGCAGTATCTCAATTATACATGAGTGAACCAATGACCTTAAAGCGAGGAGCAGAACTGGAACTGGAGATTGATTCCTTGGCCTATGGTGGTATGGGTTTGGCGCGAAGAGACAATTTTGTCATCTTTGTAAAAGGTGCCATTCCGGGACAAACAGTAAATGCACGTATTTATAAAAAGAGAAAAGGCTATGCAGAAGCCCGGGTAAAGGAAATAATAAATGAGTCATCCAATGCGGTTGAAGCACCCTGCGACCATTTTGGTATCTGTGGCGGATGCAAGGTTCAGAACCTCTCATACGATGAACAATTAAAAGAAAAAACAGCTCAGGTTGAAGATGCGTTTCAAAGATTGGGTGGTTTTCCAGATTTTAAACTGGATGACAGCATTGATGCAGATCCGATTTATCAATACCGTAATAAAATGGAGTTTACCTTTTCACCCCATCGCTGGGTATTGGATACGGAGCCGGATGACGTGGATAAATCGTTCGCAGTTGGGCTGCACATACCCGGCCGTTACGATAAAATATTGGATATCTATAAATGCCATATTCAACCAGAGATAGGCAACCGAATCCTTAATATTGTCAGGGAAATCTGCCTGGTTCACTCTGAACTGCGACCCTACGATCCAAAATCACACATTGGTTTCCTGCGCTACCTGATGCTGCGTTTTGGGGTGAACACAGGACATATCATGGTTAATCTTGTTACATCCTATCATGATCTAAATAAACTGTCTCCACTCATTGATGCCCTGCTGAACAAGGTTCCAGAGATCACATCCATGGTGAATAATGTAAATACACGAAAAGCGGATGTAGCATATGGAGAATATGAAACACTGGTTTTTGGCGAGCCCTTTATTGAAGAAAAAATGGGTGATTTGACCTTTGAAGTTTCAGCCAATTCATTTTTCCAGACCAATACGACCCAAGGTGAACGGCTCTATGAAGAAGTGGAAAAAGCAACAGGGTTAACTGGAACAGAAGTTGTGTATGACCTGTATTGTGGCACAGGGACTATTGGGCTTTTTCTTTCTAGAAAAGCAAAAGAAATATTTGGGTTTGAAGTGATCCGATCTGCTCTAGAAGATGCGGAAAAAAATGCAGACAATAACAAAATAACAAACGCTCAATTTCTGAAAGCGAACCTGGATACATTTTTCAAATCGGGACAATTACCACGAAGAATTCCAAAGCCGGATGTGGTCATTGTGGATCCACCGCGAGCAGGGATGCACCCAGATATGACGAATTACTTACCTAAGCTGAAAGCGAAAAAGATTGTGTATGTGTCTTGTAACCCCACAACGCAGGCGAGAGATGCGAAGGTACTGGTGGAAAATGGTTACACAATCAGTAGCGCAGTCATGGTGGACATGTTTCCCCACACGCCCCATATTGAAACAGTGTTATTATTTTCGAAGTAATGCTTTAGAAAAACGGGAATCGGGGATGTCTACATCAAAAGCAATTTCATCAATAACCCATTCTGTACCCTTACTGTTCCGTTTTAATTCATCCTTATAAATAAACTGGGAAGGAAACCAGCGCCCCTGAACCTTTCTGACCCCGCTCATAGTAGCTGTTTTTAAGAGCTTTCCGCTCTTGGCATAGAGTTCTTCCTTCACAGGTAGCAGGTATTTCTTATCGATCCAGGCCCGGCGCTTGGGGTAGGACAACCCTGTCACTCTAGCTTCCAGGAACATGATCCAGTGGTCCCGGCCATCAATATCAACAGAACCTTCCAGGGTTGCTTCGTACAATTCTTCCAGGGGACGGTCTTCCATCATATCATTATAGGATATGTCTGAGCCCATGACCGATTGACGCAACATGTGTCCAGAGATCTGGATAACCCGGTCTGTCTGGGGCGAGTAGGTCCAGAGTTTATCACCCAGCTTCAGCATTTTAGTCCCTTTTTCCCGGGGCGGAGAAAGATATTCAGTGAATGCTAGATCGATACCAACAACCCAATTCTTGGATTCAATGGTGCGACTGGATCGCCGCCCATGGACAATCATTTTGCTGGTTAACACCCTGCTTTTTGCATTCAGGTTATTATCCATGGCCTGGATAATTTCCTGAACGGACATATCATTCGACTGACCCAAAAGGAATGCGAAAGATAGAAAAGAAATGAGAATCTTGATCATGTTTCCAGTTCCTTAAACAATTGTGCCATTTCCCGTTTATATATGGCCCGCCCGGCAAGCATAGTTCCCAATACAGTGGCTAGGACACCAGGCATAATTCCGATATAGTATAGTTCTGGGGTCACCTGGGCGTAGAAAACATTGGAAAAAATAAATTCGGTTGAACCGAGACTTTCCATAGCATCCGAATAATCCAGGCCCACTTCCTGCATATAATAGGTAAGACCGAGCCCGAAGACCGTGCCAATAACAGTACCAATGCAACCGATGATCACTGATTCCAGGATCATAGATCGATAGACTTGACCTTTTGATTCTCCTATGGCAAGGCGCATACCAATCTCTCCGTAGCGGCGAAGCCCATTCATTAGACTCATGTTCCAAAGCACGATCATACCAATGACCAGGAAAACTCCCACTATTAAACCAGTAGCTGCACTCATATAATCCACCATGTTGCCCATCTGATTTGCATCCCGCAGAGCCATCATCGTAGGGCTAAAAACCCCCGCATCTTCAACAGAGGATTCTCCCCATTCTTTAATATTATCATACATATTATCATCAGCCAGACCCTGACTCCTTTGCCCGGGAAGTATATTATATTGTTTCACGTTCATATTATTCCAGTCTTCCATGAGCGAAAG
>PBCV01000024.1 GCA_002717915.1 Fidelibacterota bacterium | reverse complement strand
AAACAAACTGGGAATGCACCATTCTGCGATGGTACACATACAAAACTAACTAGTTCTAATAAGGGTTAAGGTTATGGCTGGAAACAATAATTCAATTATTAATCGACAAAAAATATCGTTAGGTAGTGGATTTAAATTTATTTTTTTAAATGCTATTATATCTACTTTATTGGCGGGGATACTAACACTGATTCTTGGTCTTGATACACCCTTTCAGATTGGTAGTACTACTGAAATGTTGCCTGCTTTTTCTTTTGTACTTGGTACATTTGTCTTCTCTATATTTTTACAAAGTCTTGGAATCATATTGTTAACTGAAATGAATTATCGAACAAGTGATGCATTGGTAAAATGGCGTACAATGAGTGTGATTTTTTTGGTACTATTTGGTATAGGTCCGATTTTTGGTGGAGCCGTTTCTATTCAAGCGGGATTGGTGATTAATATACTCCATTTGAGTGTTGGTGTTCCTGCGATAATATTCTTACCTGATCAAATTAAGTAAGAAGATTAAAGTATCGTACTCAGCATCAAGCCCCACACTCGTGGGGTTTTTTGTTTGTGGGATAATGGATAGATTTTAGTGAGCCAAGGAGCTGGATATGAAAAAGATTTACATTTTAATTGCCATATTGATATTTGCTGTTAGTTATGCCCAGCATGACGACAGGTATGTTCCTGAAACGGATCCGCTTGTGCTTGAGAAAATTGCAAAATGGCAGGATCTGAAATTCGGCCTTTTAATGCATTGGGGGCCCTACAGCCAGTGGGGAGTCGTTGAATCATGGTCAATCTGTGCGGAAGACGAGGGCTGGTGCAGACGAAACATTGATGACTATGCTTTATATAAGGAGAAATATGAAAAACTGAAAAACACCTTCAATCCGGTAAAATTTGACCCGGATAAATGGGCAACAGCGGCGGCTGATGCAGGTATGAAATACATGGTATTTACAACGAAACACCATGACGGTTTCAGCATGTTCGATACAAAACTGACTGATTATAAGATCAGTGCTGAAGGGACACCTTTCAGCAGCCACCCGAGAGCCAATATTACAAAAGAATTATTCAATGCATTTCGAGATAAAGGGCTTTGGGTAGGAGCATATTTTTCAAAACCGGACTGGCATTCACCGTATTACTGGTGGCCGAATTTTGCAACGCCTGATCGGAATGTGAATTATGATCCCCTTGAGTACCCGGGAAGATGGCAGAAATTTGTTGATTTCACACACGGCCAGATCAATGAACTTACCAGTGAATATGGAAAAGTAGATATTTTGTGGCTTGATGGTGGCTGGGTCGCAAAAATGTCGGATGGGGAAATAAGGAAATGGTATAAGGGAATGTTGCAGTCTAACCCAAACGGGTTTATTAAGAAAAGAGTTGTCAGTCAAGATATTAAGATAGATGAACTTGCCAAAATCGCCAGGAAGAACCAGCCGGGAATCCTAGTTGTAGACAGGGCTGTATACGGAAAACACCAGAATTACCTGACCCCTGAAAACAGGGTACCAGATCAATTATTGCCTTATCCATGGGAATCATGCATCATTGCGGGAGGCGGATGGTCATGGGTGAATGATCCAAAATTCAAATCACCTCGCGAGGTGATCCATCTGTTGGTGGATATTGTTTCTAAAGGGGGCAATCTGCTGCTCAACATTGCGCCGAGCCCTGAAGGTACCTGGCATGGTGATGCCTATAAACTTCTTAATGATATTGGTAAATGGATGGCAGTAAATGATGAGGCTATTTATTCTACTAAACCCATTGAACCCTACAAGGAAGGCCAAGTCCGTGTTACAAAAAAGGATGGCGCTGTCTATGCAATTTATCTTGGCGCTGAGGATGAAAATGGGCCACCATCAAAGATTTGGCTCTCGAGCATTCAGCCGAAAAACGATGCAAAACTAACGTTGCTGGGTACGGAACAATCTTTGCAATGGGAAAAAGCTGAAAATGGTGTTGTAATTGAAATACCGGATACTATAAGGCAAGAACCACCATGTGATTTCGCATGGGTGGTAAAAATATCAACAATAATTGATTAAATGAACCAATCCCGAATGAAAAAAATATCTGCATCTATTTTCATTCTTCCTTTTATCGTTTTAAACGCATTTTCAAATGAATTTGATTTCTCAACAAATTCCTTGCGGATAAAAATATCCCCTAAGGGCAATATTGTAAGTTTGCATTCTCTTGAACTGAACAAGGAGTTTTTTTCTGAAAAGGGAGAATCTGCATTGCTCAGGGTAAAAATTAACAATGAATATTTTCTTCCTGAAAAAGCTGAATATAAAAACAATGGCATTATTAAACTTTATTTTGAAAACCGAATTTCTGTTGAAATTAAGGTAAAGAAAAATCAGCAATACATCACTTTTGAAGTGATCTCGGTTAATGATGATGAGGGTATACAAGCCGTTGTCTGGGGGCCTGTGCCAACTATTATTTCTGAAATCGTTGGCGAAATCATCGGAGTGGTGCGTAATAAAGAATTTGCAATTGGATTAATGGGGATCAACCTGAAAACTCCAGGTGGCTTTCCATATAATGATGAAGGTTGGCAGTCAGCACGAGGTACAATGGCTGAAGCCAGGGAGTTTGGGAGCGTGCTTCAGGCTTATAGCTTGAACCGGGCAATCCCTCGCAAAATTGATGTATGGGATGGCAATTTCCCGAACATGCCGGTTCCACCCATAAAAGGTGAAACCGTTACTGGATCGAAGATAGCACTCTACGGCTGCCTGGTTGATAATGTACTTGATGTAATTGAGCAAATTGAAATAAGCGAAGGGCTCCCCCATGTAGAGATTGATGGAGTTTGGACAAAGCGTTCACCGGAGACCGGAAGGTCATATCTGATTGCCTCATTTGATGAAAGCAATATTGATGTATTGCTTAATCATGCTGAGCGTGCCAACCTGATGACACTGTACCATATGGACCCGTTCGAAAGCTGGGGCCATTATAACATAAGTACCCAGTTTTTCCCGGATGGAATTATAGCAATGAGAAAGTGCGTTGAAAAAGCAAAGAAAAAGGGGATCAGGATCGGTGCGCATACCTTAACAAATTTTATTCAAACCCATGACCCATACATTACGCCTGTTCCTGATAAACGGCTTGCCAGAACAGGAAACAGTATCTTAGTAAGCGCTATTACTGAAAATTCAACTGAAATTCATGTACAATCACCTGAATATTTCAACAATGAAAAAGCCAATTGGCTCCATACTGTAATGATCGATGAGGAGCTTATTCGCTACCATAGTGTAACGGATCATCCTCCATATAAGCTCTTAGACTGCCAGAGGGGCGCATTTGAGACTAAAGCGGCAGCGCATAAAAAGGGTTCCGAGGTCGGCAAACTCCTTGACCATCCCTATGAGGTGTTTTTTCCGAATTTTGACATGCAGAACGAAATTGCCGTGAATATGGCAAAAACATTCAACGCAACCGGAATAGAACAGATGGATTTTGATGGATTTGAAGGATGCCTTTCCTCAGGGCAGGGTGATTATGGATTGAATGTGTTTGCAAAAACCTTTCTTGATAATCTGGATCACACTGTGATTAACGGAACAAGCCGCTCGAAATCGTATTACTGGCATATCAATACTTATTGCAATTGGGGAGAACCGTGGTACAGCGGTTTTCGGGAAAGTATGCAGCAGTACAGAATAAAGAATCAGGGGTTGTTCGATAGAAATTATTTACCCAACATGCTCGGCTGGTACCTTTTATCGGAAACGACAAGTGTGGCAGATATTGAATGGATGCTTGCCAGAGGAGCGGGGTATAATGCCGGCTATGCCCTTGCTACTGATATTGATGCAGTCAATAATAATAGTGATATTGAAATAATAATGGATGCGATCCGTGAGTGGGAAAAATTGCGNCATTCCCGGGNATTTTCAAACANGCTCANAGAAAANNTGAAAGATCCATCAAATGAATTCCATCTTGAGAAAATAGNTGAGTACAATTATAACTTATACGCTTTTAATGATTCTGAAGAATATATTTACAAAAAGACTGTCCGCCAGTCCGGTGAGCCCGTGGGTGTAAAATGGGAGTTGAATAATCCCGATAATAAACAGAAAATGCAGTTCAAGTTGATCGTTGAGGGTGAACCAGGGTCCATCTCAAACCCTGCCTTTGAAATTGACAAATTTGTTACAATAAAATTTCCTGTAGAATTAAAAGTCGGAGAAGCTCTGCTTTGTGACGGAACTGAAAACGTGAGAATCTATGATGAGAAAGGAAGGCAGATGAAAACGATTACGCCAAGTATTACTATTCCCAATGTAAACAATGGGAAAAATCAAATAGTTTTTAATTGTGACTTCAAGGGGAGTCCATCAGTAAAAATTATCTTTAAAACCCAGGGAAAGCCGGAAAGGATTTCTGTAAACTAAATACTGCAAAAATTGGTTGAAGTTTTAAATATTCCAATAAATGGGCGAGATAAAACAAGATTTTTTTATTTACCTATAAATAATTGGTATATCTTTCATAATACTGGGTGAAGCAATCCCGGATACGGGTCTCATTAAGACCAAACTGATCCAGTGAATATTGATGAGGTTCACCTTCCTGTCTCAGTTTGCTTTTATCCAGCCAGTTGGACATGGCTGTCTCGGTTGCAGGTGTAAAATCAACACCTAGCCATTTATAGATATTGTCCACTGTGGTCATAGTATCCTTTATTAATTCAGAAAAGGAAATATCCAGGATCTGACCGGATGCTTGTGATTCTCGATAAGCCACGGATTGACTTATGTTATGAGACATCAGTTTCAGGAGTTGGTCTGCTGTTTCTATTTCGCTCACATGATCTGAATGGATCCCCCGGGAAATGACAACCAGGCTGGACATGGATGGGATGACCTTCAATGGATCTCTGTGCATATGCAGGACCTGTGCATCCGGATACACTTTAAACAGGTACTTTAAAAATAGAAGATGTACCGGTGCCTTCAAGACCCACTGTTTTCCCTTAAAATGATACCCCAGATACTGGAGCTGATACCGATGATATTCATAGGTGGAGGTCATGTCCCTTTTTTGAAACCATTCTGTGTACGTTGGTATATTCCTTAACATAATATAAATGATACTGGAAAAATTTCTTTCCATCAGTCCGTTGCATTCTTCCGGTCCGTAGGGCTGGATGTCATGTGCTATAAAAAATTCGGGTGCGATTATTTTTAATCTGTTAATAAATGTAGTACAGGAATCAATGATATAATTTTCCTTAAGATTATCCGGTGCAGGTTGAGGCCCAATGGCAACCTGCTCCCAATAATGGAGGTGACGAAATCGGTCATCTTGGAAAAAAAGGTTCTGCAACAGTGTTGTTCCTGTGCGTGGTAAACCGAGGATAAATATAGGTTTTTCAATCGGTGTGTTCAGGATATCGGTATTATCTTTGATTGATTTTTCCAACCTTAATCTGTCTTTAACCGCACGGATACAACCCTTCTGTAAAAATCTCTTACCGAAATAATGCAATCGTGCTTCCGTTACACTTGATTCGAGCAGCATGCGCATGCCTTCCAGAAAGCTATCGTTACCCCAGTCTTGCAGGCCGGTAGAAGTTCGGGCTGCATCCAGAATATACTGTTCTGATAAAGACGGTTTTGAGGGAATGAAACTTCCTAAAAAATTGGTAGCATTAAATTTAAAAGGACGCTTTTTTTGAGAAACGGTCGTTCTCATATTCTGCACTGCTCTTTTAATCTTTGTTTTCTGGGGTCAGAATTATATGACCTCTACTTCAAATTCCGGATGAGTGCCTTCAAGCAGCAGGCTCCTGGCTACAAGGTATCCTGAGTTGTGGCCGGCTGTGTCCATCCAATTAGAAAACCCCGCGTTTTTTCCGGAAACATGTATTTCAAAACGACCTTTTTCATTCGATTCAATTTGCTCGTGGTTCAATATAATGGAGTGCCGGGTGTAATCATAACTTTCCAGCCAAACATTGTAGAAAGTAAAGCTGAAATACCGTGCTTTGGGCAATGTGCCTTTCACTATAATCACCTGGTCATCATTCAGCTCATACCAGCATACTCTATAGGAATTATCAGGTGTAGGGAATAACAGGTCCACAGGGACATCCGCAAAAGTGTTTACCGGGAAATTCGCAACACGCTGATAGGCGTCTAGGGTTCGGGCAAAGATGGATTCCAGCATCCGCCGGGATAATTCAATCCGTTTTGCCAGCCAGGATGAATCAAGTGGTTTCGACGCCGGTGTATCACCCAGGAGTTCGATTTCCAGTGCCACAGGCGGCTGAGTTTTTCTATCTGTGTAATACTGACGGATCATGACCAGCGGTTCATCACCTTTGCCTAATAAGTCAGGATTTTGATCAGAATCTGCAGAGATCAGAAGTTCAAAATTACCTTTATCGTCTACGTTCAATTCTTCGTCTATCAGGCGGGTGCTCATCTGTCCACCCCGTCCATACAGCATAACTCCAACGTAGATAGTTGCCTTCGGAATTTGGCCTTTTATCTTGTAACTGCGACTGTTTCTTAGGTCAATAGGTGCCTGTAGGTAATCCGCATCGGGACAATCCCCGAACATTTTCCTGTGAGCGCTTTCAGAATGACGGAAGGCTGGCCGATTTGCATCAATATATTCTACAAATGAGTCAACCGATGCTGAAAGTATCCTCAGCAGAAATCGTCTACCCTCAATAGCATCCAGTTCCTGGTGAATATTGGTTGATTGTTCCAGTTGTACAGCGGTCTGCCATAATTTATTTAATGATTCTGTAAGGATTACATTTTGTTCTGATTTTAGTGTTTTCATTTTTAGGGTTCTTTTAATTATTCTTTATCAGCAGGGTCTTAATAACCTACTGTTTTATACCATTAATCTGAAATTAAAAAGAATTTTAATAAACATTTCTTATTTCTGAACTGGATGTAAGTTGGATGGGGAGCTTACAGGCAGTCCAGGGCAATTTTTAATAAAAACTCCTACCCTTATTACAGCATAGAACCCCGTCCAACTGTCTGCCTTTGGCTGAGCAGTGGGGTTTTTTGTTTGTGGGATGATGGGTAGATTTATTTAATAAAAATGCTAAAANNNTTTTTCACTTTATTGCTGATTTTTTCTTTAAGTCGNGCTGAGCTGCTTATTCCTGAAAACGGAGCGGTATTAAACTTCATACACATTCTTTTTCAATGGGAACAGGAACCTGATGCCATTGGTTACAACCTGCAAGCTTTAGACCAATATCCTGAGGTTGTGTTGGATATTGAAAATTCAACAACGACATATATTGATGATAGTACTTTTATCTGGAATAAAAGCTATATCTGGCGAGTTAGACCTTTATACCTTAATGGAAGTAAGGGGGAGTGGAGCGCAATATCATCCTTTGCAACAGGTGAACCTTTACCTTACTCAAGTCTTAACGTTCATTTATATAATGATGACCTTATACAAGAAGGACTGATGATGTTCACTCAATTTGCTCCAGATTTCGGAGTAAGGGTAATCGACAAATTTGGGAGCCAGATTTGGAATAGCCAATATTCATATATAAACCATTGGAATAATTTTGGACAACTTTATGGAATGATGGGTGGAGGACAAGGAGGTAAGATAACTTTTTATAATCAAATTTTATGGATAAGTCCTGAAGGTACCGAGGTAGACGGCCATGAAATAAAACAGATTCCAAATGGTAATTATATGGGTTTAGTCCCTGCNTATCAATTAGGCCCAATCCCGCTTGGTGATTGGACCCAAAACTACCAAAATCTTGGCTATGCTGCTGACGGTGTAACAAATGAATTTCAGTGGAGAGGATGTAAAATTATTGAATGGGATGAAGAAACAGGGGAAGAAGTGTGGAGCTGGAATCCCTTTGAGCACTTTACAATGGATGATTATGATACCTTAGAAGGACAATGGTGGAATCCCCTTTCTGGTGGTGGTTACGGTTTAGTATACGATTGGATGCATTCGAATGCCTTTCATTTTGATGAAGCAGACAGTGTGATTTATGTATCACATCGTAATCTATCTAGAATTAGTAAAATCGCTTATCCTTCAGGGGAAGTTATATGGAACATGGGAATGCCTGCAGAATATGGNACAGGTGATGATAATATTTGCACGGATTTANTGTTTAGTTGCCAGCANCACATTCAACNTCTTGATAATGGAGATTTGTTATTTTTTGATAATGGAAACTTGAGTGAAATGTTGCTTGGAGACCNATATCCAACCACAAGAATACGCAGAATTAGTGTCATTGATGACAGTTATTGCGAAACGATTTGGCAGTATGATTTACCACCAGAACTTTTCAGTTCAGGTATGGGCAGTGTACAACTACTTGAAAATGGTAATTATTTTGTTTACACTCACGGATCGGGTCATGAGCAGGGNGCGGTGTGTACCATCCTAGAGGTTACTCCGGAAGGTGATGTGGTTTGGGAAGGTTCACATTTGAATATAAATGCTGCATGGTACAGAGCATATAAGATACCTTCAATACATCCTGCTGCAACCAGTGTCCTTCTCNATCAATATCAAACTATAGAAATTGATGGAAATTTCTTAAAAGGCATTGTGCTTGATGATGGGCATTCGGATTTATCTTTTACCATTTATAATCAGAGCGGATACAGTCAACCCTATGCCTACACTCTGAGTGATGACAGTGGGTGGTTTACTGCATTGAGTGACACAGCATTCATTGAAGCTGGAAACCAGTCCTCATTCTCTTTCTATCCGGAGGTTCAGGGTGATTCTGTTACGTCATTACAGCTTGTTGTAACGCCTGTATATCACGATTGGTTTTCCATAGATTTAAATTATGACATATACCGGATCACTGGTGGTTTGGAAATAATAAACAAAACTACAATTCCACAAGCCTTCTCGATATACCAAAACCATCCCAATCCATTCAACCCTGTGACAACACTCCGCTACGATCTACCCGAGAGTGCACTGGTTAATATTACTATCTATGATATGATGGGCAGGATAGTGAATAATCTGGTCAGCAGTAAACAAAGTGCTGGCTACAAATCAGTGCAATGGAATGGTATCAATAATTCTGGTCAGTCAGTAAGTGCTGGACTTTACTTTTATACGATACAGGCAGGTGATCCTTCGGCACGCTCAGGATATAGCTTCAGAGAGGGCAGGAAAATGGTATTTCTGAAATAATTAACTCTANATAGACTGAGTTAATCCAATGTTTCAATTCCTATGCAAAATGTTACTTAAACTGATCAACTGGCAGGTTGAAGGCACATTACCTGATGCTCCGCAATACATTGCTATCGTTGGTCCTCATACCAGTAATTGGGACTTTATTATCGGTATCATTGTTCGAGGTGCACTAGGCCAAAAGATCCACTTCTTGGGGAAACACCAACTATTTAAACCACCATGGGGATGGTTTTTTAAGGCGATTGGAGGTACGCCAGTTGATAGGCGTAAGAGTAATAAATTGGTAGATGCTGTTGCACAGATATTCAAGAGTGATCCCGAATTCAAGCTTGCTTTAGCACCTGAAGGTACCCGCAGTCCAGTTAAAAGATGGAAAACAGGATTTTACCATATTGCGATCGCGGCCCAAGTCCCTATTGTAACGATTGGACTCGACTTCAATCGCAAAACATTGGTCATTACTCCCCCATTGGAAATCAGCGGGAATCTAGAGAAAGACATGACTGTCATCTTAGATTTTTATCGAAGCATCAAAGGTCGATATCCTAAAGCCATCCCTGACTTCAACGAACCATAAAAGCGAATTATTTGAAGGACACGCCCACACATACTCATGGCTGTGGGTTTTTTGTTTGTGCGATGATGGTTAAATTTCAATATGATCATTCATAATCAAATTATAAGAGTATTGATCCTGATTTGCATGGTGGGTTTTTGCAATGCTAAAACAAAATTTTCAGATCGAGATGTTGCAGCAATGATTCCTAAATATTTTGCACGAGACCATAATTCACCNTCTATAACTCGTACACGTATTTATGGAGAAAATGGTAAAAAAGTTTTACACTTAAATATCCAGGTAAATCGTAATCGTTTTGAGAATCAAATGGAATATGCGTTATCAGCAATGGCAAGCATATGTCAATACGCAGAAAGGCCATTTGATAAATTTGTATTGATTATGGAGCCAAACAGTCGACAAATTGATACAGAACGATTAGANGCCAAGGCTAAGTGCACCATTGATTATTTTGTTTTTAAGCGTGTGAAATACAACCGCTGGTCATCAAAATGTATAACAACGGAAAAAATATAGTTTAACCTTGCCTTAATTTTAGGCTAAACCCAGATCCGAAATTATTTCTTTAGGATATTGACGTAATTATTTTTCTTTCAAATTGTTTTTAAGGCCAATCAATAGTGTTTCATTAAAGTTTCAAGTTAACAATAATATGCTCTATTAATTTGTCTTCGCCCGAATCCGGATTGTATTTTGATTTAAGATTGTGTCTAAAAATCCGAGCAGTTAATTGCCAAAATCCAGCAGAAAAAATGTTTTTGAAATCCTTAATTATTTGGTAAGAAGTTGAATTTGTCTCTCTATCAATTAGCCTTATAAGTATTCTTCCTTGCTTTTTGGTCAATTTTCGAACCCTGTTACCATATTTTGATATTAATTGTTTTTCTATGGACTTAAATATTTTTTTCTTTTTTCCTATTCTTTTGAAATAAGATAAACTTTCTAAACTGTCTAAAACGTCTGAATATTCACCTAATAATCTGCCTACGAGAAGAGCATAAGGATAAACCTTGATGACGTCACGCTCTAATTTTTTAAATTTCTTTTTTTCTTCGGTTGATTTAAAGCTCAAAACACTAACTCTATCCATGGGGATGCTGGCTATTGTTAAATAGAGATTATCTGATAGATTATGTTTTGTTGCTTGAATCATTTTATAACCGATATGGGAAAATACGATTTCATCTTTTTCAGAAAATTTTCCGAGACTGCATACACCATTTGTATCCGTTGTAGTACCATAGGTGGATGAAAATACGTTTACTCCTGGTAGAGGCTCCTTCGTTTGAAAATCTTGGATCTTTAGCTTTTGTGTATACAAAGGTGTTAATATGAACTGCAAAATAAAAAGTTTGCTAATTTTCGACATATATTCCTTTATATATTTGTTCAATAAANCTTNTTAAATAAAGTCTAATCTATAGGATTTAAAAGTGAATATGAGTAACACTACATCAAGAATTATTATTGATGGGAAATATGTAGATTTGTTCACGATTCATTACATTATGATTTTCAATCTGTATTTATCACCATAGTTTGGTAACCATATGGAATCTATTCGTTTAGAATTACCGCTGGAAAATATAATTAAAATACCTGTTGAAAAGACTGATATTGCACCTGCAGTATTCTTTCTTCATGGATTTGGGAGCAACATGCAGGATCTTTTTAGCTTAAGCTCTTTTTTCCCCAACGAATGGTATTGTATTAGTCTGCAGGCCACAATTCCTGTACAATTTAACGGCTGGGCTTGGTGTGAACTTAATTTTGATAACCTTTCCGAACTGCCAGACCCAGACCAGATAAGAGTTCATTCCCGAAAAGTCTTAAGCTGTATTGATGTGTGCATTAACCAGTTAAACCTTGATCCAAAAAGAATAACCATCCTTGGTTTCAGCCAGGGTGCCTCCCTTTCTTTGTATTGCGGGTTAACTTTACCCAGGCGGTTTCATGCAATCGTATCGCTTTCAGGCGTTATTACAAAACAATATTNTTCCGAGGAATTTGATCTAAACCATATCAATGATTTAAAGGTATTCATGGGGTTTGGCAAACAGGATCCGATCATTCCAATAACACTTGCTCAGCAGGTAAAACAGGATCTTATTTCATTGGGTATAAAACCAAGCTACAATGAATATGATGCTGAACATACCATATCCAATGATTGTTTAAATGATTTTCTTATTTGGTTAAAGGAATTACCNTGTTAAGACGAATCACACATAGGAATATTCCATGCCAACCTATTCTTTATGTAACTCCAAACCCCGCCAAATCGCGGGGTTTNNNGTTATTTAGATGGTAGGTAGATTTTGAGATGACTAAACACATCGCTGTACTGTTATTTCTGGTGGGGTGTGCCCCCCAGCTAGATTATTTCGGGAATCCAATCGAATTACAGGAAGANGTTATATCCCTGACAAAAATGCGCAAAGATGAATCTGAAAAAGATAAATTTTATTTAACATTTATTGAAATATACGGTGCCAATAGCACTCAGGTATCAAAGAAGAAAAGGACTTTAGACAGGTATCTTGGTTTAATAATGAAATACTATGGGTATACTGAAAAAGAAATTTTAGAACAAAAAGACAGCAACATTCTGCAACCCAGATTTTACGTCACTGTAAAGTTCCACTAACAAAATATCAAGCCTCATACTCGTGGGGTTTTTTGTTTGTGGGATAATAGGTAGATTAAATCTATAATTTAAAATTAATGATCATATGTTCAATGAACTGTTAGTAGAAATAGGTGTATCCGCGGGCAAGAGGCTTTTCCGTGATTTTGAGACGTCTGCCTGATCCGTTTATTAGTAACTATATGTTTAGATCNATTTTATGAATTTTCCCGAGGATGTAGTGACAGCAGCGGATCGGGTTCGACCCTATATCAGGAAAACACACCTGACACATTCCCGGCCATTTTCTGATTTAGTTAATGCAGATGTATGGTTTAAACTTGAAAGTCTGCAGATCACCGGTTCTTTCAAAGCCCGGGGAGCTGTCAATAAAATCCTTTCCTTAAAAGATCAGGAAAAAGAGCAGGGTGTAGTATCTGCATCCACGGGGAATCATGGAGCTGCTGTAGCTTATGCAGCAGGGGAATTAAATATTGGCTGTACGATCTACGTTCCAGATGATGCTTCACCTACAAAACTGGAAAACATGGAACAATTTGGGGCGAAGATCAAAGTCCATGGCGACGATTGTATAAAAGCTGAAGAAAAAGCCAGGCAAGTTTCAATTTCTACCGGCGAAACCTATGTATCTCCCTATAATGACCCCTTTGTTATGGCGGGGCAGGGAACTCTGGGTGTGGAAATTGAATCCCAGTGTGATGGATTGGACGTGATTATTATTTCTGTTGGGGGGGGAGGTCTCATTGGAGGGACAGCCGGTTACCTGAAATCGGTCTGGCCTGAAATACATGTAATTGGCTGCTCACCGGAAAATTCAGCTGTAATGATTCACTCCATGAAAGCAGGCAGGGTATTGGACTTGGAATCCAGACCAACCTTATCAGACGGAACTGCAGGAGGAATAGAAGAAAATTCTATTACATTTCCAATTTGCTGTAATGTAATTGATGAATCGNTTTTAGTAACAGAAAATGAAATTAAAAANGCCATGATTACTTACATGGAAAAGGAGCATCAACTATTGGAAGGTGCAGCGGGTACTGCTGTGGCAGCACTTATCAAAAAGAAAGATGATCTGCATGGCAAACGAGTAGGAGTNGTCATCTGCGGCGGCAACATCAGTTTGGATACTGTCCGCGAGATTTTAAATTGATTCTGAATTATGGATCATTTTTTTCGAACTATAANCGTTTTTCTTTCTTTTTCAATTATTTTTGCTGAAGAAATAAAAGTTCAGCAATCACCCTACTCCGATCCATTTCAATATAATCATGCTGGAAAGATCGGGGATAATCCATTTCCTACAAATCCTATGAGTGACAGAGCCATTGGATATTTGCTCCAGGGTAAAGCCCAAACTGCAATATCCAATTATGGGAACATTATCAACTGGGATGAGCATCCCATGGGCATCTGGAATGGGTATTCTTATCTGCCATCAGTAGCATTTTTAGCAGGTGTTCCTGGGCATAAATATTCCAGTGAATTCACATGGGAAAATGTAGAATTTATTGTAGGCAGCGATGGAGCTNCGTTGTACGGCATCTGGGAATCAGGAGAAGCATATGATAACTGGTTTTTAGAAGGAGACACCAATTTTGTAGGTATTATTTTTGAGGCGGATGAAGATTACGGTATATGGCAGCCGGACAGTATTTCAAAAAAAGTTTCAAAAGACATTTTTAATGGTCCTTTCCAGTGGGCGATTGATGATGATACAAAAAAAATCGCTCTTTCATCGTTCGGTGAGTTGGATCCAAATAAGTCAGGAGCCCGTATCGGCTTTATTTATCCTTGGGCATTGCGACCAAAATTAATTCGCCGTGAAGACCAGTTTGATTTNTACAGCTATGGNNAAGANCTTGAAGAATGGACNNNGGATGATGANTATATGTATTATGGTTTTAATGTAGCAGAATCTTGGCTTTCNAGNATTCAAAGCTCTCCNAANGGCGANTGGCATGCTTCTACCATGGCNCGGGTCAATACCCATAATACGGAAGTGAAAAATGGGGATATATTCGGGGATACCTATGTAACGGATGCCAATGATACGTATCCTTTATTAGCGCACAGCGCTTTCTCCGATACCTGGCCAATACGGTATAATGAAGTAACAGGTCAGAATGAGTCTTTCTGGCCAGGGTGGTGGTCTCAGGATTACAATATAAACCTTCCAGGCTGTGCTCAATCCAGAAAGGATCCGGATTGCTGGGAATATGTGGAAGGCAGGTTTATATCCGATATGGAAGTTTACATGGAATTTGATGACCGCTGGGCACACCGGGGAAATATGGTCAATACCAATGACGATTATGAACAGACTGGATATCCAATGGGGCTTCGTGTCATGGCAGAAGCACATTCCTACGGTGTTTCCTATGCAGAAGATATTTTATTTGTAACAGTGAAAGTTCGCAATGAAAGCGGAGACTGGTGTGCTGAAGATGAGAACGGGGAACCNGTTTATGATGATTTTGGAAACCAGAAATGTGGTGAAGGAATGATCATGCCCGATGGAACCAAACTAAATCAGGGCAAGGGATTCAATTATCAGGGAACCACCCTGGGGTTCTATTTTGATGCTGATGTACTGGTAGGAGACATGAGCGGTTACAGTTCATCCTACCATACCAACGATGATGATTTCATGAAATACTATTGGGAGATTTTCGAATTAAATAATGAGCGCATGCTGATTTCCATGGCCATGGTAGGCGATTATGATGGGTTCAGCGGTGCGGCTGGATATGCCATGAACGGTGAACCGTCTCCTGGGACTGATTTTGGTATTGTTGCCACCCAGATGCTGGATTCACCCAAGGCCACCGATCCTGTTGATCTGGATCAGGACGGAACAGTGGATATTTTCCCGGGTGAACCTTTGAAAATGACCGACTGGCACTGGTTTGACTGGTACAGCCGGCCTGGAGTTCCCCAGATGGAAAGCAATACCAGCAGTTGTTATACCGGTGCGGAAGGATGCCCCCAGGCCAGGAATAAAGAAGAAATCATGTATAAGATCATGGCTGGTGACACAACTAATCTAAATAATAATGAAAAACAATGGCATTTCCATACTCAAAACCCGGGAACAGACCTGGGGGCAGAGTTAAACCCTCATTTTGATTCTCTGGAAGGATTATTAGAAGAAACTGCATTTCTGCGTGATCCAGAAGGCCTGGACTGTTCCATATTTTTAAGTTGCGGACCTTTTGACCTTCCAGTTGGCCGGGAAGTGCCCTTTTCCTTCTGTATCATTTTTGGCCAGAATGAAGATGATTTGATCAACAATGCCCGCTTTGCTCAGGTAATGTATAATTCCAGATATCAGGGATTTACACCTCCAACACGGCCCACAGTTTATACAGAAACGGATACAGGTTCTGTGAAGATCTACTGGGATGATGCGGCGGAAACGGCGATTGATGTGCTAACCGGGTACTCAGATTTTGAGGGCTACAAGATTTACAAGAGCACCGATGGAGGGTCAACCTGGGGTTCAGCATCGGATCGGATCTATGATACGGATGGACTATTTGTCGGCTGGCGCCCCTACCGACAGCTTGATCTATCTGCGGAAGAAGACTCCCTCCATTGTGTTTATTCGAATGAATATACCTGTGAACGGTCGCTGAGACGGAATCATAGCATCAGCGGTCCGGATCCGTATTTCCCATGGTTCAACCTGGGCGAGGATACTGGGTTGGAGATGGTCCGATTGAATGAGTCAGAATGGAAAGTCATGGATGGCGTGATCTGTAAATACATGTTTGTTGATCAAAATGTGGTTGATGGTCTTGAGTATACTTACTCAATTGTTGCGTATGATATGGGGGTAGAGCCAACCTACGTAACCAACTATATTCCAATAGAGGATGGTCAGTTTGAGACAGTAATCGATACCAATTTTTCAAACCCGAATGAATGGGCAAACCCTGAAGGGTATGCATCCATTGAAAATTCAAAAGGGACAACAGTTCTGGATCGAAATTTTGCNCAGGCNTATCCAGGAATTCAGCCCCAGGAAAATTTGGATCNTGTAAAAGTNGTNCCAAANCCCTATATAGCCCGNTCACANTTNAAAGAATCTGANTTTCAGCGTCAGATACGTTTTACAAACCTGCCNATTAAATGTAAAATNAAGATTTTNACCCTTTCAGGTGAACTGGTATTTGAACTGGATCATGATGATGAATTTTCAGGTAATGAATGGTGGGATATGCGGACCATTAATAACCANGANATTGCACCGGGTCTATATTTGTATCACATACAGCAGACGAGCTCAGAAAACGNTAAAACACCTGAAGAAATAGTAGGTAAATTTGCTGTAATCCGTTAGAAACTATTCTGGGATCTATTCTTTGAATTCAATTATATCACTATTCATTTTTCTAAGTGTACTTAGAGGGCAATCATCAACCTGGGATATTATTCAGGATAGTATCTGGACTCCCAAATGTGTTATGTGCCATGATCATGGACTTTATTTTGCTGAACAATCGGGGTTGATTCTTGCTGAAGATGTGGCCTATGAAGAACTCATTAATGTAACTCCTACAAATACTTATGCTGCGGAGGATGATCTTGAACTGGTAGGTACAGAAGGCATTGCCAGTGTTTATTCCAGTTTTTTGTGGGAAAAGATTAACTCGAACGATTATGAACATTTTTACGAAGACCATCCTGAATATGGAAGCCTTATGCCGCTGGGGATGGATTTTCTAACCAATGGAGAACTGGAATTCATTCGCCAATGGATCATTGCCGGTGCCCCGGACACGGGAATTGTAGCCAATGAAAATCTTCTGGAAGACACAACTATTTTTNAGCTACCNGAATTTGAACCGCTGGCTATCCCGGAAAATGGTCTCCAAGTTCATCTGGGCCCCTTTGATGTACCACCCCAGTTCGAAAGGGAATTGTTCTACTTTACGGAGTTGGATACGCAGGATATTCTCTATGTAAACCGGATNGAAACANNCATGTCGCCCGGCAGCCACCATTTTATTATTTATACATATGATGATGACCTGACCCTACCTTTGCCAGAGCCAAACATTTATCGAGATATCAGGCTCCCGGATGGAACCTATGATTTTGATNTATTGTTTTATATGGCATTCCAAAAATTTATTACAGGAACACAAACCCGGTTCTTTGATTACAGTCTTCCGGAAGGTGTAGCCTTAAGGATAGATCCAACTTATGGATTTGATCTGAACTCACATTATGCCAATTATACCAATGATACTATTTCAGGGGAGATTTATAATAATTACCATTTTGTAGATTCAGCAGATGTGGATCATATTGGGCATATTCTTCAGTTGAACAATAATGATATTCATCTACCGCCGGATGAAGAAACAACGCTAAACAAAATTTTTTGGCTGGAAGAAGAATATGACGGAGTGATCTCTATCTTTCAACTCTGGTCCCANGCACATTTGAATAATATTGAATTCAAAGCCTTCCGNGTGAACCAGAACAATCCNGATTATCGGGAATTNGTATATCTTGCTCTGGACTGGGATCATCCTCCTATCATTGAGTATGATCCGCCCATGGTTTTCTATGANGGAGATGGCCTTGAACTTGAAGCGACCTTTTACAATGATACAGATGAAGAAATAACTTTTGGTTTATTGAGTACGGATGAAATGATGATCATGTTTGGATTGTATTATGACGGTGAAGCATTGGATATCAATAATAACACTTCATTAACTCCTGAAGATTTTGAAATTCAATCCATATACCCAAATCCGTTTAACCCATTAACTACGATTCAATTCTCNTTAGATCTTTATTCAAATGTTANTTTGAATCTATTTGATATCAGAGGAAAGCTCGTGGAAACATTGGTAGATNAATTNTTACAACCAGGAATACATGAGNTACAATGGAACGGCCAGAATTATGCCAGTGGCGTNTACTTTNCAAAACTTNTNCAAGGNGGCAGANNTGATGTTCAAAAANTGATNCTNNTTAAATNAAANTTCCAAGNTTCAGTAATGTCAGTGAGNTTAGATTTCTTAATAATGATTCAATGATATTTGAGANATANGGGTTTTTATGCCAAANATTACTATCNTACCAGACAATAAAGTATTAGATGCTAATAATGNCGATCTGTTACTCGATATAAGTTTAACAAATGATATTGCNCATGCTCACGCTTGCGGNGGTGAAGGGAAATGCACAACCTGCCGCGTATTGGTTCTTGATGGNATAGAACACTGTTCCGAGCCNACGGAAAAAGAACAGATCATTAAGGAAAAGATTCATTCTACAGAAGAATTTCGACTTGCCTGCCAGACTGGAATTCGGGGTGANNTGACTGTTCGCAGGCTTGCCCTGAACGAAGAAGATATAGAATCTGCATCTCAAACCGATATAAAAAATATTGGCCGATTAGGTGAGACGAAAAAAATAGCCATTCTATTCAGTGATATTAGAGCTTTCACATCTTTTTCTGAAAAAATCACACCTTATGATGTGGTGTTTATTCTTAACCGGTACTTTGGCAGGATGGTTTCCGTAGTGGAATCGTATGGNGGACGTATAGATAATTATATCGGTGATGGGTTGTTGGCATTATTTGGTACCAACAATGAACCAAACCCGGCATTAGCAGCTGTTCAGTCCGCGTTGGATATGTGTGATCAAATGGATGATATGAAACCTTATCTGAAAACCATGTATGGAGAAGCATTTGATATTGGGATTGGCGTTCATTTGGGAGACGCGGTCGTTGGCGATATTGGAGCTGGTATCTCCAGGCGGCTNACNGCAGTAGGGGAAGCTGTGAATTTTGCAAGCAGAGTAGAATCCGCGAATAAACAGTTTANATCACGGATTCTTATATCTGAGCAAACCCATGAANAGATAAAGGATGTNATTACCATAAAGGATTTTGTTCGCACNAATCTACCTGGTATTNAAGATCGGGTGACCCTATATGAGATTGAAAGTTTAANTATCCCTGTTGAAAAAGCGGAAAAAGATGAAATCATGGAAGAAGGTATAGTTTGGCGAAAGTTTACAGAAGTTTCCAGTTTTGATGATGAGCAGCAGCAGATTATGAAAGTAAAACGAGATAATATACTGGTTTTTAAACTCAATGATACTTTCCATGCTGTGAATGACAGGTGTCCCCACGCATTATTGAGTCTGAAAGGAAGTAAAATTAATGAAGAGAAAGAGACGATCAGTTGCCGCTGGCACAATAGTGATTTTTGCTATAAAACGGGTGAAATAAAAGCTTGGATTAATGATGGCAAGATGAAGTTTTTTGCTAAAATAGATTCCCAAGCCAAAGAGATTGTAAATATGGAACAGACTCCGATGGATGTTTTCAAAACACGGGTTATCGATAACTATGTCTGGGTAGGAATGGATCCAGATTATTAAAGTATGATAGACCTTCGAAGCGATACAGTAACCCTGCCTACACCTGCGATGATGGATTCTATAATGCATGCGAGATTAGGTGATGATGTATTGGATGAAGATCCAACAATCCACGAATTAGAAAAAAAATCAGCAGAACTTACGGGCAAGGAGGCGGCCCTGTTCGTACCAAGCGGTACAATGGCAAATCTTACTGCAGTCCTGGCCCATTGTGAACGAGGTGATGAAGTTATCTTAGGTGACCAGGCTCATACATTTCTTTATGAAGCAGGTGGAATATCATCTTTAGGCGGTATTCACTCTCACCAATTAAAGAATCAGGATGATGGTACACTGACATTGAATGATATTAAAAATGCGATTCGTTTAGATAACGTCCATTTTCCTAAAACACGGCTCATTTGTCTTGAAAATACCCATAACCGTTGTTATGGGTTCCCCTTGACCATTGATTATTTAAATGCTGTTCGTACTATTGCGAATGAACATGAATTATTAGTGCATGTGGATGGGGCAAGACTGTTCAATGCATCCGTAGCATTAGGAATCACCGTAAAAGAACTCTGCAAGCCGGCAGATTCAACCACATTTTGTTTATCGAAAGGACTTTCTGCTCCCGTTGGTTCTCTTGTGTGTGGTGAAGAAGGTTTTATTCATAGAGTGAAACGGCTAAGGAAGGTTTTAGGTGGCGGCATGCGTCAAGCAGGAATCCTTGCTGCGGCAGGTATTGAAGCATTGGATACCATGGTTGAACGATTGGCTTTGGACCACAAGCATGCCAAGGCCCTGGCGGATGGGATTTCTAGGATTAATGGGCTGCAATGTGATCCAGAATTTGTTCCAACCAACATTGTATATTTTACACTTGAACGTGGTGATATTAATGGAGTAGAACTTGTTTCTTTGATGAAAAAGAACGGTATTCAGTTCTTTGAGATCAGCCCCAAAAGATTTCGCCTGGTGACCCATTGTGGTATAGATGCCGCAGAAATTGAGGAAACACTGGCTATGTTTTCCCGAGTCATGAATGGATTATCATAATTGGCAAAAGAGACAATATGTATAGTAAAACCCATTTTAACTTTGTTGAATATCCCGTTTAGTATGAAAATAATTCTGTGTTCACTGCTAATAAGGCAGTTTGGGGAAAAAACTTATCTGGATAAAGAAAAATGAGGTTTTATTTCCTTAGTATTGCCATTACCTGTATTGTAGCACAGGAAAATCCAGTTTTTCCCCATGAAATTGTCAGTCTATCTGGAGAATTGATACCAATGGAAAAACTGGCNAGAAATAAAACAGTTTGTATTATCACAGTGAAGTCAGCCCAGTGTCCCGTTTGCCGGGAGCANTTGGTTCGTATCAAAAAAAAGCTCCATGAATTTTCTAAGTGTAATCTTACCTTTCTTGTGCTGGNCCCTGGAGATCCTGNAGATATTCATGCCATGAAGAAATCTACTGAATTCCCGTTTCCATTCATNTCGAATGATCAGTATGCCATCGCTGAAAAATACGGGTTGGTTCAGATGGCGGATCAATTAATGCCAGCTGTATTTATTTTGAATCCTGATCTATCTATGCGTTGGATCCAGCGTGGTCGAAGCTCAGGTTTTTATAGCGATAAGATCCTTATTGATTACCTGGATTGCGGCAACTGGATTTAATCCTGTCTTACTTCCATTGCTCCATCCACCCTTGGATAAGTAGATTTACCTAAATTAATAGCTACGGAGTTATTATGAAAAAAACCACGTTTATTTATGATCGGTTTTGGTGTTTTCGAAAAATTGAGGAAAAGCGGGACCATGTCNGCTATAAATACGGACAGCTGCTGAAGCTTTCTGTGAATCCTTCCATTGATCCGCTGGCCGGAAGGGCAGGGTTTGGATTGACCATCAATTATTAGTATATATCCAGAGATTATTGTATATAGGTCANCCATTATTGAACATGAAATGGTTTCTGATTGCCATTATACTCAATCTGGGCTGTGCTCAAAGCACCGACAGCNTTGATAATAGTAGGGTTAGAATGGTAGAAGACCAGATCAAAGGACGAGGTGTTAAGGATCAGGCAGTATTAAAGGCAGTTTCAACCGTAAAAAGGGAATTGTTTGTACCAGAGAAATATCGTGATCTTGCCTATTCAGATCGACCCCTGCCCATTGGANATAAACANACCATNAGCCAACCCTATATTGTGGCTTATATGACAGAACAGCTTCAAGTTGAGAAACACCAAAAGNTCTTAGAAATTGGTACGGGTTCGGGTTACCAGGCTGCGATCTTGGCAGAATTGGCAAACCATGTTTTTACCATTGAGATCATCCCNGAACTGGCTGAAGGTGCTGAAAAAGTGNTGAATAAAACNGGTTATGATAATATTACNGTCCGGACAGGAGANGGATANAAAGGCTGGCCTGANCANGCNCCTTTTGATCGGATCATNGTCACCGCTGCACCGGAAGAGATTCCCNAAAAACTGGTTCAACANCTTGCGAATGATGGCAGAATGATTATTCCTGTNGGTGCAAACCTTTTCATGCANTATTTATGGTTGATCAAAAAGGNCAAGGATGGGATCGTAAAGAAAGAAAAAATCCTTCCGGTGCGGTTTGTTCCCATGGTCAAGGAGTAAGGTTTTCGTTTTTGGAAAATTAAAGTCTGTTAGAGCATGAAAAAAATAGTCCTTCTTTTCCTTCCATTCCTTTGCTTTGCAAAAAATCTGGCCCTTGAAAACAGGTTTAACCCTCCTGCAAGGGAGCTCATGGATGTAGAGATTATTGGGGATATCATGATTATTCCAGGCAATTTGGATGGATATGATTTTTATGATATCTCAAATCCAACCGACCCAACATTGATCACCAATTTTGAAGTTCCCATGGGCAACCGTTCCTTGCCAGGTCTTTGGGTTTCTGCTGCTGACAGTGTGGCCTATTTCACTTGCAGGACACGACAGGATGGTTCAGCTATTATTAATTTTTCTGACCCGTCTAATCCAGAACATATTGGTTCGTTATCGGTCTCCGGAACGAATATTAACAATCCTTCTTTTGAAGGATCGGATATTTATGGTGACATGCTGGCAGTTGCTGCACATGAAGATGGTGTTTTGTTCTATGATATTTCTGATCCAATCAATCCTGAATTGAATTATTCCAGATCTTGTGAAAATGCATGGACAGTGGCATTTGTGGATTCTAATCATATTGCAATCGGAAACGGTGAGTTTGGTGTTATTCTTGAAGAGATCAGTTGTATCATTGATTCTTGTGATGGTAGCTCGTTTTTAACACAAGGTTCAGTAAAGGATTTGGAAGTTCAGGATAGTTTACTTTTTATCGCTGAAGGATCTCACGGAATTTCTGTTTATGAAATCTCAAATATAAATGAACCGGTTTTATTGGATCAATTTGACACTCAAGGGCTCGCCAATAAAATTGCAGTGTTTGATAGCAATAAAATTGCTGTTTCTGACTGGCTGGATGTGAAGATACTGGAATGGACAGGCGAAACCCTTGAACTGGTGGGATATAAAAGGACAGGTAAACGTACCATGGCCATTGGAGCCAGGGACAGTGTGATATATTCTGCGGAGTGGCAGCATTTGCAGACATTCTCCTTTGGTGAGATTGAAGAGGCAGATCTGGATATCAGTTCCTGGGATATTTCTTTCCCTGTTCTGGAAACTGGTGAAAGTGATACCTTTGATTTATTAGTTGAAAACAATGGTCAATTCCCTCTGGGATTTTCTCCACCTTTCCTGAACCATAATGATTTCTATACTCTGAATTTCCCTGAATATATTGAGCCTGGCGATACAGCTCTCGCGCAGATCATTTACACAAAATCGAATCAAAATGCATCGGGTGTGATGCGGATCACATCCAATGACCCGGATGAATCAGAAATCGAAGTTTTATTAGTAGGTAATTACGATGGTGGAATTGTTGGTCTGGATGCACCGGATTTTACATTGCCCATCGCTGCCAATGGCTCAGGTGATTTTACCTTAAGTGACCATTTAGGCCAAATAGTAGTGATTGCATTTTTTGCCCCAGGATGACCTGTCTGCATTCCGGAGTTATCGGATTTTGAGACATCCATCTGGCAGACCTATTCCCAAGACAGTGTGATTCTTGTAGGGGTTACATCTGTAAATCAGAATCAGATTGATCAGTTTGTGGATGAAACAGGCATCACTTATCCCATTCTTCAGGATCAATCAAGCGGTGGGACAGGCCCAGGGGGTTTTGGCGGTGTGACCTATGATGAATATTATATTCCAAACCAGGGTTCCCCTTACCCCAGGGATTTCATTGTGGATCAGAATGGGCTACTGGTTTATGCAAATAATGAAGTAGATACTGAATATATGCTCTATATCCTGGATGTGCTCTTGGCTGGAGAAGATTTAAGTGTCAGTAAGAACAATATCATTCCCAACAGGATGAAACTCTTTCATGCCTATCCCAATCCGTTCAATCCTTTCACAAATATTCGTTTTAATATTTCAAAACCAGGACCTGTGAGCATTGGTATTTTTAATAGTAATGGCCATTTTGTTACAGAATTATTGAATAAAACACTATCTCCTGGATACAGGGAACTTCAATGGAATGGATCTGCAAAAGCGAGTGGTGTTTATTTTGTTAAACTTGAGTCAGGGTCTTATAGCCAAGTACAGAAAATTATTTTATTAAAATAAATAAGAATTATGGTTAAACAGCTGATCTATTCTGCTCTTTTCATTTCAATGGTATCTGCACAGAGCGTATGGTATAATGGCAACCTTAAAGGCATTGAAGAGTTAACTTTGGAACTGAATGTTAAAGGACTTGAAGATGCAGTTTGGGAAGGACGCGTTTCAAGTTTTATTGAGCTTCGGTTTTTAGAACATGATATTCAAATGGTTGCAGAGCAGATGCCCAAAATGGTAGTTGATGTTCATATAGTTGATTCAAGGGTAGAAAGAGTTTCATCATTCCTGGTCATTTTCAGCATATATAATTACAGTATTTCAGAACCCATGTATTACCGCTCTATGGCCGACACACTCATCACAAAAAAACTCATGACCAGTAAGATATTTTCTCATGAAGTTATGGGTCAGACATCATCACAAAATCTCTACCGGGATGTAGAAAAATCCATCAACCAATTGATTTCTATGTACCTGGATCAGTGGTACAGGGACAACCCAATGAGACAATTTTAGATTTTTTCAATTTTTAACGTCGTTCTTTGACAATGTCCTTGAGTGATGTAAGTTTTCGGGAAGGGCGGAAAACAAACCTTCAACAACAATGATGTCCACGATCCGAGGTATAATCATTATCCTTTTTGTAGGTGAGGTGTTTCTACGCGAGCTCAAAATTATGATTTTGACTGTGTTAAGGATCAATAAATGATGAAGTTATTTATCAAAATGACCAAAATATTCAAATTGCAATTTCTAGTCATATCTAGTTTGATTATGATAACTGCTTGCTCTTCATTAAAGATCTCACCTAAGGTTTCGAAGGAGGCGTATGCAAACCGGAAACAAATAAAGGATTTAAGATCAAAAAAGACTAAGAAAAAACCCAACCAGCAGGGACTGGTGGGTGTTGTACCAAAAAAATCCAGCCTAAAGCCCAACCAGCATAGTTCCACTTCATTGCCAAGCTCTTTAAAAACAGGTAACAATTTGGCAGTTCTTGAATTCGAAGGTAGAGGAATTTCTGCGCCATTGACAGCTCATTTGACAGAAGAATTCCGTAGGACAGTGAGAAATTTGAATATTTTTCAGGTCCAGGATCGTGGGATCACCAATGAGATCAATATATTTTACCCTCTTAAAAAAGACTATTGGGCCTGCTGGAGAGAAGAATGTGCCATAGACCTTGGAAGGCGGCTGGATGTGAACTATGTGATTGCTGGAAATATTCAAAAGGAAGGGGATGATGAATTTTTAATCAATGGTCGATTATTTTCAGTGGATATGGAAACCACGTTGGATGAGTTTGCAATGAAGAACAGCGGTATCACTGACAGTTTATTACTGGAAATGAAAAAAATGGCGTATAACGTAAGCGGACTCCCAGTTCCTGATACGTTATCTGTGGGAACTGATACGTCTCAAGTTGCAATAACTGAAGATATAAAACGTAAAAGGGAATGGATCAAATTGCCGCCAATTCCCAGTAAGATCAAAGCACTCATGATGTCTACAGCACTACCTGGGAGCGGGCAGATCTGGGCGCAAAAAAAATATCCCGGCTATGGGTTCATGGGGACAGAAGCAACACTGGGGCTGGCTGCCTTGATTGCTTACACCCAGTACAATAAGGCCTGGGGAGGGTTTGAAAAAAATTACAATGCATACCAGGATGGGACTGATCCCCACACACTCATAGGACTTCGCCCAAAAGTTGTTCAATATGCTGCTGATACCCGTAGGTATAACGCATTCATGAATAATATACGCAGTGTAGGTGCATCCATATGGATTGTAAATATGGTTCATGCATATCTTGTGGCTCCTAATGATGATTTTTTTGATGGGGAATATTTTTTTGATCTAGAGTATAAACCCGATGTTAACCAGGTTCAGCTCAATTTTAATTTTCCATAAGTTTAAGCCCATATTTCGGGTCATTGGTTTAAGTACATTTTTATTGTTTTCATGTGAAGAAGCCAATTATGAATTAGATAATCCCTTTGATCCTGAGAACATGGACTTAGACCCTCCGGCACTTTTTTTTCACCCGCCAGAGATTAACGCTACAGTTGGTGCCTCAATTTTGGTTGAACTCTACGGATTAAAACTGGATCCTGCAGCAGCCGCTCATTTAGATGTGAGATATGATTGGGGCAGTGTAACAGTTGATTCTGTTATCCCCGGCCCTTTTTTCACGGGAGAAAATAATCCAATGGAAGTCACGGTGGATGAACAAGGAGTTCTGGATATTTTTATCTATTACCTTCCGGATATGGAATCGGATCAGAATGAAGGAGGTACCTGGTCCCTGGCTACAGTTTATTTTTCAACACTATCGACAGGTGAGTCAGAATTATTGTATGGGCCCAATACCAGGCTTCGTGATGCCAATAATGATTCTGTAAGAATTAAAGATTTTGGAACGGGTTATATTAATGTTGAATAGATTTTACTTAATTACTATAATTTTGTTTGGTTCTGTACAATTGCGGGCTCAGGACTCAAGTTTTACCTTTCAAGAAAATGATTTTGTAACAATTGGCAGCAATTCATCTCTTCAAACAGAAACAGGTATGACTATTGAGTGCTGGGTTAATCCTGAACTTCAAAACTACTCAGACTTTGCCCCTATTGTACACTACTTCAGACTGGGTGGCCCAACAGAAGAATCCGGTTTTACCCTACTGTATTTTGAAAATGAATTACGCTTTATCTTGAGCGTAGGTACGGGAGACTATGATATCTATGGCGATGGTCTGGGAGTTTGGCCTGGTACAACGCTTGATCAGGATGTATGGACACATGTTGCAGGGATCTATGATTCTGCAACAGGACAGGCAAAAGTTTTTAAAAATGGCGTAGAGCAGGCAAGTTTTAATACGGAAGGCGGAAACGTCAATTGGGAATATATTGAAACTGTGGAAATGAAAATTGGTAAGAGTAATAATAATCCAGGTGGTTCTGATGGTTATTTTAGCGGTGGTATTGATGAAGTACGTTTATGGGATACTGCCTTGGACCAGAATACACTTCAGACGGTTATGTGCAATTCTCCAATTGGCAACCCTGGACTGATTGGCTATTGGAATTTTAACGATGGGAATGATGCAACCATAACGGATCTGACTGGAAACGGAAATGATGGCACACTTACAAATTCGGGCAGTGGTTATTGGGATGCAGATGTATATGGAAACAATGATATCTGTTTAGGTTCAGGTGCCTGTGTAGACTCTGTGATTGCTGCATTGCCTTTTTTTCATGCAGCAACTCTTGATGAAACAATGGGAGACGATTGGAATTTTCAGAATTATCCACATGGAGTTGATTATGCATATGAACTGACATTGTCTACACAAAGGAATATTTATATTGACACGTGCGATACCCTAACAAATTTTGATACAATTGTATCAATTAAGGATGCCTGTGGTAATGATGTTTCAATTATTGAATCGGATGATGGGACACAGGATTTCTGTCCCGAAGCAAGTGTTGATCCCCCGCATTACGCAAGTATTATTGATAGTATTAGTCTTGAAGCGGGTACCTATTATATTGTTTTAGATGGCTATAGCGGGCAAATTGGGAATTATGCGGTTGCAGTTGGAACTCTTCCTTCAATTGTATCTTCAGCGATTGCAGAAGATGACAGTTATCTGGAAAT
>PBCV01000023.1 GCA_002717915.1 Fidelibacterota bacterium | reverse complement strand
CCAGTTTAACAAGCTCCCGGCCCCAGTCATTCTCAGCTCCATCCAGGGCAAGTATTTCTTTGTCGGGTAAATATGGGGCAGGCATTTTTGTTCCGGGCATAATGGTTTGTGGGTCAAGCAACCATTCTTTGACCCAATCTGGATTCAATCGTTCTTTAGTCATAGCCAGGTTGGCTGCCCAGGTTGATGCTTCCTGTTTTGGGAATGTTGTGCCATAGAAATGACAGTTATCGCAGGCCCCGAGTTCATGAAGCTTAGTAGCTGCCATAAATTCTACCGATTTATTATCTATTTTAAGATCTCCTCTATAACTGATCTTTTCACCATCCGCGTGTTGAAAATAACTGATAATAGCATCCCAGTCTTCATCAGAAATCTGGTGGAAACTAGGCATTTTCACCTGCAGATTAGGTCGGATAATGGATGGGTCATTGAAAAATGAAAGCAGCCAGTCTGGGTTAGTTTTTCGTCCTTGTGTATTCAAATTAGGGGGACCGTATTCAGGGGGGCCGATAACATCAATAAGTTGTCCGCCCTGGCCTTGGATGAGATGGCATCCCTGGCAGTTGTATTGTTTAACCAGACGGTGCCCCTTTTTGTAGATATCTGGGTCTTTTAAATGGGCCAACAGTGGTTCAGAAACTTTATCTGCATTAAATGAGAGAATTGCAGTTGTAATGGCTTCTATTTCTTCTTCTGAGAATTGGAAGTTTGGCATCTTTAATAGATCCAAATGTTGGCTTTCCTTACCCCGATCGTAGATCCGTGGAGTCCTGAGCTTGTTTTCAATCCAGGCATAATTGGTGTGTTCAATATCATGAAACAGTCCAAAATCAAACTTGCCTACCGGCTTGGACCCTTGTTCTGTGATCTCCGTACCAATTGGTTTGGCATTTTCAAATCCATCAATTTCATGGCAGCCAAAACAGCCATAGTGCCGGATACTTTTTTCACCAATAAAGTTAAGTTTTTCTTGCTGATCCATTTTGTCAGCTTTGGCCCGAGCAAATTTTTCAGGATTAGATTTTTTTAGCACGTTTATTGTCAGCTCATCAAGTACTGATTTATCGTATTGATGTGATGGGGAATTTTCAAAGTCTTGGTTTTTATGCTCAAGTAAATAAGCTGTTAGGTCTTTAGCTTGCTGGCTTGAGAGCCTGAGATTTGGCATCCTGGTTGTGGACATATAATCTTGAGGATTCATGAGCCATTCGTATAACCATTCTGATGTGACCTTGGAGCCAAGACCAATAAGATTAGGACCTTGAACTTTGGTAAGGTTGTAATAATTATTTATTTCTGGTGCAGACTCTGGGACACTCTCAGAAATATGGCAACCCATACAGCCTATGGAGTTAAATAATGTTTCACCTTTTTCTATATCTCCAATGTATCGATTGCTGTTTTTCCCACGATCTTTTTCTTTACCTTTAAATAAGTACTCTGTAATTCCAGCGATCTCAACATTATTGTAGGCAGTTATTTCAGGGCTATTCTGATTCTCCTGCTGAAAGATTGAAGGCATCCGTGTATTATAACGGAAGTGACTTGGGTTTTTAACCCATTTTGAGACCCAGTCTTCATCTAATTTTTCATTTATTTTCCTAAGGTCAGGCCCCGCTTTAGCCTGGCTGGGCCAGTTAGCATTATGATGGCAGCCATTACAACCGGCTCTGTCCACAAGCGAGAGTCCAAGATTTAGTTTTTCACCTCCAGCCAGGTCACTTGTATTTGAATGACATTTAAAGCAACTTGCCTGGGTATATCGAGTTGGAAGCATAGGCTGAAGCCAGTGGTGCATCTTTTCCCAGTCATATTCTTCTTTCCATCGTTTTTTATCTTCAGGTGTATTTGGAGTATGAGTTGATGATACGAATGATGTTCCACGCCCCCTGCCCGCATGGCAACTTGTACATCCAAAGGTATCCATGGGATGTGGAGAAGCCGAAGTGATGTAAAGATCTAGATTAGGATGAGTTGTATATGGTTGGGGGGCATCAGNAAAATCAGGGTTATCAATNCCTAGATGACAGCTGGTACAGCGNTCAACNTTTGGAACTNCTGCAAAATTCACATCATATTTAACATCCCTAACAACAACCTGATTGATTTTATAATAGGGATCCAAAAAGTCNANTATTGGTAAATCCCGGACTANNTCGCCTACTTGGTTAGCNAGANTCATACGATNNCGGTCAATTTTCTTCAATTTATTATCAACAATATTCACCTNTTTCAGNACAATATTTAATTCATCCAATCGCAGTTTCACATNTGCTNTCATGGATTTGATGGCATCATCATTTTCACTAATCTCTATNTCTGTNCCTTCCTTTATTAGCCTNAANTCNTNCAGNAGATNCAGNGCGGCNANATNTTCATCTTTGTAAGAAGGTCCNTGNTGGTCTCCATTATTCTGGTGTGCATTTTCGGATTCAACGAGATATTTAANTGCATCCACTTCTGCCTTTTGACNCTGGTAGATCATATTCTCGTTNTAGTGTCTNGCNTNTAGTNCNGCNAGATTNTTTTCAAGNTCGTCNAATTTNNTTTGTTGNGTATTTAATTTAGNTTCAGCNNNNGNNAGATCCTTTTCATGAGACAGACGGTCNGTCTTNACNAATTCTAATTCTTCCTNCAAATTTTGCTCTGAAATTTCAATCTCCATTNTGCGGAACTCACGCTGATAAATTTTAAACTCATCATCATTATCATCAATAAAGGTCCAAGCCATACTGATCAAGAAAAGAACAGATGANATGGCAAACCATTTATTTAANNTNTGNATNTNCCANTANCGTTCGTCGTTNTTAAACATGCATTAACCTAAATATTGAAAAACCATTCCGGAATGGCGATGATATATTTCAAGTTAAAAATCCATCTTAAATACATTTTGATTGGTAAACCCAGCATGGTGAGACCAAATAACATCAATGATGTATAACGTATAGGTCCAATTTTTTCAAAATAATCCTTTAACCACGTTTTTGCTAGGATAATTGGTGTGACAAACATGTAGATAAAAATTGCAATGAATCCTAATGATTCTCTGATAAGGGCATTTTCAGGAAGCCCTTTGNTNAGNNGCTTNACCCAGAAAAATTCTGACAGNTTCACATTATTTAATGGTACAACCTTATGNGGATCCCAATACTCGAANGGTCCAAAGAAATTCCAGTTTGGTCCTCTGAAAAACGTTCCAACTACAATNAGAAAGATCCAAAGGATTAACCAGCCATACATGAAAATAAAAATAGCAACCCGACGNTCTTTAAATGAATAATATCCTTCACCTTTTGGATTGGTATCCATGTACGGGATTGCAATCATACCAATAATGATGAANATGGGAAAGATAATTCCGGCGATCCATGGATCAAAATAAACCAGCATCTCCTGCAAGCCTANAAAATACCAGGGGGCTTTTGAAGGATTAGGTGTACTGGCTGGATTTGCNGGCTCTTCCAGAGGAGCAGCAACAAGNATGGACCATACAATNAAAAAAACCATGAACAGGATCAAGGCGATGAATTCAATGTATACAAGATCTGGCCAGACTAGAACTTTGTCATCAGGATCATTATACTCATTCGGTTTTAATCCCTGTTCAAGTCTCTCATCATTTTTATATGCCTTATGCATTCCNANCCANATANANAAGAACATGGANTAGATCAATAACACAATTGGGAAATTNTCNGGTTTGGTCAAAGTGATATTAAAATTTGGATCAAAATAACCAATGATAAAAAAGAAGCTTATAAAAGCCATTCCGATTGCACAGCCCGCTTTTGTCCATAACTTCCAAATTCCCAACTTTCGATTCATTTTGTCAAACCAGTCCGTTGGAGGGAAAAGAAACGGTGCTAATACTGTTAGGATCGTGAAGCTAATAGTAGGNGTAGATAATGTATCAATTACAGCTTTAAATGTTTCTATCANAGGAACCTCAATTCATGGCTTATAATGGACCAGATATACCACCATCCTTTCGAATCCGCCAGAAATGTATGGCCAGGAATATCATCATTATAAANGGTACAGCAATGCAGTGGAGGACATAGAATCTTAGAAGGGTTGCTTCTCCAACNAATCGCCCNCCCAGCAAGGCAAACCGTACATCTGANCCCATGTGCACCAAGTTAATNTCACCAATGGCNAANANAGATGCACCGGGACCTTCATGGCCAATAAATGGATGGGCCCTTGCCATATTAGTCCCGACNGTTACAGCCCATATTGCCAGTTGGTCCCANGGNAGTAAATAGCCGGTAAANGATAGGAACAAAGTCATGGTCATNAGCAGTACACCTACACCCCAGTTAAATTCACGGGGCGGCTTGTAGGAACCGGTCATAAATACACGGAGCATGTGCAGCCAGACAATCAATACCATGGCATGGGCCGCCCATCTATGGAGTTCACGCATCATTCCAAGGGGAACTTGTTCTGTCAGATCTATAATATCNGTGTAAGCNTATTCTACNGTGGGCCTGTAATAGAACATGAGCAAAATGCCCGTAATAGTAAGNAAAACAAACAGAAAAAAGGATAATCCTCCCATGCACCAGGTATACCCAACTTTGACGGCGTGTTTTGGCAATCGGGCAGGATGGAGGTGCAGGAANACGCTNCCCAGGATNGCATGCATTCTTTGACGCCGTGTTCTAGGGACGCCAGATCGAATTATGGANTTCCAGACCTGGGACTCACCCAACNGTTCTAAAAATGATTTTTGTTTATCGTCTTTTGCCATATGAATATTATTTTTTAATTAAACTGTCAAATAGGATTCAGGATTTTCCCATTCGCCTTTTTCCCATTTGAAACTCTTAGTTTTGTCAACAAGAATTCGACCGTCATTTGCGATGGAGACTTTGTACCTTTCTAAAGGACGGGGAGCAGGACCTTCAAAATTNATTCCTGTCATGCGAAATCCGCTTCCATGACAGGGACATTTAAATTTTCCTTCTGTTTGAAGCCAGTTAGGAGTACACCCAAGGTGCGTACACGTTGTTGACAAAGCAAAGATGGTCTCGTCATCCCTTACCACCCAGACATTAAATTGTTTTTTNTAACTAATATCAACTGCGTTAGTCGAATAATCATCCGGAAATCCAATTTTAAATGTTTGAGGCGGTTCAAAAAGGACATTCGGNAAAAGAAAGCGAATCATTACCGTAAAAAAACCGCCCGTTGCACCGGCAAATGCAAGCCANCCCAGTGAAAGCCATTTAAAAAATCCNCGGCGCTCCATAGAAGAACTTTTAAAAGGGCTATCAGATGAAGACCCTACTGATGCTGCAGGTATTTTTTTGTCTTCACTCATAATCTAGAGTATCCTGTCATAACTAGTTTCGAGGGTTTTTATGGCAGCATTACGTACTTTTAGGTTCTGGTCAGATTCAGCTAATGCTATCAACTTGATCTCAAAGCGATCATCCTTTAACATTGATGAAACTTCTATAGCCACAAGAAGAGCCTGGTGCTTTTCAGCTTCGTCGACTTGTGGGAAAGCATTTAAATATTGCCTATCCAATAGGCTTTCAATAATAAAAGCGCCAGAAGCATCTCCCATTTTTGCCANGGCCACGGCCGCATCCCACTGGATATTTGGTTCTTCGTCATCCAACAGGTCTCTTAATAATGGAACCGANTTTTTATCCCCAATCAATCCCAAGGAAATGGTTGCAGCCAGTCTTTCATTCAAATAATCAGAATTTTCTACTATGTGTTTAAGACGCTTCCCAGCATTGTGTGCTCCGATCATTCCTACAGCTTGAACAGCTGCAAGACGAGATTCCAGATTTTCATCGTTTAATCCTATGAGTAATACATCAGAATAGAATTCATCCCGGGTCATACCCATGGCCAAAGCTAGGTATGCGCGGACAAGAGGGTCATCATGGATCGAATGATTATAAATAGATACCATCTGGTTTTTAAATGATGCATCAGTTGGAATTCTATCAGGATTGTTAAATACTTTGGAAAGTTCAAANGCAGATTGCCAGCGTTTGGAAGCAGACCCTACCTTAACCTGATTTAANAGAGCAGATGCGTCGTTGGTTTCAAAAGTAACAAANCTGAAAAGAAGAAAGAATAAAGCCCCAAAGATGGCGATCATAAACGGTATTAAGAAAAATGAATAGAACAGCGTATAGATGCGGCTCGATTCGTTCTTTTGATTTTCTATAGCTGTATTATTGTCCATTAGCGCCAAAATCAGACGTCGAATTTATTCCAACATATTCTCCCAGGTCAAAACTAAAAGTGTANTTATTTTTCAGAAGATTNNCCTTTCAAGGTGTTNACATCATNTTTCAGATNACGGGNTAGTTTNGATAATTTTCTAACTTCTTTTTTTAATTTTATCANTTCACTGATCAGTATCATGGCAAATAAAAGGGTGAGGATAGAAATCAGTGGAAGGGCATCCATGGATTAATCCATTTTTTNTTNATGTTCATCCTGTTTTAACTGCCATCCTAAAAGAATTGGAAAAAAGAACAGGATGATNCATCCGACNANTAANAGTCCAACAGCCCATTCCAGGTTTCGCATAAGCCATTCTAGGGTTAGCCAATCCATTTAAAATAATTAAAGAACCCACGTGACCAGAGTTATGTATACCAGAAGCAATACGGTGCATACGATCATTGAAATAACCTGGGTTTTAGTGAGTGTTGCCTTGGGTGAATCGGTCATAGTTATTTTGCCGCTCGTTTGGCTTTTACAATAGCGGATTTTATCTTGCCGCGTAAAACCCTGTTGTCCAGGGCGTTNATCTCATCCATATTTCCTTCTAGCCCTTTAGCAATCAGGCGTTCNATCATTTGTTCTTCNGNTTCCGGNGCACTGGNACTGCCGGCTGAAGCATCTGGAATCTCAGGCAAGGGGGGTCGCTCCAGGGCTCCTCGTTTNACCTTAACAATCATGGCCTTGGCTTTTCCCCGTGTGATTTTATCATCATGAGAGTTGACCAGGTCCATGTCACCATCTAACCCTTTATTGACGAGATAGGCAATNTGCTCATCATTGGAAAGAGAATCAAATCCTCCTCCAGATGGCTGGGTGTCCCCTCCAGCAGGAATTTCAGGCATGGGAGGCCGCTCAGCTGCACCTCGCTTTACCTTCATAATCATGGCCTTGGCTTTTCCCCGGACTGCTTTATTCTCATGGCCATTNACAGTATCCATATCACCGTCTAACCCTTTATTCACCAGATAAGCCACCAGTTCATCTGTGGATAGTGCAGCTACGCCGCCTCCAGATGACGGTACNGATCCGCCTCTTGGNTTTTCAGGGCATGGAGGAGTTTCACCGGTCCGTTNGGCCTTTAAAATGCCAGCTTTTGCCATTCCCCGGATGGGTTTTTCCGGTATGCCATTTACAAAATCCATATTACCCTGCATTCCCATGTTAATGGCGTAATCAATGTAATCCTGCCGGGAAGNAAACCCGCCAAACTGGGTTGGGACGCCCGTGTCNCCATCAGCATTATCATCTTCAGTTTTTAAATCAANCTTAGGAACAATGGTNTCTAATCGTTGCAGAATCTTAGANTTTTNCNGCCAGTTTATCTGGTTNAGAATTGAAAAGAATCCCTGGGATGTGCGTCTGCANGTGACCCAGACTCCAACATCTGTTTCATGGATGGAAAACTGGACATACTCATTCGTAAGGGGGGTTGTCCTAAATGTAAANCCAAATTCCTTTTCTTTCTCCATGGTCATGATTCTNCACTTGAACCAGGGTGCGATGGTCATTGGTCTTATTTTAAAATAGGCTCCAGGTTTTAAATCGAGTTGGGAAAAATTATAACGGTGTACGTATCTATCAGTATCAATATGAGGCATTGCCCGCTGGATCCCATAGAACCATACATTATACATTTCCAAAGATGTAAGCATCTTCCACATAAGATTTTTGGTGGTTGAAAAATGGTGTTTTACAATGCTCTCTCCTTTAAAAGGTTTCCAGTCAGTCCAGCATTCACCGATGCCATCATCTGGGACAGGTGGTAATTGCAGNGTTGCACTTTCCTGGTTTATTCCATCNAACTCAATATCCTTGGAAGAATAATGCTCAACATGACCATCAGGGAATTCAATTTCAAACTTTGTAGGATAGAAATAGATCTTTTTAACCGTTCCCGTTTTACCGGTNTCCCGAACGGTGCATGCTGTCCCTGGATCGATCCTATTGAGAATCATAAAATTTATTCTTNATGTTTAATTGGTTTGAATTATTAAAAAGTAGGGTCTGTTTCAGGGGCAAAACTTAATCAAATGTCCGTGTATTTGAAGCGGAAAAGTTTGGTTAGAAANGCGAAAAATGACTCTAATTTTATTGGCTGTATATGAAATCATTTTGCACCTTTGCCTTCCTATCNACTGGGTTGACCTATCTACTGATTTTTATTGGCGGACTGGTACGGGTTGCGGGTGCGGGAATGGGGTGTCCGGACTGGCCCAAATGTTTTGGCCGTTGGATCCCACCAACAAGCCTGGACCAATTACCAGATTATATTGATCCAGCCCAGTTTAATATTGTATTGGCCTGGATAGAATATTGCAATCGTTTATTTGGCGCCCTGGTTGGTATTACCATTACAATTACTCTTATTTTAGGATTAAAATATTACTCCAATTTTTCCCACATTAGGTGGACGATCATTGCTGCCTTTGTTCTAACGTTAATAGAAGGGTGGCTTGGCTCTGTATTGGTTAATACCCTTTTGAATCCGATCACAATAACGCTGCACTTGTTTTTGGCACTGATCATAGTTATGCTGCTCTTATATGCATCTCAACAGGCCTATTATCTTGAGAATCCAGACTCAGAAAAACTAAGCCGTTATCCATCCCATATTCAGAGGTTATTTGGGTGTCTTGCCCTGTTACTATTTGTTGAAGTCATCCTGGGAACTGAAATACGGGGTGGATTGGAAATGATCCGCAAGGAAAACCCTATTATAGATTCACAATTTCTTCTGCATATGTTAGGTCCTTTTAAATATATTCATACTATATTAGGTTTTATAATCACAGGATTGGCTGGGTTGGTCTGGTATCACCTTGTAAAAAAATCAATCCGTCCGTCCAACATTATTGTTCAATCGTCCACTGCCATTTTGTTATTAATATTGGTTCAAATTATCTTAGGAGAAATATTGGTTTTTTTCAGGGTCATACCCTTAGTTCAATTGTTTCACCTGTGGATCGCATCCTGGATACTGGGAATGGTCTGCGTTCAGTATTCTGCCTGGAAGAGGTCTCAAATTGCCCATGAATAGGATGATCTACTTTATCATGGGAGCTGTAATACTTCTTGGTGCAGGTGCAAGTTGGGTGATACAGAAAGCCAATTCATCCTATGATATTCCAATTCTGAAACCTGTGCCGGTATTTTCGTTCATTAATCAGGATGGAGATCCGTTCACGGAAAAAGACTTGAATGACAAGATTACTGTATTAGACTTCATATTTACCAGCTGTCCAGGTCCCTGCCCGATCATGACCCAAAACATGACCGGTCTTTACCAGGATTTTGACCAGGTGGAAGAAGTCCAATTTGTGTCCATAACAGTTGACCCGGATGTGGATACTCAGGAAATCCTTAAACAATATGCAAAGATTAATGGGGTTAAAGATGATCGATGGCAATTCATTACATCGAGTATTGAGGCCATTAAAGATCTAAAGAAAAATGGATTTATGCTTTATGCGGAAGAATTGCCCAGGGGCCATGCTATTAAGTTTGTATTGATTGATCAAAATGGGCAGATCCGAAAGTATTTTGATGGAACAGAAGAAGCAAGTATGGCAGTATTGAGGAAAGATATCACAAATTTGGTAAAAGAATTCAAATCTTAAATGAAGCGTATTCCACAAAAAGCAGAAACACTTTTTGGTGCTTATCTTGAGCTAACCAAACCCAGTATCACCTTTTTGATCCTGGTTTCAACTGCACTGGGTTATTATTTAGGTGGCGATGGAATTACTGACTATAAACAGTTTTTGATAACGCTCATTGGATCCTGTCTTGTTTCATCTGGTGCTGGTGCGTTGAATCATTTTGCTGAACTGGAATCGGACCAGATGATGGATCGGACCAAATACCGGCCTCTTCCTTCGGGTATGATCTTGCCAGGAAACGCCATGGCATTTGGAATAGCCTTAACATTAATTGGGACAGGTTTGCTTTATATATTTATCAATCAATTAACATCGATTCTAGCCTTATCTACTGCATTGTTGTACCTGTTTATCTATACTCCGTTGAAAAAACTCACCTGGCTGAACACNTCTATCGGAGCCATACCTGGATCTATACCGCCCTTGGGGGGCTGGGTTGCTGCTACCGGGAAGTTGGATGCCGAAGCCTGGATATTGTTTGCCATCCTGTTTTTTTGGCAGCATCCACATTTCTATGCCATTGCACTCATGTTCAGGGAAGATTATAAGAAGGCAAACCTNAAAATGCTGCCCGTACTGGAACTGGATGGAAAACGGACCAATCGCCAGATTATCTGGCATTCTCTGTTGTTGATCCCTGTTTCAGTTATGCCGTCATATATCGGAATTTTGGGAATGACCTATTTTTGGGGAGCGTTGATTTTAAGTGTAGGGTATATGGCTGCTGGTTTTCCCCTCATAAAAAATTACAGTCTGGATAATGCCCGGCTGCTGTTAAAAATATCGGTGTTTTATCTGCCTGCACTTTTTGGAATGATCATTTTAGATAAGATTGTATGAATAAAGATACGTTTTGGACACGTATCATTTATATTGTTTCGGGTGTGATCAGTCTGGCTGTAGCATTTCTTATCCTGGGCCCCAGGCCTGAAGGGATTGAAGGGAGCGTGGATGTATCCATGCTCCCTTTTGTGAATGCAGCACTCAATGGAATCACAACCCTGCTTCTCATCTGCGGCTATATTTTAATCAGGCAGAAAAAAAGGGAAATGCATCGGTATGTAATGCTTATATCTTTCGGATCATCCACGCTTTTTTTAGTAAGCTACGTTATTTATCACTGGTTTAAGAGCGGNCCAAAACTGTATACCGGTGATTTTCANACCCTGTATNACATNATACTGTTNACCCATATTGTGTTNGCNGCCATTATCATTCCGCTGGCATTGATNACTCTTTACAGGGGNTGGGTATCCCAGCTTAAGCGGCATCGGAAAATTGCAAGGATAACACTGCCCATNTGGCTATATGTATCGGGAACTGGGGTTGTGATTTATTTAATGCTTTATTGATTCAAATCTGGTTTGAGAAAATATATATTATGGTTTATCAAACAAGAAAATCATTATAATTGATAGACTTTATAAATAAATTAATAATTGTTTGTAAAACAATCTTTTCTATAAAGGTTTAATTCAATACATTTATTCCCTAACAACAAACTAACAAATGGTATAACATGCTTTTGAAAATAAAAAATATTAATTATTCAGTTGCGATCGTAAGCGTGATGTTTGCGGTACCTACTCTGGTTTTAGCAGCATCTTCCGGCAGTTCTGATAAAGAAATTTCATGGTTTTTGATGGTCACCAGTCTTTTTGGTGGGCTTGGAATGTTTTTGTACGGAATGGAAATGATGAGTGATGGTATGAAAATGACAGCCGGGAATAAAATGCGTTCTATCCTTGAAAAATTGACATCAAACCGTTTTCTGGCTGTTGGCGTGGGTGCCTTTGTTACAATGGTTATTCAAAGCAGCAGTGCAACGACTGTTATGCTTGTCAGTTTTGTGAACTCTGGTCTTTTAAGCTTTGTACAGGGTCTTGGCGTAATTCTTGGTTCAAATATCGGCAGTACCGTCACTGCACAGATTGTCGCGTTCAAGGTAACAGATTATGCTCTGGCTCTGATCGCAATAGGGGCACTGATGTCTCTTTTTTCCAAGAAGGAATCCACCAAAAACATTGGCTTTGTTATACTCGGGTTTGGGCTCTTGTTCTATGGGATGAAGGTCATGTCAGATACGATGAAGCCGCTCAGGTCCAACCCAACTTTTAACAGTATTCTTACTAGTTTTGAAAATCCTTTTATGGGTATTCTAGCTGGCGCTGTATTTACAGCACTGATCCAGAGTAGTAGCGCTACTACGGGTATTGTTATTACACTGGCAAGCGGAGGTTCAATAACACTTGAAGCGGGCATTCCACTTATTTTTGGTGCAAATGTAGGTACCTGTGTTACAGCTATATTGGCAGGGCTAAATGCATCAAGAGAAGCAAAAAGGGTAGCCATCGCACACGTTACATTTAATATTCTTGGTGTGGCACTGTTTTGCTTCTGGATACCTACATATGCTGAATGGATGGCACAGACAGCAGATAATATTCCCCGTCAGATCGCAAATGCGCATACTTTTTTTAATATTATTGCTACAGTTGTGTTTATTCCTTTCACACCCTTGGTTGCAAAGTTGATCATTCGATATTTTCCTGACCAAGAAATAAGTAGAAATATTGAAAAGCCTGCTGTTTTAAATCTTGATGAAAATGTTTTTGATACACCGGCAGTCGCTATCAGTAACGCCCAGGCTGAGATCAAAGGTGTACTAGGCTTGGTAGAACGTGTGGTTGGTTCTCTGGTTTTACCATTTGTCTCTACTGAACCTGGCGACCGTGATGTTGAAAACCCGGAACAGGACCTTGATGAAGGGATGCAGATCCGTCTAGATAAAATTACTTTCCTTAATAATGCTATTTCATCTTACTTGGTTAAAATAAATAACCAGGATCTTGCTGAAGGCCAGTCACGTGAAATTTTTACTCTGGTATCCGTTATTAATTATATTAATTTAATTAAAAACGGAATAAACCTTAGGTTCAGTGGTTTATTGGAGAATAAAGAAAAAAACGTTCAGGACCTTTCTGATCAGGCCAAGGATGAGTTGGTGAAATATCACAGGAAGATGCTTAAACAGATTAGGAGATTAGCACGTTTCTTTGAAAAATATGATCGTAATAAAATTGAAAAAATTATTACCAAGGGTAAGAAGTATAAAGCTCTTGAAGAAAAATACAGGATTGAAAATATTAAGCGTAAGGGTGATGTTTCTGACAATCCCGTTGAGAATAACCAGTTTTACTCAGATCTGATGGATATGCTAAAAGAGATAAGCATCTTTATTGAGCTTATAGCTTCAAGCCTTCTTGATCTAGAATCAATTGAGGAAAATTCTTCCTGATAAATAAAATAGTAATTAAAACCACTAAAAGGTCTTTTTTCTACAACTTTTTTACTAATCCTCCGTACCGTTTATCAATCTTAAATCCCTGCCTGAAAAAGAACTTTTCCACGTAAAATCCAACAGTTATGGCCTGAATTCCCCTATGTTTCATCCGTTTATAAAAATCCGCCATAAGCCGTTTGCTTAAAGCAATTTTCTGATATTTTTGCCGGACTGCCACCCATTCCAGGTGGATCCTGTCTTTTTCCATATTTTTCCAGTATAGCCCGCCCACCAGGCGGTTTCGACTATTGAATGCAAACAGGAATTCATGCTCGGCTGTAAAAGTTCCCGACAAAGCCGATTCTGATAAGATGGAGTGAAACTGGGCAATTTCCTTTGGTAGAAAAGGCGGACGGATTCGGTATAACTGACCATCTCTGCATTCAGTCTGGTACACCAGATTGAGACGGGCTTCTTGTCCATGAGTCGTTGTAACCAGTTCTACATAATCTGCAGCATCTACATGGGGAAAGAGCATTCTTGCTAAAAAGAAAGTTTCTTCTTCATTCAATTCTATGCCTGATTGGATCTCAGAAATCCGTTCCTGGATATTCCAGGGGCTTAGTTTATTCTGTCTCATATCTCTGATCATGGATTGGAATTCATTCAAAAGAGCTGCATTATTTTCCTTAAAACAGGTCATCATAAAGAACCGAACACGTGTTTCCGGATATTCATCCAATAAACTGTCCAGGTCATAATCGGCATACAATTCCTGTAAAATAGACGCCCGGGCCTGAAGTGTTGCTTCCGGGTTTAAGTCCAGCCATCGTTCATACCTTAAGGAAGCAAACACCACCGGTTTTGTCAGCATGCCAAACTTGTCTATATCATTTAAAAATTGATTGATTCTCTCGATGGTCAGCCCTGTTGACTTACATTTCTTTTTTATAGGCTTGGAGTCCAGTTCCAATTTGAGTTGTTCCAGTATGTCTTTTCCTTGAGTTACTTTTACAGCCTGAAGCGTTGCAGTAAAGATGACTTCCCAGTCGGACATATGGTTTAATCCGGGATATTTTTGCTCGGTTTGAACAATATAATCTGTATAAAGTGACAGAAAGTGTTCAGCGATTGATACGATGGGTTTTCGCCCTGAAATAGATATAAGCCGGGTGCCTGTCTTATAATCATGCTGGGGAATGATCAGATTCTCCGGTGCGGGAGGCTGGATTGATAATTTAAAATATGTACGGTTCCAGAATTCCTGGTAGGCTTGAATCCCGTTCCAGATAAAATGGAGCCATCTCATCTGCCAGCGGTCAACCTTAGCTTCATCACGGATATCTTTCTTATTTCGCTTAAGGTAGGTTGCCAGCGTTTCACCTTGAATGTATTCCTCGGTGTACAATTGATGCTCAGGCCAGTAGCCTCCAAAATTTTCCACCAATGGTGTATCCTTGAATCCGGAACCCATGGTAATAAGCCATTTGGTCTCTTCATCAAGAAACTCCCGATCCCACCCTTCATTGAGATTTACAACCAGGTTATGGGTTCCAAAGGATCGGGTTCTAAGAAGGACTCGGAACACACTTTTATTATTCCGGGTTCCAAGATGGGTGATCCATATGCCTCCCTTGGGTATATCGTTAAGACCCACAATATAATTTTTTGAAAAAAGGAATATAGATTCCCGGATCATGGATGTTTCATTAATAGACTCCATAAGACGTTTTTGGTGACCCTGCCGTACATTTTCATCAAAATTCACTACATCCTTCCAACTGTATTCTTCCCCGCTTTCCGGATCTACAGTTAGTGATGCAGATTTCCCGATCCAGGAACGAAACCCTTTAATTAGGGCATAATATGCTTTTTGGGCCGTTGAATAAAGGGGTTTTGGTATATCGGACAATTGCCACCCAATGAGTTCGGACCTGGCCCATAAAAACCGGGTAGGATGGAGGGTGCCAAAATCGGACACCAGCAGTAATAAGGTCTTTACAAATTCCTGTTCATCCCCATCCGCATTACCAATATCCTGATGGACCTCTTGCAGGTAATGAATTAAGGCCTGATAATGGTCATCATTGGTACGAGTAATATCAAATGAAAATCCTTTTGCCTTATCTTTCCTGCGCTGGTAGAGATACGCAGAGTGAATCATGGAAACGAGAAAGTCACCGGATAAAAGGGGGGCCAATGCTTCGATCATTTTAATTCGAAAGTGTGGATTGGAATGAGACTGATAATTCATAAATGTATCAATGATAGTACCGGACCAGTTTCCTAGGTCCCCATCCACAAGGGTGCTCAGGGGTTTAAATACACCAGGGTCGTCACTTAAAAATTGACGAACCGCCCAATGAAGTTTATAAAGCAGGGTATCCATTTTTTCATCAACGGTTGCTTTATTGAACGTGGTTCCGCTTTGGAGTTCATCTATCTTAAGGGAGTCATAGGGTTCAGATTCTTTCAGCCTGAAAACTGAAGGGCCTGTGAAATCGGTAAAACCAGAATTTCCCAGCCAGAGAGTAGGGGATTGAATGAGCGATTCAATGTCTAATATATCTGTCTCAATGACGTAGGTATAATCCCCCATTGTAACCTTGGAATCTGACCAGGATAATGAAAGGGTTACAGACTGTTCGGTAATTGAAAGGGTGTTTCCATCCCATCGAAGGTTTGTGCGAACGGTTCCTTTCTCCCGTAAAAGCCAGTTGGGAATCCTGATCTCTTTTGATCCCGAATAAAGAGATACGTAATTTTTTTCATAGAGAGGGTCAATGATATCCTTAAAGTTTTTCAGGACATTTTTTCTTTTGAAAGTCCCTTTGGGCGTCAGTTCACCCTTTTCTGCAGAAAAATCCCTGTGGATAATTACGTAATTCACAATTCGTTCAAAAGAGGACAAAAAACTATTCACAGACAGGATCATGGAACCGAATATGTCACGTATTCCCTGCTCATCCATCCTTTTTAAATCAACGGGAGAATTTTCATAATCGGGATAGATCAGTACCGTATTGAACTCCCGGCCATCCCCTACAAGATATACCGATTTTACAGAATCAAAATCCTGAAAAAGGTTCTCTATTTTTTGAGGGGCAATGGTTTGACCCCGACTGTTCTTGTAGATATCTTTTTTCCGATCCACAATGAAAAAGTGCCCATTCCTTTCTTGAAAAATATCTTCGGTATGGAACCATCCATCCGTGAATACTTCCGAATTTTCTTCCTTGTAATACCCGGCAGTTACATAAGGACCTTTTAAACATAATTCTCCATCGTCGGCCAATTTTAAATCAATTCCGGGAAGTGCTTTTCCCACAGAATCCTTCTCATAATTATCGGGCGGATTCATGGTGATTCCACCAGTTGCTTCAGTCATCCCGTATCCGCTGAGCAGATTGATCCCATGGGTTTGAAACAGCGAAAAAATGTCCGGATCAAGGTATCCTGCAGCCGAGAGCCCCCATTTTAGGTGACCGCCTGTAATTTCATTTAATTTGGATTTAATTTTAGATGCATCATCCGAATCTAGTTCTAATTCGGTGTTCAGCATTTCATACAATTGAACCCAGCGTTTAGGAATACTGATAAAAATTGTTGGCTGAACAATTTTGAAATCATTCAGCAGGGAATTGAATGCAGGGGATTCTGCAAAAGAATAGGTTGCTCCCCAAAAAATACTGCCCATGAGCTCAAAATATCGTCCAAAAGTGTGAAACAGGGGAAGGTAACATAGAAAAACATCATGGGATCCAATTTCAGGTAAGGCCAGGGCACGTGCAAACCGCTTGCTCATCATATTGACCGGGTTGAAAACGATCCCTTTCGGATTGGCGGTTGTTCCTGATGTATACATAATGGTCTGGACTGATTCCATTTGAACATTGGATAAACATGAATCAGGATCAAAATCTTGAACTGGATCCCCCTGCTCAAGAAAATGGTCCCATCCAGTTGTATTTTCCTTCAGCCGATCCGTATCATTGAGAGAGATCACTGTTACTGGATGCTTGTGCTGCACTTCGTTCCAGAGACGGGTCCCGGTTTTTCCGCCAACAAATAGATGGGTTATCTCCGCGTGATCCAATATAAAGGATATATGTTCAGGTGTCGAATTAAGGGGTAGGGGAATGACTCTAACTCCAAATGAAAGGCAGGCAAGGTCTACAAGGACACTGCTTAATTGGTTGTGAGTCAATAGACCAATGACGGGTATATCTTCATTTTTCTGAAAAACAGATAATGCCCTGCCTGTTTCAATGACGCTTGACCATACTGTTGAAAAGGAAAGGGTTTTCAGTTTGTTGTCTATTAAAATGTTAAAGGCAGTTTTATCCTTATATCTGTTTGCTCTTTGTCTTAGCATGTACCCAACATGGAATCTGGAACGTCTAATAATATTAACGATATGGTCTAACCATATATCTGTGTCCCCAGATCCTGATATTGTCTTAGATACGGTGGTTAAATGGGCAAGATCAAGAAACTCATGCATGGTTTCTTGATCAGGATTGTTTGCAAGGCATTCTTCTGCCAGTTGGATTAGCCCACGGGAACTCGTTGCATCTTGTTCAGCCGAACTGTAAGCATCGGTAATACGTATTTTGAGATCGGGATCCATGGTAGAAATTAATTAACCAAAGTAAATGGTTGCCTATTCTAATTGTTAGCAAAGCTATACTTGGCGTACATTTTCATCTAACTATACCCTGTTAAGTAATTCAACAAATATATGGATGCCTTAAACCGAATAAAATTTCTTGAAGACCGTCTCCATCGCTTAAGTGAGATCGGGATGGCTCTTTCCACTGAAAAAAACACCGATCATCTTTTCGAGATGATTCTTGAAGAAGCAAAAAATATTACCCATGCTGATGGGCGAACACTGTATTCAATGAATGAAGATGGTAACCTGGATTTTGAGATTATGCGCAATGATTCAATGAATACAATCATGGGCGGTACATCCGGTGTTAAGATTCCCTATTATCCCGTACACCTTTGGTTGGATGATCAAACACCAAACCAGAAAAATGTATCTGCCTATGTTGCCTTAAGCGGTAAAACCGTCAACATACAAGATGCTTATGAAGAAGATGGATTTGATTTTGAAGGTACCAAGAATTTTGATAAAAAATCCGGCTACCGTTCAAAATCCTTTTTAACTGTCCCGCTCAAAAATCATGAGAATGAGATCATTGGTGTGATGCAGCTCATCAATGCCCAGAATGATCACGGGGACGTTATATCCTTCAATGAAGAAATGCAGGAACAAGTAGAATCACTGGCATCTCAGGGAGCAGTGGCACTGACAAATAAGCGACTGGTGGAAGAACTTAAAACACTTTTTGAAGCATTTATTAAGCTTATAGCCACAGCGATTGATAAGAAATCTGAATATACCGGTGGGCATTGTGAACGCGTACCCATTATTACTATGATGCTGGCAGATGCGGTAGCAGAGATGAAGGATGGAAAGTACAAAGATTTTTCAATGACCGAGGAGGAGAGGTATGAACTTTATATTGCGGCTTGGTTGCACGATTGTGGTAAGGTTGCAACGCCTCCACATGTGGTAGATAAAGGTACAAAACTGGAAACGATCTTTGACCGTATAGAATTAATAAAAACAAGAATGGAACTCTTAAAACGGGACGCAGAGATTGCGTTTCTCAAGCGTCAGTTAAATGGTCAGTCCCCTGAATCATTTGATGATGAATACAAAACAACCATCAGCCAGATTGATGCTAATATGAAATTCATCGAAGAGTGCAATGTGGGTGGAGAGTTCATGAAACCTGAACTCCAGGATCGTATCAAGTCCATCGCCCAACAGCAACTGAATATAAATAATAAAGAAACCAATGTTCTTACTGATGAAGAAATTCGTAACCTGAATATCCCAAAGGGCACTCTTCTACCTGAAGAGCGGGAGATTATTAATGACCATATTGTAATTACAATCAAAATGCTGGAACAATTGCCCTATCCAAAAAACTTAAAGAATGTACCGGAATTTGCCGGTGGTCATCATGAAAAAATGGATGGTACTGGCTATCCAAAAGGCCTTAATCAATCTCAAATGTCTACCCAGGCTAGAATGATGGCTATTGCAGATATCTATGAAGCACTCACTGCTGCTGATCGCCCTTATAAAGATGGGAAAAAACTCTCCCAGGCCATGCGCATTATGGGATTTATGAAAAATGATTATCACATTGATGAAGATCTTTTTGAAATTTTTGTTAAATCTGGTGTTTATATGAAATATTCAACCGAATATATAGCGGAAACACAGATTGATAATGTGGATGAACCCTCAGTTTTGGGTGAATAATGAATTACGCTTCCTTAAAAAAAGATGACCTGAGATATCATCTATTTTCTCTGATGGATCAGGTTGCCCAACACCTTCAGACAGATCCGGATGTGGATAAATTCATAGATAATACTGACATTTTTGAAGAGTGGGAAAAAGTTCTTCCTGAACCGGAATATCCTATTTTTGTTATGGCGGTATTGAATAATACACGACGGGACAGCATTGTTAATTCGATTTTGGATGCAATATTAGAGAACGTAGAACGTACAGAAAAATCATCAAAAATTGTTTCTAAAACTAGATTGTTCCGCTCACACGATCGGGAGCACCCTTTCAGTTAATTGAATCCTGAATTGTCATCTCTAATTCCCTGAATTAAATTTGCTTCTATGACCCCGGATATTGTATTTGTATTAAGTCTGCTTTTTTTTGGATTTCTCCTCTTTGTTACAGAGGTGTTTTCTATTGATGTTACAGCGATGATT
>PBCV01000022.1 GCA_002717915.1 Fidelibacterota bacterium | reverse complement strand
GTAAATTACGAATCCATGAAGGCCTGGAAAAATATAACTCTCAACTTNCCGGGATTAAAACTTGAGGGGATTGTAGANCAGCTTTCCTACCTGGATGTTCTATCTGTTACNGTNAAGGATAAACNTGCTCTGGNAAAGTCGGACTGGTTTGANGACCCCCATANCCCCCTNNCNNTTCANGGTGATNCCCATNTGATTATTCTGCTTATGGAAGCGAGTCGTTCCACAAACCAGCTNCTTGAAGAAATCTGTCTTATCCTGGACCTGGATCAAACACCTGCTTATTCTGAAGACGTATTTGAAGACCGCAACTGGGTCACNCANACCCAGGCCCAGTTCAAGNAGATCCAGGTCTCAAAAACGCTGCGCATNNTGCCNCCCTGGGAATCCAAAACAGAATTTGNTGGCAAAACTTTGATCATTGAGCCCGGCAGCGGATTTGGAACCGGCTCCCACCCCACTACCCAGCTATGNCTGCGCTGGCTGGAGACCCATATAAGGCCTGGGGAGTCATTCCTGGATTTTGGGTCCGGGTCTGGTATTTTATCCATTGCAGCGAAAGAATTTGGTGCCGGNAATGGTGCCGGTGTGGAGATCGATCCCCAGGCAATAAAGAATTCCAATCGGAACAGTGAGTTGAACGGCTGGGACATTCCATTTTCTGATTTTAATTCCTTAACAGNTAAGGAGCCCTACGATACTGTGGCAGCAAATATCCTGTCCACCGTGCTCATCCGCCTTTCGCCTACCNTAANGTCTCTNACCGGACACAGGCTNATTCTCTCCGGNATCCTTGAAAAACAGGTGCATGNAGTGATCAAGGCCTANACAACNTGGATNCAATTAACCCCGGTCGATGAAACCAGTGGCTGGGTCCTGCTCTCAGGGGAATTATAGAGTGGAAAAATAGCGTTTTGCTTCTGCCATAACCTTAGGAGAGAGCAACAACGCGGAGATCATGGTCGGTATGGCCATCACTGCGTAGGCACCATCAATCAAGCCGATNACCGTCTNGATCGAAACCATGGCTCCAAATAGTATCGCCAGAACATAAAANCNTTTATAAATCACTTTTCGTTTCGANCCGAAAAGATANCCGGTGCACTTGGAACCGTANTAAGACTGGCCAAACATGGTAGTNACACTGAANGTCAGGACACTGATAAACAGGATAATTACCCCAGGAAGTCCCAATTCCTTCTCAAAAGCCAGGGCNGTCATGGTTACCCCATTCACATCCTGGGAATTCCAGACACCGGACACNAGGATCATAAAAGCGGTNATGGAGCACACGAGAATGGTATCAATAAAAGGTCCGATCATAGCTACAAGTCCTTCCCGGACCGGTTCTTTTGTTTTCGCTGCTCCGTGAGCCATAGCTTCNGTACCGAGNCCNGCCTCATTGGAAAAGGCAGCCCGGCGAACACCCTGGCGAATGACTTCCCCGGTGACGCCCCCTGCAACAGCCTGTCCCGTAAAAGCGTCATTCAGGATGAGCGTCAGTACAACCGGAAGCTGGGAAATATTTTTAGCTACCACTGCCAGGCCGGCAATCATATAGATCATCACCATCAGGGGTACAATCCTTCCGGCCACCAGTCCGATCCGGCTAATGCCCCCAAAGATCACCGCGGCTACAGCTATCCCAACGATTGTCCCAATGAGCAGGTTGCCAATCATNGGCTGGTCGATGAAAAGATGGTTGGGAACAAAAAAACTGTCCCGGACGAACTGGGTCAGCTGATTAGCCTGGAACATGGGCAGGCACCCGATCAACCCNGCAGTGCTGAACAGGACCGCCAGAGGTTTAAACTTCTGTCCCAGCCCTGTTTCAATCACATACATGGGTCCACCCTGNATCTCGCCCCTGTCATCTTCACCGCGAAAAAGAATAGCCAGNGTACATGTNAAAAATTTCGTGGACATACCTACCACCGAACTGACCCACATCCAGAACAGGGCACCCGGTCCGCCCATATTAATCGCCACTGCCACACCGCTGATGTTGCCCATCCCCACCGTTCCAGCCAGGGCACTGGACAGAGCCTGAAAATGATTGATCTGNCCNGGGTCATCAGCCCGGTCATACTTNCCCANTAAAATGTNCACTCCATGGCGAAAATAGCGGAAAGGGATGAATCGGCAATAAAAAGTAAAAAAGATTCCACCGCCTACCAACAGGATCAAAAGGAGAGGACCCCACATAAAATCTGCAAAAGCGGATGTAGTGGATTCGAGACGATTCATTTATATTTGAAAGTTTTTAGTTATCGATTGGTTTGGCGTAGAATCGAAACTGCACTGCCAGCAGTAAGATACTCACCAGTAGGATCACCGGCAGGGATAGGTTCAATCCTATACCGCCATATCCGACCAACATAGCAATGACGGCGACAGATACGGAGTAGGGCATCTGGGTACGTACGTGATCAATATGGTCAGAACAAGTGGCTGTGGAAGATAATATAGTCGTATCTGAAATAGGTGAACAGTGGTCGCCAAATACAGAGCCTGAGAGAATAGCCGCAAATGTGGACAGGAAGATAGGGTCATGCACAACCGTGTTGGCTTCAATATTCATAAGTTGTACCGCCATGGGCACCACCACAGGCACTAGAATAGACATGGTTGCCCAGGAAGACCCGGTGGAAAAGCTGATAGCAGCAGCAGTGAGAAAGGTGATCAGCGGCAGCAGGGATGGTGACAACACTTCCGCTGAAATACCCACCAGAAATTCAGCAGTTTTCATGTCTGTACATATCCTGCCAATGGTCCAGGCCAGCACTAGGATGACACAAGCCATCACCATGGATCGCACCCCGTTTATCCATGCTTCCATAACACCATTAAGAGATAAGATTCTCTTTGATACTGTCATTAAGATTGCGGCCATACCCGACANGGACGCTGACCAGATAATCGTGGCATAGGGATCCGCTTCACCTATGATCTCACGCAATGAATGACTGCCTGGTCCTAATGCCTCTTTCCCGGTGAAAAACAGTCCGAGAGCAGTCACCAAAATCACCAGCGACACCGGCACCAGGGCATTACTCCAGTGTGTGGCACCTGTTTTCGATCCTTCAGCTATGAGAGTGGGATCCGAAAGGGGTTGGGCTCCCGGCGCCAGAACTTCACCCGTCCTGCGGGCTCGCTGCTCGGCACGATGCATAGGACCAAATTCCCGGGCTGTGAGGATATTCATAAGCATAAAGACCAGAGTTAAAAGGCAATAAAATGAATAGGGTATGCTATTGAGAAATGTGAAATATGGATTTTCCGTAATTCCAAACTGGGCAAAGGGGACATCCAGAAGGCTCATCTGAAAAATGGACCAGGTACTGATCACAGCCAGGCTGGCCACTGGAGCAGCAGTGGAATCAACCAGGTAGGATAGTTTTTCCCTGGAGATCCGGGCATTATCCGTGAAAGGCCGCATCATGTTCCCCACCAGCAGGGTATTGGCATAATCATCAAAAAAGATCAGGATCCCCATGGCCATGGTCGCCAGTTGTCCCCTCTTATTGGATGTGGCGTAGCGGGCTGCCATTTTCACCATTCCTTTCATTCCGCCATTCGCAGAGATAACGCCGATCAATCCGCCAAAAGCCAGGGTAAATACCAAGATGGAAGCATGGCCTTTATCTGTAATAGATTCCACAATATAGGTATCCAGGGTCGTAGTCAAACCGCTTATGATACCGCCATTAAGAATGACGGCACCCAGCCACACGCCAAAGAAAAGAGCCAGGTGGGCCTGTCGAGTAATCAGGGCCAATGCGATAGCCACCAGGGGCGGAAGAATTGAGAACCAAGATGGATCAATTGCAGATCCTGGCTCGCCTGTGCTCCCCAATACAAGTCCTGGGGATAGAAAAACCAGGACAATGCCAAACTGTTTTAGTGTCAGCATGACCAGTAAATTAGATGTCTGTTATCCAGGGAAGTATAAAAACTCATTCTGAACCTTTTTATTATTAACGCATTATCCTGAAATTCACTTTCAATTCGCTTTGAATTTAATGTTAAATAAGCTGGACCAATATCTCATTCACCAATTCTGGATTATCCTGGGCCTTTCTGTCCTGGGATTTGTTTCCATTTTTGTTATCGTTGACCTGATTGAAAACCTGGATCGATTCATGGACAATCAGGTCCCTGCTGCGGTGGTCTGGAAATATTATGTATATACCCTGCCCTATTTTGTAAGTATCGGACTGCCCATGTCCGTGCTGATCTCTACCGTATTCAGCCTTGGATCCATGGTAAAACGGAATGAATGGACCGCCATGAAAGCTTCGGGCATCAGTCTTTACCGGGTTACCCTGCCCTTGATCCTCTGTGGGCTGTTCCTTTCAGGATTTTCCTTTGCCCTTGATAATATGCTGGTTGCTTATGGAAATGAAAAGCGATTTGAGATCGACCGGGATTACGTAAAACGGAAATCACGCCATAAACTGAAGAATACCCTGAAAAATATNTTTCTTCAAAAAAATACATCTACCCATATCTCCCTGACCCGGTATTATATCAAAAAAACAACCGGGCATGACCTTACCATTGTAGACCTGGGTCCGTCCAGGATCCGGGAACGGATCGATGCAAAAAAGATTACCTGGAACGCCGACTCGGCNAAATGGTCTCTAAGCGGGTATTCCTTCCGCCTGTTTAATGACCAGGGATTAGAAACAGATGTGATGTTTGGCACTTCTGATACNCTCCTAAGCCTTGGNTTNACCCCGGATGANATCCAGCAACAGGCCCGAAAACCGGATGAACTTGATTATTACAGTTTAACGGAACGGATCACCCAGCTAAAGGAGAATGGAGTGGATACGCTCAGGTGGGAAGTAACACGCTACCTTAAAATATCATTCGCCTTCACCAACCTGATCGTGGTGCTGTTCGGAATCCCCCTGGTTGTTTTAAAAGAAAAGAACAGTCTTTCCTTTGGTGCAGGTGCCAGCGTCTTTGTGATTTTCGGCTATTATGCCTTTATCAAGTTTGGTCAGTCCCTGGGTTTCAAGGGAATTATAGATCCCATGGTATCTGCCTGGCTGGGCAATATCGTATTTACGGCAGGTGGGATCCTGCTGCTCTGGAGGGCAAAAACGTAAAAGAGATGACTACTCTTTTTTTGGTTTGGGCAATGGCCCTTCTTCATCGGACTTTTTTGAATCCTTATCTTTACCAACCACAGTAAACCCAAAAGAAAAATTGAACCCTTTCATGGTGTGCAGCCACATGCCGTTTCTAAACGCAAAACCCAGGTCAAACATGACCATACCCTTCCTGACACCAAAACCCATTCCCAGTTCTTTCATATCACCGCCGCCCCAGGCAAAGCCAATCCGCATAGGAACTGTGGGTATGCGGGTCCATTCTGTAGCAATGGACCATTTCCATTGTTGCCGGGCATAATACTTATTCTCGAAACCAGCCACAAGATCTGATGCGAATAAGAAATCATCTGCCTTCTTGGACATTCCAAGCCTGAACATTGCTGGAACCCGGGTCTCAAAATCTGTGGCTTTCTTAGGTACAAAAAAAGTTGTCTGATTGGTAAATAATGAGTCTCCTCCCAGTTTATCCGCGCGGATCGTATCAATGTTAAATGTATATAATATAGATTCATTTGCATTGAGGGTACTGTCTCCCCAGGTGAAAGGGTAAAAACTTGATGTCAGTGGGTTGATACTGGATGAGCTTTCACTATCGCCCTGGGTCCATCGAATCGTCCCTGCAAGGTTGATCAGGGATGCACCAAACTGCCAGCCATTATAGGGTCTGGACACAACACCCACATCCAGTCCAAAGCCTGCCCCGCCAACACCCTGGCGGATAATATATTTTCCTGAACCATAAATGCCCAGGTCATCTGTGATAAGGCTTGATGAAGATGAATCTTCATCTACACCCAGGTAAAATAAGCCCTGTATGTATTTGGCCGTAATCCCCCATGACATGGATTTGAAGGGAACCCCGAAAGAGAAACCAAATTCATTCAGCCCCACAATTTCATAATTGAATTCCAGGTCCAGCTCAGCTTTCTGTCCGTTGCCGTAAAACATGAGTTCAAGGAGTCCAATGGGCAGGCGATAATTCTGCAAAATGATATTATTGGCAGAAAAAGCCATATTCCCCCTGGAAATATTCAACAGAGGGATTGGCATATGTGTATCCATAAAAAAGGCCATACCGTCTTCAGCCTGCAACTCTTCGAATAAAGCATTTTTTTCTTTCATATTCAATGTATCGCCGCTGTACTCTGCTATATTTTCAATAGAGAAAAAATTACCCAGTATACCAAAATCCAGTTGGAGCCCCTGGATCATAAAGGGCCGGTTTTGCTGAAGCCCGATAATGCCCGGGTTATAGCCCACGCTGAAAATACCATCCGCTATGGTTGTATAGGCTCCGGCCATGGCCACAACCCTTGGGTCCCGTTTAGTCTGAGCCTGCAGGACCAGGCACATAATCATCAGTATGGGGAACATTCGTCTCATCGGTTCGACCAGCTTACATTTGGTTTCCCAATCCTGGACCCATTAGTCCTGGAAGGATTTCGAATTTTGAGATAATGCCCATTAATGTCACAGGATTCGCCATTGGATGCAATGATCTTGATCCTCAGGGAATCTGTATCCGATAGTCCGCTGGCGGACATGTCCCAGTTGTAAGAACCTAAATTATCCAGGCCTCCTGCTATTAAGGTCCAATTATCTGTATATACACAATATCCTGGTTTATACGTATTGGTATCTCCACCCGTTGAATAGTAAAGATCTACTGTTTCATTGCTGGTTCCGTAAGACTTCCAAAGGAGTTCATAGGATTCATTGGTGTAAAAAGTTTGTCCGCCATTTGGATAGGTGAGCACCAGTTCATTTTTCGGTGAACCAAATGCCCCGGAACTGCTTAAAGTAAACGTAATGAAAGAACTGATCTCCAGGTAATCTTCCACGGAAAGGAATACACCCACAGAATCGGTTCCCGGGAGATAAAATCTGGGCATGGTATAATGGCTTCCATAATCCGTTAATAAAAAGATCTGTGATGTATCTATGATACTGGCATATACACCGAAACCAGGAACAGCCACCATCCCTTCAGGATATCCTGATGAATCATTAGCACCATAATAGGATTCTGGATCAGGCAATAAAAATTTGAACAGGGTGTCCACATAAGCAAAAATTGTATCTGTCCCTGAGCCTTTGGATTTAACAATGTAGGGCAAACCATCAATGCATTCTGAGAAATCGGTCATCACATCAAAGATGTATACTTCCCCGCTGTCCGGTGAAATATCCCTGCATTTTCTTAGAATATATAAACTGTCTGTTGGAGACAGGATACCCAGGGCCGCAAGCGTATCCCTGTAGAAGTTCAACTGTTCCCGGGATGTATCTGTCAAAAATAAGGAGTCATTGCTCATTAATACAGATACTTCTGCACCAAATGGCAGTGCATTGGTGATCGTTGACACCAGGCTGGTCTCTTTTAGGCTGTTACGGATNTTATAACGTGTATCGTGTTCAAACTCTTCAATTTCAGTTGCCGTTCCCCCCATGAAGGTCATGGGTTCCAACTGCAGTACAAAGGGTATGGTGACCCTGAAACCACCGGCAATAGCCTTATTGGCTTCAATGGAACCACGGCCGTCTACNTTNACTTCAGGAACAATGATCANNTGGACCGGGTTGGATGCCAGCAGGTCNATAATGGATGAACAGGTATCACAGGGAGTCTCCGTTTTTGTATAGGAAGGCAGGCTGTCNTCTACGGATTCATAAATCGTAATGGTCGTTCCCAGTTTGCTCAGGCCAATGATGGTCATGGCAGTATCGGTATTGGCACTGGTTAAAGGGAACCCGATTGTATCCACATTTACTGGAACATATGTGAGTTCACCCAGCGAGTTGTACCCTTTAAACTCCATGAGCATTTGAATNGGNAATCNNATCTGGTTCTTAAAAATAATTTCAAAAACTGCCTCCGTAGGGATCGCTCCTGTGAATCCAGGTGGGAATTCCTGCTCCGTAGGTTCTGCAGGCATTTCCATAAATAAATTTGCACCGATGGAAGCAAAAGATAACTGNTCCAGTTGCATGTTCATGGTAAATTCACCCAAAGGTGAACCGTCTAAAGGAATGGATGCTTTTTGTTGGGGAATAACAATATCCAAAACCAGGTCAAAACTTGTAAAGGCGCTGTCGGGCCACCCATCATTATCATTATCTCCCTCAGTACTCTGCAACGTATANCCCCGCATATCAAACGTTTTATTGATCTCAATCCCATTTTTTAAAACCGTATCTATCTTTACGGAGTCACCNCCGGNNGTGGGGAAAAANTTCTGGAAATTCATTAAGAAATTCATATCGAATGGAAAGGAACTGGCCAGATTACTGATNACCAGTTTATTCTCATTAAANGNTGCACCNTCATCNTTGAGTANATTNCTATANATTTCCATNCNGCTTATCCCTGACTCAGACATGTCCATCTCNGGTAATTCCATAGGCGGCATTTCAATACCGTCCGACATGGAATAATTGTTTGTAGTGACATCAATGCTGTCAATACCCGCCATCTGNAATGCAAGTTGGAAATCCACGTACAGTGAACCAGGCGGAATGGTTACATAATCACTGGCAGGGGTCAAGGACATACTCGTGGCCATGTTTAAAAAGCTGGTTAGCCCTAACCCTGATAGATTGGTCGTATCTGCATAGGTCTGCCCGCTGGAGATCGTAGGCATAGTACTGTGATTGGCAAGGGTATCATTTAAGGGAGCTGTATTTCCTGTGATCATATAGGAATACACATTCTGTAGATCAGTGGGGATACCATTATTCTTGAACAGGGTTCTATAGACACTGTTACTCGCATGGGTAGCAATGATCAATGTATCCACACTGGCAATGATGGGCGGATCTTCAGGCAATGGAATTGAAGAAAGGCCCAGGTCAATCGTTGTATCCAAAGCTGTAGACAGTATTCCCATGACCGAATCAAACAGGGCTACGATAAGAGAATTAAAATCATCTGCTGTCATATGCCTAACAGAATCATTAGGGAATGAGAATAACCTACCAAGTGTGTCACCTGTTGTGCTATCCGTAACACATATCAAAGTATCAGTAACAAAAAAAGGAGGGTCAGGTATAGGAAAAGTATCAATCAATTCACACCATTTTGCAGTATCTTGATAAATTGAAAGATCATACAAAACCACATCGATCTTTTGATCAATTAAAATGCCCGGCAATTCGATATCCATACTAATCCCTGGAATTTCTCCCGATGACACAGCCTGGTTGAGCCCCAGGGGTACGGAGGGAAGATCGGGGAGTTCAGTTGCAGGCATTTCTCCTTCCTGGACAATCTTGAAACCCAGGGAATCATCCGTCAGAAAAATACCTGCAGTCGAATCTGAAATATCTGCCATCTGGTACCGCGTCTGTACAAGAGGGATCTTTAAATCCAGATACCAGGTTGGCATTTCGAATTTATCTGGGATATCGAAATCGCATGCTCCCACAGCCATCAATAGAACGGCTAGAAAAACATGCAAAAATCCCATCTTCCAACGGGATAGGATATGTCTCGGGTTTACCTTCATGTGTTGCCAATTGTGTTGGACTTCCGCACTCAAATTTGTGGAATTATTCCGAGAGATACAAAAACAAAAAACCCCGCATAAAAATGCGGGGTTAAGTGTTGATATTATATGATTTAGATCAATACCGATAGTGCTCCGGCTTGTAGGGGCCTTCTTTAGGGACCCCGATATAGTCTGCCTGTTCATCGGTTAGCTCGGTTAATGTAACCCCTAAATGGTCCAGATGGAGGCGAGCTACTTCTTCATCCAGTTCCTTAGGCAGCATGTATACACCCAGCCCCGGCGCTTCGGTCGCCAATGCAATTTGCGCCAGAACCTGGTTGGTGAATGAATTTGACATCACAAAACTGGGATGTCCAGTTGCACAGCCCAGGTTTACCAGCCTGCCTTCAGCCAGAATAAATATCTGGTGACCATCAGGGAACGTATACCGGTCTACCTGCGGTTTAATCACTTCACGGTTTATCTCTCCATCCTGGTTCACTGCGTTGACCTGGATCTCATTATCAAAATGGCCAATATTGCAGACAATAGCCTGGTCCTTCATCCCGTACATATGTTCTTTAGTGATCACATCTTTATTTCCTGTGGTTGTAACAAAAATATGGCCTTCAGCCAGGGCCTTTTCTACAGTGGTCACTTCAAAACCTTCCATGGCTGACTGCAGAGCACAGATTGGATCAATTTCGGTCACAATAACCCGGGCACCATAGCCCCGCATGGATTGAGCGCATCCCCGGCCCACATCCCCATAGCCGCAGATAACAATGGTCTTTCCAGCCACCATAACATCCAGGGCACGCTTGAGCCCATCTGCCAGGGATTCACGGCAGCCGTAAATGTTATCAAACTTTGATTTGGTAACTGAGTCGTTCACATTATAGGCTGGAAAAAGCAAATGACCATCTCTCTCCATCTGTACCAGCCTGTGTACACCTGTGGTGGTCTCTTCAGAAACACCGATCACATTTTTCTGGACCTTGTGCCAGTGGTTGGGATCTTTTTTCAGTACATCTCTCAGGAGTCTTTCTATGATCTGTTCTTCTTCAATCTCGGTCGTAATCTCGGGAGTTTCACCATATTTGGCATAATATTCCTCCAGCTCGTACCCTTTATGGATTAATAGGGTAGCATCCCCGCCGTCATCCACGATCAGATCCGGTCCGGATCCATCAGGAAATGTCAAAGCCTGCAGTGTACACCACCAGTATTCTTCCAGCGATTCTCCTTTCCAAGCGTACACAGGAACTCCTGTTTCAGCAATAACCGCTGCAGCGTGATCCTGGGTGGAAAAAATATTACAGCTCGCCCAACGCACATCTGCCCCCAGTTCAACCAGGGTTTCAATGAGGACTGCCGTCTCTACAGTCATGTGCAGAGAACCGGTTAACTTTTTCCCTGCCAGTGGTTTTTTTGGTCCATATTTAGCTCGGGTGGACATGAGCCCCGGCATTTCTTTTTCAGCAATGCCCAGGACTTTTCGCCCATCACCTGCTAAATGGATATCCTTGACCTTATAAGGCAAGGATTCAACAATGGATTGAGTTAATGTTTCAGTCATTTTTTTACCTCTATAATTTTGAACGAAGTGAGTCAACCATATCGGTTTTTTCCCATGTGAATTGCTCAAGTTCCCGGCCAAAATGCCCATAAGCAGCTGTCTGTCTGTATCGCGGTTTCTTAAGATCCAGGTGCGCCACGATTTCCCCTGGCCGGATCGGGAAAACATCCCGGGCCAGATTCGTGAGTATTTCATCATCCATGCTGCCCGTCCCCTTTGTTTTCACATAAAAGGATGTAGGTTCTGCTACTCCAATGCTGTACGATAACTGGACTTCGCAACGATCCGCCAGGTCAGCAGCAACAATATTTTTTGCAATATACCGGGCCATATAGGTGGCGCTCCTATCTACCTTGGATGGATCCTTTCCAGAAAATGCTCCCCCGCCATGGGGTGCGTACCCACCGTAGGTATCCACTATGATCTTTCGCCCGGTCAGTCCAGTGTCCGCTTCAGGACCGCCATACACAAAGCGTCCCGTACCATTCACAATAAAATCCTCATTATATGGATATCCATAGGCGTCCAGGACCGGTTTAATAACATGATGAATTACCTCGCTCTTTACAAATTCCAGTTCTTGTTTCTCAGTGCCGTATTCATCCAGCATATCATCATGCTGGGTGGCAATCACCGTTTTCTCTACAGAGACTGGCGCACCATTTTCATAGGTTACGGACACCTGGGACTTACCATCAGGCCTGAGCCAGGGCAGGGTTCCATCTTTTCTGAGTATGGATAATCTTTCGGTTAAACGCTGGGAAATCTGTATGGGAAGGGGCATCAGTTCCGGTGTTTCCTTACAGGCGAAGCCAAACATGAGGCCCTGGTCCCCGGCACCCTGCTCAGAAATATCTTCTGCATCCACACCCTGGGCAATTTCTGTGCTCTGCTCATGAAGCATGGACATAACCTTTACCTCTTCAGGGTCCACACCGCTGTTTCCCTTATGGTATCCTATTTCTTTAATGGTTCGCTTAACAACATTCTCCACATCAATAGATCCAGTGGTACGGACTTCACCGGAAATAACAATAAGGCCCTTGGTTGCCAGGGCTTCACAGGCCACGTGTGCTTCAGAATCCCTGGATAGGATATCATCCAGAATTGCATCTGAAAAAGCGTCACAGGCTTTGTCCGGATGACCTTCAGTGACCGATTCGGATGTAAATAAAAATTTGCTCATTCTTTTTCCTTTAGTTGTGCTACCGTAACTCTTATGGAATCGGCGGCAAAATTAATAAATATCTTCATGAATACTGCTGTGTTTTTATGCAGAATTCCCGGTAGATCCGAGCCAGTTCCTGCAGCATTTCCACGGACGATTGAAAGTTGTAGGACATGATATGTTCCACATTCAGCCCCACGGGTACCTTAAGGTTATTAACAGTAATAAAATCAAGTATTTCATTTAATACTTCAACTGCGACATCCAAGGACCGTTCGGTCATGGAACCGGGCCTGCCCTTCAGGTACCGTTCAGTATCATCGGGAATCTCTACTCCCAGCCATTTTAAGAATTCAATATTCTTTTGGGATGATACGGGTGCAAAACTCAGCAGGATCCTCCTGGGAAATGTATCCAGTTCATTGCAGCGGCTCTGGTAATTATTGATCATTTTATTAATATTTTCTGCATCATAAAGGACCTGTGTGGTGAAAAATTCTGAACCATGTTCACTTTTCCTGATCAAATTCTTTGACTCATCCTTTCTGCTGGGGATGGCAATGCCTCCGCAGAAAATATCCCCGCCATTGGAATTGGATCTCTTGGCTATGGATTGCAGCATCTCATTTACAGTGGATCCGGGATAATCCACTTTACTGGATTCACCACCCACAATAATCATGTTCTCAATCTCGTAAGTTGTATTGGTTTCTTCGATCCAGCGCATCTGCTCCTCGTAAGGTTCATGGACCACGACCCGGTTTATAATGGCTTCAATTCCAACAATATCCTGGAGGAGCATGCCAAATTCCCGAGGTTCCCCCCGTTTCTGGTTGGTTACGGGCCGATCCCCACGCCCGATCTCATCATGGACCTCCGGGATATTGATTGCGTCAATATGGGTCTGGGATAATAAAGAGCTGATGGTCTCCGCATAGGAGTTTAATGTACCATCTTTCTCCCGCGGAGGTAGAATTTCGTAGGCCACTACGGGGCGCTGTGGTTTTTTTATTTTATCTCGTATTCTCATGCTGCCCTTTCATTTTTTAATACACTGAAATATTGTGAGTCTGGATGGGAAAAATACCATCCGCAGACCGAAGCCGCAGGCCACATGGCTCTGGTTTCTGTTAGAGATACGGCAATAGACTTCTTGACATCCAACAGCGTCCAGATTTTATCTTTTTCTGTATGATCTGGACAGGCGGAATAACCGGGAGCCGGGCGAATCCCTTTGTATGATTCTCTGACCAATTCTTCATTGGAATAATTCTCATCGGAGGCATAGCCCCAATATTCCTTGCGAACTTTTTCATGGAGCCACTCAGCGGCTGCTTCAGCAAATCGATCTGCAAGCACCTTCACCATGATAGCATTGTAATCATCATTCTCTGACTCAAAGTGTTCAACTAATTTCTCCAGTCCGTGACCTGCCGTAACTGTAAATACACCAATATGATCATCTCCGTTCTGTGAAATAAAATCAGCTAAACAAAAATTAGGTTTATTCCCTTTATCGATCAACTGACGAGGGAAATTGAACGTAACCTCATTATTTGTTATTCTCACTTCTTCTTCTTTAGATTGCGCAGGAAAGATTCCAAACACAGCCTTGGCTGTTAAAGAGTTGTCATTTATTATTGCCTTCAATAAATCCTTAGCATCATTAAACAGTTTCTGAGCTTCTTGTCCTTTAACCGTATCGTTTAATATATCTGGATAGGATCCTTTAAACTCCCAGGCATGGAAAAAAGGAGACCAATCAATATAATTCTTCAATTCATCCAATGGCATTGACTCCATCTTGGTGATCCCGGGTTTTAACGGCTGAAAAGGATCAAATTCCAGCCTGGGTTTTCGCCCTCTAGCTACAGTCAGCGATAACAATTTTATTCTTTGTTGATTTTGATAAAATGTTTCTCTTATAGTTTGATAATCTTTCGACGTTGCTTTAACCAATTCTTTTTTTGCCACAGGATTTAATAGTGTTCCGACAACACCAACGCAGCGGCTTGCGTCCAGGACATAAAATACAGATGCAGGGTATTTTTCTTCAATTTTTACAGCAGTATGTTTCCGACTTGTGGTGGCGCCACCAATTAAGAGTGGAATATGAAATTCCTGACGTTTCATTTCGGATGCCACATAGACCATCTCATCCAAGCTGGGCGTAATCAGACCAGAAAGTCCAATCATATCAGCTTTTAATTCCTTCGCTGTTGATAATATTTTATCTGCTTGAACCATAACACCCAGATCTATAATAGTATATCCATTACATCCTAATACAACACCAACAATATTTTTTCCAATATCATGAACATCTCCTTTTACGGTCGCCAGAACAATGGTTCCATTGGACAAATCCTGAAGCCCTTTTTCTTCTTTTTCTTTTTCAATAAAAGGAACAAGATGAGCCACCGCTTTTTTCATAACCCGGGCAGATTTCACCACTTGCGGAAGAAACATTTTTCCTGAACCAAATAAATCACCGACCCGGTTCATACCATCCATAAGCGGACCTTCGATCACATCGATCGGTCTGTTTAATTGTTGTCGTGCTTCTTCAGTATCTTCTACAATAAATGTATCATTCCCTTCAACCAGAGCATGGGTAAGCCGTTCACCGATTGGCAAAGATCGCCAAGCCGTATCTTCTTTTTGTTCCTTTTTGATCCCTTTATAATTGCCAGCCAATTCTACGAGTCGATCTGTTGCTTCCGGGCGGCGGTCAAATAATACATCTTCAATGGTATTTCTTAATTCAGTTTCAATATCATCGTAAACCATTAGCTGACCTGCATTTAGAATACCCATATCCATCCCATTTTGGATCGCATGATATAAAAAACAAGAATGCATTGCTTCCCGTACAGCATTATTTCCGCGGAATGAAAAAGACAGGTTACTCACCCCGCCGCTTACATGGACAAGGGGCATTTTTTCCTTAATACTTTTTGCAGCATCAATAAATGCCTTTCCATACCGGTTATGCTCTGCGATTCCAGTTGCAACAGCAAAAATATTTGGATCAAAAATGATATCCTCTGGTGCAAGCCCGACCTGATTGGTTAAAATATCAAAAGCACGTCTGCAAATCTGCACTTTTCTTTCAAAGGTATCCGCCTGCCCTTCTTCATCAAAGGCCATTACAATAACTGCAGCACCA
>PBCV01000021.1 GCA_002717915.1 Fidelibacterota bacterium | reverse complement strand
AATTTTTAATGTTTAGACCTATGCTTATGTACACACTGCCTGCTTTGATATTGCTTGGTGGTCTTGGTGCCCAAACGGAGGTTATTATCCTCAGCGACAATGTGGGTGCAGAGATCGATGAACATGAAAGCCGGTTTTACAGGATATTCCCAGAGGAAAAGGGGCTGATTGATGCCCAGATCGTACGCATCAATGAAAATAAATATAGAATATTAGTCGTTAAGAATGTTGACGGAAAGATAACCAAAGTTAGACGCTATATTGACCAGGACGAGTTTAATACACTGAAACAGTATGTGGATGGGCAGCCCAGGTTCACTGAAGAAGAAAAGATTGCAATGTACGAAGGTATGGATTTCCTCCGCGCCGAAAAGATCGTAAATGAAATACCAAAACCCCAATTTGTGGTTCTTAAGCATTCAGGTAAAAAGAAGTTAAAGGGGACCCTGTTTAAGGTAGATGAGAATGTATTGCATATTCAAACACCGACTACTATTGAGATGGTGAGTTTGAACAACCTGGATAAATTATCTTACCGCACTTCCATAGGCGAGTATGAATACCTTCGCCCGTATATTTATGGTGCCAGCGGCGTCACCGGACTTGCCTTAGCCCGCATCTATAATGCTCAACGGCCCACATTGTACAATGATTTTGGTATACCCAGGAATGATTTGATTAGATATACGCAATTATTTGGTATTGTAATTGGTTTGATTTTTAGTAGCGAAGTGTTTGATGCTGTCAGTACATTGTTGACGCCTGCAGAGACTATTATCTTGTCAGAAGCTGAATATGAAAATCAAAAATTTAAATAATCCACGGAGGATTCATGCCTAGGAAACCGGCTACGGCCGCAGCGGGAGAGAGTGCTGCCCCGGCAGTAGACCCACAAAAACAATATTTAATGGATCAGTTTGGAAACCTGATGGAACAGGTTGGAGATGGGTTTGGCGGTCCGCTGCAGGAAGAGTTGATCAGTCGTCTTGAGCAAACCATAGCTGATTTTCATGAAGAAGTAAATGAAATGCTCACCAATCTCAAGGAAAATTCTGAAAAACGCCATGAACGATTAAAAGAAATCTGGGATAATCCCGATGCATCTTCTGATGCTGGCGGGGGTGATGAAGCGGATGATGAACCGGGTGGCGGCGGTGAAGAAATGAGTGAATGGGAAAAAAAGATCGAAGCGGGTGGTGATAATGGAGGTGATGAACCAAAGGAAGAAGAGCCGAAGAAGAAAAAAGGATTCTTTGGGCGAAAGAAAAAGTAATCACAAATTTGGGGGTGAGAAGTCACCCCCTTTTTTTTATTTTATTTTCATACATTTCCCTAGGCCAGATCTACAGCCAGGAACACACTAAAAATCTATCAGAATACACACCGNTAAAAAAAAGAGTTTACAGTTTTACAAAGCTGGATTTTATNACNGCGGAAGGTGAGTTCAACGAAGCNATTTGTACNTTACTGATTCCAGACCTNAAAGAAGACAGTCCTCCTTTTGTGGCAATCTATTATAANCGGGATAATTCAGAATGGTTCACGGAATCGCTCTACCGCAAACGGCTGCGGTTTAACTTTAAGGATGGNATCCTGAAACTGGACCAGTCCAANTTNTGGGATTGGTTTGANATNGCTGAAATTAAAATTGTAGTAATCTATTGATTGATGATTTACCTGATGTCCAATCGCAGTAAATTAAAGGTCACTATTTTTTTGAAAAATTAATTTCTGGCCGTGCTAGANGGGGAATTAGCGGTGCCCTGTAACCTGCAATCCGCTATAGCAGGATCGATGCCGACGCCAGGCTGTTGCCGACCAGTTTGGAAGAATTAAGCGGTGTTGAAGTTCTGGGCTGTGGCAATGGATATAAGGTGAACCCCGTCAGGCCTGGAAAGGAGCAGCGGTAAGTCTGAATATTCATGTGCCGACAGAATCCGGAACGNAGCTGGCTGGTTGTTATTGAACCGGGACCGGAACAGTCGAACGCTGGTGCACGGCCGAATAATTTTATGGCATACAAAGTATTATCACTCAAATGGCGCCCACAATCCTTCAAGGATGTTGTGGGACAGGATCATATCACCCAAACATTGATCAATGCATTTGACCAGGANCGAATTGCACAGGGATATATCTTTACGGGNCCCCGGGGTGTGGGAAAAACCACCACTGCACGAATTCTTGCCATGGCCTTAAATGCTGATGGCGGTCCNTCAGCTGATTTTGATCCAGACTCAGATATTTCCCGTGAGATTGCAGGCGGAAGATCCCTGGATGTACTTGAAATTGATGGNGCTTCNAATCGCGGTATTGAAGAAATTCGCAGCTTAAGAGAGCAAATAAAATTTGCACCCATGAATGGGGCCTATAAGGTTATCATTATTGATGAAGTTCATATGCTTACTACCCAGGCTTTCAATGCCCTGTTGAGAACCCTGGAGGAACCGCCAACCCATGGAAAATTCATTTTTGCAACTACGGATATTCACAAAGTTCCTGCCACAATCATTTCTCGGTGCCAGCGGTTTGATTTTAATCGTATTTCACTGGCGGTTATCTCGGAAAGACTCCAGTACATCATGAAAGAAGAAGGAATNTCNTATGACCCTGAGTCCATTAATGCAATCGCCAAAAAGGCGGATGGCAGCATGCGCGATGCTTTGTCTCTCCTGGATCAGTCCATCTCCTTTTGCGGAAAGGATATTAANTACCAGGACGTTATCCAGGCCCTGGGGCTGATCACNGATGAACTCTATTTTAAATTTACGCGTACGATACGGGATAAAGACTACANCGGAATGATCACCCTGCTATCTGAATTTTCTGGATACGGTGTCCCGGCAGCGGAAGTATTGGTGGGCATGGGGGAACATATCAGGAATATTTTATATGCCGGTGTAAAAGACGGGGAAACACTCTTGGAAATGAATAAAGAACATATTCAAAAATATATTCAGGANAGTTCCCATTGGGATAAAAGGGATCTGCTGCGTATCAGCCAGANTCTTACCGATGTTTCATCCACTATTCGTCGGGCAGATGATCCTTACCTTTTAATGGAAATGACTGCATTAAAACTATTGGAAATGGATCAGTCGGTTCTGATTGATCAATTATTATCGGGAGACCTTCCCGGTTCAAGTTCCCCACGTACCAAACCCCAAAAAACAGCACCCCTTCCTAAAGTTGAAAAACAACCAGAGTCCCTTCCCACAAAACCAGAGGTTGAAAAGGATGAACTTTTAGAAAGCAGTCCTGTGGCAGAGAAACCCATTTCAAAAGATAAACCGATAGAAGAAGAGACACCTGAACCANTACCTGCTGATCCCGNTTCGGATTTAACTCTGGAATCTGTAACAGGACATTGGGCATCCATCATCGAGAAAATCCACCTTGCACGCCCATCAATAGGCGCTATTGTAGAAGACTACACACCCATTGCAATAGAAAAAAATACAGTCCTGTTGCATTCTACCGGGAAACGGGGGTTCAATGAAAAAATGATGGATCGGGGGATTCCAGCAATTGAAAAGATTCTTTCAGATGAAATAGGTATACCATTGAAGGTGGGTTTCAAACACAGTGCCGAAGAAACGGATGCAAAGCAAAATACTAAAAATAAAAATCAGAAGGAACCAAACCCTAAAGATGAAAAAGTATTTAATAAAGTTGTCGAATTATTTGACGGAGAAATATTGCGTTAGGAGCAATTATGTTTAAAGGAAATATGTCTAAACTGCTGAAACAGGCCCAGGAAATGCAGCAGCAGATCGAAGAGGTCCAGGGCCAGTTGTCAGATATGATCGTGGAAGCGGAATCTGGCGGNGGGATGGTGNCTGTAAAGGTGAATGGAAAACAGGAAGTGCTGGAGGTCAATATTGACCCNGAAGCCATGGCTGAAGATAGGGAAATGCTGGAAGACCTGATCATCTCAGCATTGAATAAAGCATTATCCAAGGCTCAGACCGATTCCCAGGAAAAAATGAACTCTGTGGCAGGTGGAATGATGAGTGGATTGAAAATTCCAGGGATGTAGGTGCAGTCNCTTCCTGACAGCGCTAATCGATTGATTGATGAATTCTCCCGGCTCCCGGGAATTGGGCGAAAAACAGCCCAGAGGCTGGCATTTCATCTCTTAAATTCGGAAAAGGAAACGGTATATCGGTTGTCCGATGCCTTAAAGGATGTAAAGATTAAAGTCCAGAATTGTTCACTGTGCCATGGAATCACAGAAGATGANCCCTGTAAGATATGCGGTGATGTTAAACGGGATGATCATTTTCTCTGCATTGTTGAAAATGCCCATGATATTTTTATTTTTGAGAAGACCAACAGTTTCAGAGGTAAATACCATGTCCTGGGTGGTGCATTGTCACCCCTGGATGGCATTGGTCCGGATGATCTCAATGTGGACAGTCTGGTTCGAAGAATTCAGCCTGGAATGGAGNTTATTCTAGCAACGAATCCCAGTGTGGAAGGAGAAACGACTGCACTCTNCCTGGCAAAAGTGTTGGCGGAAAAAGATGTCACCGTGTCCCGACTCGCACGTGGAATACCGGTGGGCGGCGACCTTGAATACGTGGATGAAGCCACATTGATTCGAGCTATGGAGGGCAGAACATCCGTTTAAATATTCCTAATATCTTAACCATTTTCCGAATACTGCTCACGCCTGTATTTATCCTTTTCCTGTTTTCTGAACATCCACTGAGTCATTCGATCGCGCTGGTGATTTTTTTCATAGCCAGCATTACCGATGCTTATGANGGGTATTATGCCAGGAAATACAACCAGGTCACGCCCGAAGGAAAATTTCTGGATCCTTTGGCGGATAAGATTCTCGTTTCTTCAGCATTTATATCGTTTGCTTTGTTGGACATTATTGAATTCTGGATGGTGGGCTTGATTATTTTCAGGGATTTGTTTGTGACCGGTTTAAGAATGGCTATGGAACAGAAAGGACTCTCCATGGTCACATCAACCATTGCCAAGGCTAAAACTGTAGCTCAAATGTTTATTATCAGTTTTATCCTGTGTGTATTAGGGCTCAAGGGGTTATCGCTGGCCTGGGCTGTCCCTATGCTGGATATCGTTAAGGAATACAGTTTGATCTACAATCTGACTCTCTTTGCAACTATATTCACAGTATTTACCGGTNTGACCTACCTTTATGTAAATCGAGAGGCAATTCAGCAGTTTATAGAAGAAGATGGATCTCAGGTATAAACTGGCTGAATTGATTGGTACTGTGGTCTATGTAGGCCGGATGCCCATAGCTCCTGGAACCTGGGGCAGCCTGGCTGCACTNCTTACTTGGTATATTGTCAAGCCCGCTCTCAGTGACCCTTTATTTCTTCTCATAACCGGNGGGGTATTTTTTGCAGGTATAGCTGCAGCAGATATTTTGATTGAGGCCTGGGATGATACAGATCCTNAGGCCGTTGTTATTGATGAATGGGTAGGAATGTGGATAGCACTCTATCTTGTACCCCATGATATTAAATGGGGTCTCGTTGCATTCTTATTTTTTCGCCTGTTTGATATATTAAAGCCAGGGCCCATTCAACTTATGGATGATATGGAAGATGCCATTGGGGTAATGATGGATGATGTGGNGGCGGGTATACTGGCCTGCCTGGTGACACAAAGCCTGCTGTATTTTAATTTATGAACATTGCCCTGTTGTCTATTGGCAATGAGTTACTTTCAGGAGATACCCTTAATACAAACGCAGCCTGGATTGGCAGAAAAGTAACGGAACTTGGCTGTTCAGTTCAGCGGCAGATAACGGTACCTGATGATGAGTCATCAATTGTAGACGGGTTAAACCGTCTCATTGATTCCAAACCCAATTACCTTATTATCACAGGTGGCCTGGGACCAACGGAGGATGATATTACCCGAACCACACTTTTCAGGTTCGTGGGTACAGAGGCCGTATTCGATAATGATTATTGGTCTGTCCTATCGGAACGGTTCAAGCGATTTGGTATGAATATCCCTGAATCCAACCGCAACCAGGCATTGGTTCCAGCATTGGGTGNAGTGATTCCCAATCCGGTTGGTTCAGCACAGGGATTCCAATTCAAGGTTGATGGGTCAATTCTGGTTGCCCTACCCGGTGTACCTGCAGAAATGAAATCCATGATGGAGCAGACAGTGGTTCCCATGATTGCCAAATCTGTCACTGAGCCAACCATGATCAGAACGCTACGGACAACAGGGATACCTGAATCTGCATTGATTGAAAGAATCGCCGACGCAACCGCCGGAGACCATGGATGTAATATTGGCTACTACCCATCCCTCTATGGTGTAGACATTCGAATCTCCAGCATAAGGCAGGATCGTGTGGATAGGTTATCAGAAGAACTATATTCTTTGCTTGGTTCCATGATTTACGGTGAAGGCAAAGACACTATAGAGCATGTCATTGTGCATACTGCAATTGAAAAACATAAAACCGTATCTGTCGCTGAATCCTGCACCGGCGGATTAATTGGGCACCGGATCACAGAAATACCGGGGAGTTCTGCCATATTTAAAGGAGGGCTTGTGGTCTATGGTAATGAGGCAAAAATCACGGTATTGGGTGTTGAACAGGCCTGCATTAATTCTTATGGTGCCGTCAGTAAAACAACGGCGGGACAGATGGCAACTAAGGTCATGGAGAAATTTGGAACGGATTATGGATTATCGGTTACAGGGATTGCAGGACCCGGAGGCGGGACCGTTGAGAAACCCGTTGGGCTGGTGTACATTGGGTTGGCCGATTCCCAAAGCAACCAAGTTCGAGAATTTACATTTGGTACGGACAGGAACAGGAATAAACTCAGAACCAGCCAGGCAGCCCTGAATTGGCTCCGGGTTACACTACAGAATGATTGAAAAGCTCTTACGCACTTTTCTAGCGGTTCCGGTTCCTGACGAGGTCCGGTCGAAGAAAAACATGCTCTATTCAACTCTGGAAGGATCCCCTGCAAAAATCAACTGGGTTAAAAACATCCATCTTCATTTAACACTTAAATTTTTAGGTTATACGCCTGAATTATCCAATTCCGAAGTGATAGACCATATTGAAACCATCACTCGTGACGTAAAGCCTTTCAATCTGACCATTGAAGAAACGGGCTGTTTCCCGATTCCAGAAAGACCTCGGGCCCTGTGGATGGGGGTAACCGGTGATTTGAAACCATTATTGAATTTAGTATCAAGGATTGAACGCTCATTGGATGGGTTGGGATTCCCAAAAGAACGGCAGGTCTATTCTCCCCATATTACTCTGGCGAGGGTTAAATACCCCCAAAAATGGACACCGGATGTAGGGCTTTTTTTAAAATCATCTTATGATCCAATTGATTTCCCGGTAGATCGTGTGCAATTTTTCAGTAGCGAATTGCTGCCAACTGGAGCAGTTTATACTTTATTAAAATCATTTCCTTTAGGGGAAACAGTATAAGGAGACGCCATGTCAGCGGAAACAAAAAAAGCCAAGGCATTGGAATTAGCCATTACTCAGATCGATCGCCAGTTTGGAAAAGGATCCATTATGCGTCTTGGCGAAGACTATATCCCAACTATAGAGAATTCAATCTCAACAGGATGTTTATCCCTGGATGTAGCCCTGGGAGTGGGTGGGGTTCCAAAAGGCAGAATTGTAGAAATATTTGGCCCCGAATCTTCTGGAAAAACAACTCTGGGACTCCATATTATTGCCGAAGCACAAAAAGCGGGTGGATTTGCTGCGTTCATTGATGCTGAACATGCCGTTGACCCCGAATATTCAAAAAAACTGGGGGTTAATACGGAAGAATTGCTTATCTCACAGCCTGATACGGGTGAACAGGCCCTTGAAATATGCGAAACCTTGGTGCGCAGCGGNGCCTTGGATGTGATTGTGATTGATTCAGTGGCAGCCTTGGTACCCCGTGCAGAGCTGGAAGGAGATATGGGAGATGCCCATATGGGATTACAGGCCAGGCTTATGTCACAAGCTTTACGAAAATTAACTGGTACTGTGAGCCGATCCAATACAACGGTGATCTTTATAAACCAGATCAGGGAGAAAATAGGGGTTATGTTCGGCAATCCCGAAACCACTCCCGGTGGAAGAGCTCTAAAATTCTATTCATCCATTCGCATGGAAATACGCCGCATCACGAGTTTGAAAGATGGGGGAGAAATGGTTGGGAGTCGAGTGCGGGTGAAAGTTGTAAAAAACAAGGTTGCCCCGCCATTCAAACAGTCTGAGTTTGATATTATGTTTGGTCAGGGAATTTCCTATGAAGGTGATATTCTTGATCTCGCAGTGACAGGGGATATTGTTGAAAAAACCGGAGCCTGGTATTCATTTGAAGATCTAAAGATCGGGCAGGGCCGTGAGAATGCTAAAACCTTTTTAACAGACAATGATGATATTTTAAAATCCATCACTGAAAAGGTCAGGTCTTTCATGGGTCTCAATGGGGAGGTTGTGGAAACTGACGCATAAGATTCAATCCATTGTCCCGCAAAAGAAAAGAAAAAATCGATTCACTGTTACGCTTGAATCGGGAGACGTCTTCGGAATTTCCGGAGACGTTTTAATTTCTAATCCACTGGATGCGGGTCAAACACTTACGAAAAAGGCATTAAAGCATCTCAAACGCATTGAAACACGGCAGCAGATCAAGATTAGAGTATTACGCCTGCTGAGCTATAGGCAGAGAAGCAGGGCAGAGGTACTGACTTTGTTAAAAAGGAAAGGGTACATCGAAGATGATATTGTTCCTGTATTAGATAAATTGGATTCTAAAGGATACATGGATGATAAAGCATTTGCCAAAATGTATGCTTCCTACCTGATTAAGAAAAAATCATTGGGCAGGATGGCCGTCAAACACAAATTTTCCCAGCACCAAATTCCCCATGACCTGCTCAATTCCATATTGGATGAACTTTATGTGACTTATCCACCGGAGAAAATGGTGCAACAGATCATGGATAAGCGAATTTCGGTGCGCGGCAATTCTTTAAAAGAAATGAAAAAGCTGGTAAATCTTTTAAAACGAAAAGGATTTAGGTGGCAGGACATAGAGCCTATACTTAATACAGTTAAATGGGGCCCATGAAACTATTTTCAAAAATGGATCTGGAATTTATCCAAAGATCATTAGGCAGGGACCCGGGTAAAAAGGAATTAAATATTCTCTATGGGGCAGTTGAACCCGTATTAAAACTCCGGGACAGGATACCTGCCAGATTTATCAGCCAGGAACCCACCGCTGGACATCATTCACTCCGATATGAATTAAGAGAAATCAATATTCAAGGGCAGTGGACTGGAACCCATTATTTAATGCGAGAATGTTCATTGCTTGGAGCCTGGCCAAAGCAATTATCTTTTATCTGGCTCTTTGAACCGCCAAAAANAACCCTTAGGAGGATCCATGATTTTGAGAAAACCCTGACCCATGAGTTTGCTCCGGTCATTACCCATCATTTAGCGTTGGATGCACCCAGAAAAAAGGGTGGAAAAGTATGTGNCCTGGCCATCCTGGGCAATGATAATCCAAGAAAAAAAGTCNTCAGTCAGCAGTTATTGGGATTTATCAAAATTCCCAAACCGGGAAAAACACTGATCAATGAGAAAAAAATTAAGTATATACTCAACCAGTCCGCACTCTATGTTGAAGGAATAGCCCTTGATGGGGATCATGGCAAAGATCTTCGAAAACTTCTTAATAGGATTCCCAACTCTGCATCACTGGATCTTGCCTTTCCAAAACGATATAAAAAAGGAGATGGCATTGTCATATCCCAGGGGCCGAGTGATAGTGCTTTGAAGGGTCTTTTGAATGGGATGAAATATGAATACCAAAGAGTTGGATGCATACGGTCTGAACCGGTTCATACCTTATATTTTTCTGATGTACATGAACGCAGGTGGCCAAAAGGACTTACTTTGATCTCCCTCCATGGAAAAGATATTGAACGTCCTACCCTCAAGCCTGATCATCAGCGTTTGAGTAAACATTCATCTAAAAAACCCGCTCTGCTTACCATCATTAAGAAAATGATCAAAGCAGGGTACCCCAAGGTTCAAAAGAAACAGATTTTTGGGGATACCCAACAGAGTATTATACAGGTTTCAGAACTGCGATCTCTTCAAACAGGAAGAGATATATTTTTTTACGGTATTCGTTCTGTGGCTGATGTGGTGCGTAAAATAGCTTTGCAGGGTTCTCATATCGATGAATTAAGAGTCATGACCAATGTAGGTGATACCCGTTTCCTGGCAGGTCAGCAATCAGCCATTCATGCATTTGATTTAAAGCACAGGGCTGATACGCGGATACTGGATGCCCTTGAACCGAACCAGCACCAGGTGATAGGGCTTGGTTCATCTATTGAATCGGTTGAATGGAACCATGATACCAGTGATTTTATAGTCTTATTGGGAGGTGTGAAGGGTGAAATAGAACATTCACTCTATGAAGAAATTTCGGGGATATCTCATGTTGCAGGTCAAAAATCATTTGACAGCATTATGGAATACAATATTAACCAAACATTGGTGCAGTCAGTATCTTCCAGTGTCATTAAAAATGCACTGGCAATTGAGAAAGGCGGTTTGGTGTGCACCGTATTGGCCCTGTACCGATACCTTAAGGGCCAGTTTGGCATTAAAATTCACATCACAAGCAGATTAACGGCAGAAGAGTTATTGTTTGGGGAATCGTACGCATCAGCTCTGGTTTTGCTTGGGGAAAGGGAGTTAATGGAATTCCAAAGAATTTGTATGCTTCATTCGGTTCCCTGCAGTACGATTGGACGACTGCAGTTGAAAAAGGATATATCCATAAATAAACTATTAATAGTTCCAGAGAAGACCTTGAAACTCATACCATCCAAATAATTGGATTTAATACCGGTTCAGCAGTACCATTTTTGTAATATATATATATATACGGTCATTGATTCTTAGGAAAATAATGCTCACTTATACCACATTATTAAATGTATATAAATATAATAATAATAAGATTAATACATTATTAGTAAAACAATAACATTACAATATAATAATAAAAAAATGGGGCAGAGTTCATCATGACCTCGGACAGAATGAACGTCTACCCCTTCCACATACCAAAGGTACCAAACCAGCACCTTCAACGGTTAAAGTATTGGTTTATTTAATACAAGTCAAGGAAAAATTTAAAGGCTAAAAACAGGGCCTGAAATCATGCAGATTGTACCGGTGGAGGGGCTCGAACCCCCACTCTCTTGCGAGAAATGGATTTTGAATCCACCGCGTCTACCAATTCCGCCACACCGGCAATATGGATGAAGAAAACAGGGGGCGGAACTTATCAGTCAAGTGAATGCAGTGTCAAGGTCATGGAATTGGTAAATGTTAGAATTCGATATAAATTCTAGTGGAGTTAAACTTGATATTCAGTTTAATGAGTTTCACCAAAAAGACAACAAGAAAATAATTATGATGAATACACCAAAATATTTACTTCAGAATGTTGAGAAATATGGCAATGAACCTGCCTTATCAATCAAGGATAGCTCAGGCCAATGGCAAACAGATACATGGAGCGAATTCTATGATTCAGTCTTGGCGATTTCCAAATCTCTCATTGCCTGTGGTATCGGGAAAAATGATAAAGTAAGTATTTATAGCTACAATAGAAAAGAATGGAATGGGTGTTATACAGCTACACAGTTAATTAATAGTGTTTCTGTTGGAGTATACCATACCAGTTCATCAAATGAAGTAGAATGGGTTGTAGGCAATTCTGATTCGAAAATTGTTTTTCTAGGCAATAATCCAAATGATAATAATGAACCAGAAAAAATGCCAAATCATAGGTTATTGACCATATTGGACAATCTTGATAAGGTTGAGTTTGTTGTGACCTTTGATGGTGTAGAACAGCTAGATCATGCAAAGATAATTACTTGGGACAAGTTTATTTCAAAAGGTTCTAATATTACTGATTCTCAAGTTATGTCACGATACGAGGGAATCGAACCTGGTGATACATCTTCATTAATTTATACATCCGGAACCACCGGGGACCCAAAAGGAGTCGAGTTAGTTCACCGAAATTGGACATTCTCACTGGACTCCATTCTGTCCCTAATGAAATTTAACCAGGGCGACCTTTATGTCTCATGGCTCCCTGGTGCACATGTTTTTGGGCAGCTGGTTGATAATCATTACTGGATCCGTAGGGCAATGCATATGCACATCGTGGACAGCCCATTAAATACGGTGGACTATGCAAAAGAAGTGCAGCCTCATTTATTTATTTCTGTTCCTAGGATCTATGAAAAAATATATTCAAACCTGAAAGCTGCCATTGATTCAAAGGCCATACTAAAGGTAGGCTTAAAGATCCCAGGTCTATCTAGTGTTTTCAAAGGAAAACTAAAAGCAGCTGCAGGATTTAGTAATGTGAAGTTCGCTATCAGCGGTGCGGCTCCGATCAATCCTGATATCTTGTCATTATTTCAAGATCTAGGGATACCACTATATGAGGGCTATGGTATGACAGAGAATACAGCAGGAGCGACTCTTAACTATATGGGTAATAATAAGATTGGATCAGTAGGCAAAGCCATACCAGACACACGCGTAGAACTTGCTGGAGATGGTGAGGTCCTACTAAAGGGTGATCATGTAATGAAAGGATACTATCGTAACGAGCAGGCTACAGCCGAGACAATTATCGATGGGTGGCTTCATACCGGTGATGTAGGCAAAATTGATTCTGATGGTTACCTTTCAATAACAGGACGCAAGAAAGAGATCTATGTAAGTTCTGCGGGAAAAAATATTGCTCCACTTATTATTGAAGAAACCATGAAATCCATCCCGGTTATATCTCAATGTTTTCTGGTTGGGGATGCCCGGAAATATTGTTCGGCACTGTTTACGCTGGATGTGGGTGCTATTCTCCGGGATAAAGTTGGGCTGGAACCCGATTCAATTCCAAAGGATCCTGGGGAACAGTTGGCCGTGTTAAAAGAAAACGGGCATGAACTATCTGATTTTACCGATAGTGATGATGTAAAATCTGAGATCCAATCCGAGGTAAACAGATTGAATGGGAAATTTTCAAATCCAGAACAATTGAAAACATTCTCAATTCTTCCACGTGATTTTACTATCGATGATGGTGAGTTGACTCCCACACTAAAAATCCGTCGTAAACAGATCAATGAAAACTGGTCTGATATGATCGAGTCAATGTACTCCGAATAAGCGTGGCTAATATATCATTTTTAGGTTGCGGATCCTGGGGAGGAGCCCTGGGATCTGTTGCTGCTCAGAAAGGGGCCACTGTTACCATGTGGCACCGCAATTCTGCGGTGGTGGAATATATAAAAAAGACCAGAGTACATTACCTCGTACCAGAACTGCATTTCCCGGATAATGTATTCTTTACTACAAATGCACAGGAAACGCTGGAGTCGGCTGATATTATTGTAATTGCCATACCATCGCAATCCATCCGAAATGTAGTGGAAGATTTGGTACCGCTATTCACCAATAATAAAATAATTGTCAATGTTTCAAAAGGCATTGAAATTAATACTTTAATGACTGTAAGTGAAATTATAAATGATGTTTTAAATAATTCTTATAGTAATACTGTAACTCTTTCTGGTCCAAGCCATGCGGAAGAGGTGATCGCTGGATACCCGACCACACTTGTTTCTGCTTCCCAGGACCTGGACACAGCAAAATCGATCCAGGAATTATTTTCCAATGAAAATCTTCGTATTTACACCAACACAGACATACGAGGTGTTGAATTAGGCGGTGCCATGAAAAACGTGATTGCCATTGCCGCAGGAATCAGTGATGGTATTGGATACGGTGATAATTCAAAGGCGGCACTTATGACTAGGGGGATGAGAGAAATTTCCAGGCTGGGATCGGCAATGGGTGCCAACCCAAAAACCTTTTCCGGGTTAAGCGGTATCGGGGACCTAATCGTTACCTGTCTGAGTCGGTACAGCCGCAATCGCAGAGTAGGCCAACTTATCGGTGAAGGGAAAACACTTGATGAAATTCTTGCCAATATGCGCATGGTGGCAGAAGGTGTTGAGACGGCAAAATCCCTGCATCAGTTACTGGATAAATATAAAGTGGAGATGCCTATTACCGAGGGCATTTATCAGGTTCTTTTTCATGGTGCGAACCCGAAAGAATCTGTAGCCAAATTAATGACAAGAGAATTAAGCCATGAATGATAAGGATTTGACCTTCTTGTACCGTTTACCCCATAATGGTAATTTTAAAGTCTGCCCTTGTAGTTCAATGGATAGAACAAGTGCCTCCTAAGCATTAGATGCAGGTTCGATTCCTGCCGAGGGTACATTCATTTAATAGAATATTTAAAAAAGGAAATTATGCTAAAACCAAAGAAAAAAATCACCCGTAAGGAAATTCAAAGAGATCCATTCCTGGAATCGGTTGACCAGGCCCAGGCCCACCTTGAAGAAAACAGGTCGCTTTATATGAAGTTGGCAATCGGCCTGATTGTTGTGTTATTAGGATATAATGTTATGACTGAAAAACGGACACAGCATAAATTAGAGGCCAGTGCTGCACTTGGGCAGGCTTTAGTTGCTTTGGATCGCGGAGACGTAAATAATGCCCAGTTTCAATTGGAAACGGTTCTAAATGAATTTGAGGGAACACCCAGTTCATCTGTGGCCGGTTACTACCTTGGGAAAATGAAATATGAATCGGGAGATGTTACTCAAGCGGAACAATATTTAACTGAATTTTTTAATCATCAACCCGTTGATATTATGGTTTCATCGGCTGCCCTCATGCTTTCAGATATTGACGCACAGGGGAATAATATGGATGGTGCAGTTTCTTATCTGGACCAGGGGATGAAAAAAAGCAGGGATGCACACACGTACAGGATGCTTGAACTTTCGAAAGCGCGCCTGATCCTTAGACAGGGTGATCTTGAGGGTGCCCGTGTCATAGTGGATGGGTTGTTAGCTAACAAAGATCTCAACAGTGACCAGAAGCAGGACGCTGAAGAAATCCTTGGAAATATCGTGGGCTAAATACTTGTTAAACACATAGATATCCCGTAAAATCGCGGGCTGAAAAGCGGGTGAGAGCCCGCTTTTCTTTTGTTTGAAATGAATGATACATTGATAAGCATAGTTGAATCCCATCTTTCGACTGGGCACGTCCTTTTGGATGTATCCGAAGATAAACGGGGAAATTACATTCGTGTTGTCATTGATTCTGAGCGTTCTGTTACGTTGGATGATACGACACAATTGTCCCAATCCCTGAGAGATTCCAATGAGATTGATGCACGGTTTCCTGAAGGCTTTCGACTCGAGGTAACAACACCAGGACTGGACCAGCCGTTACAGTATCCGTTCCAGTACCGAAAAAATATTGCCCGTCAGTTAAGGGTAACATTTATGGATGGTGAAATAGTTCGGTCTCTAACCGGAACAGTCGTAGATGCAGATGATGCTTCTGTTACATTGAAGGATGGTATACATGATGTCAGCTTATCATATGATAAAATCAAATCAGCTAAAGTAAAAATTTCGTTCAAATAACGCGCAGGAGATATTTTGGTAAACAGAGAACTTATTGAAGTCTTTTCGGAAATAGCGCGGGAAAAGAACGTTGAACGTTCTGAACTCGCCACTATCCTCGAAGAATTATTCCTATATGTGATCGAAAAAGAATATGGTGATTCGTCCAACTGCAGTTGTATTGTGAATCTTGATAAAGGAGAAATCGAGATTTATGCAGAAAAAACTATTGTGGAAGAAATTGACGATTATAAGGTAGAGATCACCATGGAAGATGCCATTGAAAAAGAACCGGATGCTTCAGACCTGGAAGTAGGTGATGTGTTTGTAGAAGTCATTGATCCAAGAATGTTTGGCAGAAGACTGGTCATTACGGCAAAACAGTTTTTTGCCCAGAGACTCAGGGATGTGGAACGAAATTACATTTACGAGGATTATGCGAACCGGGTTGGGGAAATTGTTATTGGTGTTGTGCACCAGGTTCAGCGGGATGGTATTTTTATCAATATTGAACAGGCTGAGCTTCGGATGCCTAAAAGCGAGCAGATTCATTCAGAAAGATACCGCCGTGGAGAAACGGTTCGAGCTGTAATAAAATCCGTTGAGGTAACGCCTAAAGGTCCGGATATTGTAGTCTCCCGAAGCGACAATCATTTTTTGTACAAGTTGTTTGAGCTGGAAGTTCCAGAAATTGAGGATGGGATCATTGATATTAGATCTATTGCGCGCCATCCTGGTGAAAGAGCCAAAATCATTGTTCGTTCTAACGATCGGAGGATCGATCCTGTNGGTGCCTGCGTGGGTATGCGGGGCAGNAGGATNCAGGCCATCGTTCGTGAATTAAATAATGAAAAAATTGATATTGTTAATTACAGTGAACAGGNCGAGATCCTTGTGAGNAGGGCTCTTTCTCCAGCAAAGCCGGTCCAGTTGTTCATNGATGATGANAAGAANTACTGNGTNGCNCTATTTGANGATGATGNTCTTGATGCGGCTATTGGTAGAAATGGTATGAATATTAATCTGGCATCTAAGATCACAGATTACCGGATTGATGCTTATGGTGTAAAACAGTATGAAAGAATACAGGANGANCAGAAATCATTATTAACCGAAATTGATGGAGTAGATCAAACGACCGCTGAATNACTCAATTCTATTGGAGTGACTGTGGTNTCNGAGNTGCTNGATGCAGANATGGATGATCTGTTATCTGCCNAGGGNATTGATGATGAATCATTGGANGAAATATNTGAGGCGGTTCAGTCATTNNTTGAACGNGAAGTAGAGACANATGANGAAGAAGTTGAGNCTGTTGATCTGGCNCTGCANGCNNGTGAACNTATTNTTGAACAGGNTTCTGANNNCGNNNCTAATAATGAAACTGNCGAACCGGAGCCNGAAGANTCCANAGANATTGATANCGTGGAAGAAATTGATGGNNANGAAACTGAAGANGANANNGNTGNAGAAGATGAACCTGTAACAGAGAGTGCNNAATAAATCATGGCCAAGACCCGAATCTTTCAAATTGCNAAAGATCTGAATATCTCTCATACGGATATCCTTCATTTTCTCAAAGCCCGNAANATAGAAGTTTCNAGNCACATGTCGCCTGTGGATGAAACAGTTCACCAGATGATCATGGAGGAGTTTGCGAAAGATAAGGAGCTGGTTGATNGATTTCGTAAAGAANAGGTAAGACGCGAGATTCATGACACGCGTNTAAAAGANCAACAGGAATCAGCAAAAAAACTAAAATTGCTTTCCNTGACAGAACAGCGTGAANTGGAAAAGNAAGAGATTAAAAGAAAAGCCGATAAGGAANTAGAAGAAAAGAAACGNCTNGAANAAGAATCACTTAAAAAAGAAGATNAAGTTGTCAAANNAGAAAAAGAANATGATGCAAGAAAAAGGNAACANGNNANTCNNGNGAAAGACCATAAAANTGCATCAAACAGGAAAGCCAAAGAGTTAAAAAAGAAGTTCAAAACATCTAGAAAATTAAGGTCGATCAATCTTTCAGATATCCAAACTGAAATTGGGGCGGGNACCAGCAAACATCCACCTGNTAAAAAACCAAAACAGCAAGAGAAAGTTCATCAGTCGGTNAAGACCAAGGTNAAGGGAATTCTGGCCCAGATGGATACAAAATCNAAGAAGAAATCNCANAAAANANNCAAAGTCAAAGAAGAAGATGAAGTTTTAGAATCNGTTGAAAAGCCAANTTTACAGGTNGCAGAATTTTCAAATGTAGAAGAATTAGGGAAGATATTTGAAGTAACNTCCAGCGATGTNATTCAGATCTGCATTGAACTTGGGATNCTGGTAACGAAAAATCAGCGTNTGGATTGGNCTATGATTGAACTNCTGGCTGAACATTTCGGATTCATTGCAGAAAAGATCACAGATGTGGGTGAAGACCTTTTTGATCTTGAAAAGAGCGAAGATGATCTTAAAAATGCTANTCCNCGGGCTCCCATCGTTACGGTGATGGGACACGTGGACCANGGTAAAACAAGTCTGCTAGATTACATTCGTGAAACCAAAGTAGCTGAAGGTGAATCAGGCGGGATCACNCAGCACATTGGAGCATATAAANTTGAATANAATGATCGCCAGNTGACCTTTCTGGACACACCGGGCCATGAAGCGTTTACAGCCATGCGTGCACGNGGTGCCCAAGTGACGGANATAGTNATNCTTGTTGTNGCNGCCGANGATGCNGTCATGCCCCAAACCATTGAAGCCATCAGCCATACAAAAGCTGCCGGCGTCCCCATGGTGGTGGCCATAAATAAAATGGATANACCGGGTGCNGATCCTGAAAAAGTTCGTCGGTCCNTATCGGAACATGAAGTATTAACTGAATCCTGGGGAGGTAAGGTNCAGGATATTGAGATNAGTGCAAAAACTGGAGATGGCATAGATAATCTTATGGAAAGTNTATTGCTTGAGACCGATGTNCTGGAACTCAAGNCCAATAAAGACTGCAATGCACGGGGAACCGTTGTCGATTCTAGATTGGATAAAGGATTAGGTCCGGTNGGCACANTCCTTNTACAAAAAGGNACTTTAAAAGTGGGTGACCCTTTTCTTTGNGGNGATTTCCCTGGAAAAGTACGTGCCATNACGAATGAGCANGGGANNNGGTTGNANNAAGCGGGNCCATCNGATGCTGTNCANATCCAGGGTTACNTGCAGGTGCCTCAGGCNGNCGATCTTTTTGCAGTTNTGGATGATGAAAAAGAATTAAANCGGATCTCAGGNGAGCGCCAGCGTATCCGCCGTGAAATAGAACANAAGAAAATGGCTTTCTCCCTGGANCAGATGTCATCCCTTATCAAGGAAGGTACNATGAAAACACTGCCCTTGATTATCAAGGGNGATGTGGATGGTTCNGTAGAAGCNCTTTCNGAATCCCTTGAAAAAGTAAAAACGGAAGAAGTGGGAATTAAAGTGATNCATAAAAGCGTAGGCATGGTCACNGANTCAGATGTTTTATTGGCCGAAGCNTCTAAGGCAGTCATAATAGGNTTTCACGTGCANGTCAGNTCCAATGCNCGGCTGCAGGCNAACCAGGCAGGCGTAGATATTNGNACATACAATGTGATCTACCAGGCTGTGGAAGAATTGACNCTNGCNCTGGAAGGACTATTGGAACCNGANCAGGTTGAAAGCAGTCTTGGCAAGGCTGAGGTCCTGACCCAATTTAAAGTTCCAAAAATTGGCTTTATTGCAGGCTGTAAAGTAGTAGANGGTCTTATCATTCGAAATGGGAAAGCCCGTGTCACACGGGAAGGCGAACTTTTAGCTGAGGGTCTTATCAATTCCTTAAAACGCCATAAGGATGATGCGAAAGAAGTAAAAGAAGGNTTGGAGTGNGGTATTGGNATTGATGGTGTTAAAAAATTTCAGGAAGGTGACGTNATAGAAGTTTACGAGATCCGTGAAGTGAAACGTAAACTAGTATTAAGTTGAACTCAAATAAGCCCTATAGCCGCATGGATCGGGTAGCTAATCAGGTCCTGGATATTTTATGCGGTATTCTTACAAAAAATATAGATCTATCCCNATTGGGATTTGTTACGTTTACCCACGTGGATATCTCTCCAGATCTTCGATCCGCTAAGGTATTCTATTCTGTATTAGGACGAAAAAAAACAGATGAAGAAATCAATATTGAAATCAACAAAAGACGGAAAGCATTCAAGAAATATATGAGTCCTGAATTACAGTTGAAGAGTACACCTGAACTTCGGTTTTATCATGATGAAAGTTTCATTTATGGTAAAAAAATTAACCAGCTGCTAAAAGATGCGGGAATATATGGAGATGATCATGATCCTGAACCTTCATAAGCCCGTGGGCTGGACATCCTTTGATGTTGTAAAAAAAGTCCGATCTGTAATAAAAGAAAAAAAGGTGGGTCATGGGGGCACGTTGGATCCCTTTGCCGAAGGAGTACTCATCATCGGTACGGGTAAGGATACCAAGAAACTCACATCTATCACAGGTGCAGATAAAACCTACAAAGCTAGGATTTGTCTTGGGGAAATTACGGATACGCTGGATACGGAAGGCNANGTGATNGAANCNAAACCGGTACCNGAAATAAATGCNGATGATATTCATNAGNTCCTGGATTCATTTCTGGGTACATCCTGCCAGNTTCCACCCATGTNTTCTGCAAAAAANNTCAANGGTCAGCGCCTGTATAAACTTGCCAGGAAGAATATTGAAGTCAAACGTGACCCAGTTCAGATTAATATAAAAAGCATCGGTTTATTGGACTATTTGGACCACAGTCTTTCGTTTTCAGTCACCTGCTCTAAGGGAACGTATATCAGGGTTTTGGGCAAGGATATTGCAGGAAAACTGGGTACAGTTGGCTATCTTAAATCACTAGTCAGAACGCAGGTTGGTCCCTATTCAATTGATGACTCTAAAACAGTTGAAGAGTTTCAGGCATCATGGAAATTATCCGCAGCTTAAAACGTTTTGAGCCTTTACCCTCATCTGTTTTAACCATTGGTTCATACGATGGTATTCATCGTGGTCACCATGAAATTCTATCAGCTGTTGTGAACCACGCCCATGCTCGCAGTGTACCATCAGTCCTGGTAACGTTTGACCCCCATCCGCGGCATATCCTGGATCCGAATGCTGACAAATTGTCACTGATAATGAGTATGGACCAAAAAATGGGAATCGTTGAATCTCTGGGTATTGACCTTGTGTATGTTATCAATTTTACGGAAGCGTTCTCCAAAACAACTGCGCAGGATTTCCTCGATCAGTCCGTTGTTCCTTTTTTTAACCCGAAGTATTTGATCATCGGCTACGATCATCATTTTGGTAATCAAAGGGAAGGTAGTCCCCAGTTCCTGGATGAATACTGTATGCACCATTCAATTGGATTAGAAATTATTCAACCCGTTTCAGATGATGGCCATAGTATATCCAGTTCCCGTATACGGCAATTAATTCAGGATGGGTTTGTGCGCAGAGCAAATTTTGAATTGGGTTCAGTCTTTGGATTTATAGCTACCGTTATTCATGGTGCTGGACGTGGCAAAGAGCTCAATTTTCCAACGGCTAATGTGGTTCCCGTCGAGAAAAACCAGTTAATGCCCAAACCAGGAGTTTATTTTACACGGGGAAGGATTATTGGACTTCAGGCGTATGGAATGTGTAATTTCGGAACTAGGCCTACCTTTGATGAGCATGAACTTGTTTTGGAAATTCATTTTTTCCATGATGAGCTCGATAACCTATATGGGAAAGAAATAAGAGTAGAGTTTTTAGAGAGAATAAGGGATGAAAAGAAATTTCCTTCCCCAGAAGAGTTAAAATCACAATTACAAAAAGATAAACTAAGATGCCTTGAGCTACAGGGTAAGTACGAATAGGAGAAAAAAAGAAAATGCCTATCTCAAAGGAAGAGAAACAGAAATATGTTGAGCAATTTGGTAAAGGTGCGAAGGATACAGGTGTGCCTGAAGTCCAGATTGCTATACTAACACATCGTATTCGGGAACTAACAGAACATGTAAAAGAACATAAAAAGGATCACCATACACGACGTGGCCTGGTTCAGTTGGTTTCCAAAAGGAAGAAAATGCTGAAGTACCTCATGCGTGCTAATGCAGAATCGTATGTACATTTAATAAAAGAGTTGTCTATTAGAGGTTAGTAGAAAAGAGAACTCACAAGAAAAGAAGAAGAAAGAAAATGCAAAGTAAAGAAAGAATAATCGCTGGAAAAACAATGCGATTAGAGACGGGTAGAATAGCCCGTCAAAGTAATGGTTCCGTTCTGGTAACCTATGGAGAGACAACTGTATTGGCTGCAGTCAATGCGTCTAAAGAACCGCGGGAAGATCTTGATTTTTTCCCACTACAGGTTGAATACCGTGAAAAACATTATGCTGGGGGAAAGATTCCTGGCGGTTTTTTTAAACGAGAAGCAAGACCGGGAGAACATGAAGTTTTAACCAGTCGGGTTACAGATCGACCTATTCGGCCATTGTTTCCAAAAGGGTTTAAAAATGAGACCCAGGTCATGATTACTGTTTTACAGAGTGATGGCGAAAATAATCCTGATGTATTAGCTGGTGTAGGCGCATCTGCAGCTTTGATGGCTTCCACCATTCCCTGGAATGGCCCTATCGCATCGGTACGGGTTGGACGCGTGGGCGGTGCCTACGTGGTGAACCCAACCAGAACTGAACTGGAAGACTCAGATATGGAAATGGTCGTTTCAGGAAACAGCGAAACTATTGTCATGGTTGAGGGAGAAGCAGATTGTATTTCTGAAACAGAAATTCTGGATGCATTAAAACAGGCCCATACAGTGATCAAAGAGATCATTGAACTTCAAAACGAATTGGTGTCAACTCTGGATGTTGTGAAGGATGAAGTTGTTATTCCTGAACCAGATGAAGATCTAGTTTCTACCATTGATGAAAAAATTGGCAGCCAAATTGATGATATTATCAAGATTGTTGATAAACATGAACGATCAACAGCTAAAGATTCCATGGTAAATGCCATTATTGAATTATTGGAGGACACCTTTCCTGATGAAGGAAAAACCATTAAATCAGTCATTAATGATAGGTTCAAGTCCGCTTTTCGTGAACAGGTACTTGCAACCGGAAAAAGAAGTGATGGACGTTCAACCACTGATATTCGTGATATCACTATTGATCCGAATATACTGGAGCGTACTCATGGTTCTGCACTGTTCACTCGAGGTGAAACGCAGGCGTTGGTTGTTACCACGCTTGGATCTAAGAGTAGTGAGCAGATTGTTGACAGCATGGATGATGATTATAAGAAAAACTATTACCTTCATTACAACTTTCCTCCATATTGTGTGGGTGAAGTTGGCCGGATTGGTTTCACAAGCCGTCGTGAAATCGGACATGGGAATTTGGCTCAACGGGCTATTAAACCTGTTTTGCCTGATTATGATGATTTTCCATATACAATTCGCCTTGTATCAGAAATCATGGAGTCCAATGGCTCATCATCTATGGCATCCGTATGCGGTGGTTCCTTATCTTTAATGAGTGCTGGAGCTCCTCTAAAAGGCCATGTAGCTGGTATTGCAATGGGACTGATCACGGATGGTGAACGTCATGCTATATTGAGTGATATTCTTGGCATGGAAGATCATTTAGGCGATATGGATTTCAAAATAGCCGGAACATCCGATGGCATTACTGCCATCCAGCTAGATCTTAAGATTGAAGGAGTATCGTTTGATATTATGGAAAAAGCTTTGGATCAAGCTAAGGAAGGTCGATTACATATTTTGGGAAAAATGAATGAAGTCTTACCAGAACCAAATGATATTTCTCCCTATGCACCTCGGATCTTGTCTATAACCATCAATCCTGAAAAAATTGGTGCCTTGATTGGACCGGGTGGTAAGAACATCAAGAAAATTATCGAAGACACTGAGTGTGAAGTCAATGTTGATGATGATGGGCTTGTTACAATCGCCGGAGCCAATACCGAAAAATGCAACGAAGCTGTAGAATTGGTTAAAGCTATTACATTTGAACCGGAAGTTGGAATGGAATTTGATTCTACCGTAAGTCGACTTATGTCCTTTGGAGCATTTGTTGAGTTTGCTCCGGGCCGGGAAGGCTTGGTCCATATTTCAGAACTGGAGTGGCACCGTGTCGAAAAAGTTGAAGATGTTTTGAAACGCGGGGATAAAGTTCGTGTAAAACTGATCAAGGTGGATGACCAGGGCAGGCTCGACTTCAGTCGGAAAGCCCTGTTGGAAAAACCGGAAGGATACGTTGAAAGACCCAAGCGGCCGCGCCACGATGGAAATAGAGGCAGAGGAAAACCGTTTAAAAAACGTCGCTTTTAGGTTCCATAATCACTATAAATACAAACGGTGAAACTGCGATTCTTTTGCATTTTCACCGTTTTTTATTAATATATCTTTATAAATTATATTAAATCATGATGCCAGAATTATCCCTGCACTTTCAAAATCGGATACCCTCCGTAATTCGGCAGGCACAGATCGTTTTTTCTCAAAGAATAGATAAGGATTCGATCCAGGTTGTGAACCTGGCTATTGGCAATGTATCCCTGCCCATGCATCCCGCCATGCAGAAACGAATGAATGAACTGGGAAATTCAAGGTTTTCTGACGGTATAGTAAAATATACCCCCAGCGCTGGTACCCAGGAGGTCAGGGCTGCTTTTCTTAACATAATCGCCGCAGAAGGAATTGATACATCAAACCTCTTCAGTATGGTTACGGATGGAGGGTCCGCAGCTATGGAACTAATGATGCTTGGTGTTTGTGGTCCATCTGCACCAAGACCGCTCATGTTGTTGGATCCAGCCTATACCAATTATATAGAATTCGGTAAACGCCTCTCCATCCCAATGGTTACTTCAGACCGGGAAATCCATGATGATGGAACATTTGCACGCTTGGACCTGAATTCAATAGAATCATGCATTGAAAAGAATCTCCCATCAGCTCTGCTTGTAATTCCCTTTGATAATCCTACGGGTCAGTTCTTATCACAGGGTACACTATTAGAACTTGCCCGGCTCTGCGTGAAGCATGGCTTATGGCTGGTCAGTGATGAGGCATATCGGCCCCTGCATTACGGACAAGAAGAACCATCCAGTATATGGGCACTATCTGAACAGGATGTTCCTGGAGTTTCCGGTATTCGGATCAGTATTGAATCTTCATCAAAGGTCTGGAATGCGTGCGGACTGCGCATTGGTAGTTTGATTACAGATAATGAGGAGTTCCATACTAAAGCAATATCAGAATACACTGCAAACCTGTGTGCCAATGCTCTGGGGCAGGAAATATTCGGAGCCCTGGCCCATGAAACCCATGAAGACATCCAGAAATGGTATGAAATTCAACAGAATTATTACAGGTCCATAATGATTCCTTTAAGAGAGAACCTGATCAAAGAAATTCCCGGGTTGATTGTGACTGAACCGGAAGCTGCCATCTATTTTATCATTGATTTTAAAAATATCTGTGATCCATCCTTTATTGCAAGTGCATTTGTACACTATTGCGCATCCGAGGGCAAAGTGGTACTGGACGGAAACACCTATACCTTGTTGCTGGCACCCATGAATGGGTTTTATTCAGAACCAGAAAAAGGAAAAACACAAATGCGGGTAGCCATGGTAGAACCACCAAACCTGATGGAAAAAACTCCGCTCCTGTTAGCAGAATTATATTCCACCTACCAGAATAGATAACATAATACATTTCTCTTGAACAAGGTTTCTATCTTCGTTATTTTAAAGTATAACTTTAAGTAATATCGTTTGTGGCAAAAGTACAACCCAAGGTAAAAAAGCTTTATTATTCAATTGGAGAAGTGAGTGAACTCACCCAATTAAAGGCCTATGTATTGAGGTATTGGGAAACGGAGTTTTCACAGTTAAAGCCGCCTAAAAATCGGGCAGGAAATAGGACCTACCGCCAGAAAGATATTGAAATGATTCTGAACATAAAGGATCTGTTATATAATAAAAAATTCACAATTGATGGAGCACGGGCTGTACTATCAGGTAAAGAAGGTATCCCGGAGAGTGGAGTGCAGTCTGAATCCTTAAACGAGAAGCAAAAAGTGATCCTGAAAAAGATAAAGGAAGACCTGGTAGGCATATTATCCATTATTGCTAAATAATTTTCGGAGCGTGGCGCAGCCCGGTAGCGCACCACAATGGGGTTGTGGGGGTCGCAGGTTCAAATCCTGTCGCTCCGACTTAAAAAGACTCGAAAGAGTCTTTATTTTTAGAATAAAAAAGTAAATTCCACGTCTGGAATTCGCCCATGTTCAATACAGAATTCATTTTTATTAGCCTTACCCTGTTTATTCTGATCATGGCCACAATATGGATGAGAGTTCCCAAGGCATCCATTCCACTTGGCCTGATCTACATGATATTTATGTTATCGGACAGGAAAACAATGGTGGTACATCAGGATTTAGCTGTAAATGATGAACCAAACCTTGTAGCTGTACAAACATTTCCCGATAAAAAAGACATCGATTTAACACCCGTAGAACCATTGAAAACGACTCTTAAACCCAAACCTTTAACATTCGACTCTGATCGTATAGAAAAAGATATTCTGAATGTTAAACAACAACCAAAACGAATCGAAAAACCCAAACCTAAACCTGTTGAAAATCCTACCCTACAGAATGATTCGGATATTTTAAAGATAAAAGACATTAAAATTTGTAAAAGTATTTATAAGAGAACACCCGTTGGTGCGGATGTTGTTTTTACCAATAACGTGGATTCTCTTTACTGCTACACCCGCATTCAAAATACGGGTGAAAAGAAAGAAGTAAAACATGTCTGGTATTATGAAGATCAGATCATGACTCAGGTGAGGTATAATGTTAAAAAATCAAATATTTATCGTTCCTGGACGAAAAAAACAATTTTATCCCACCAGGTAGGGCGGTGGCGGGTCGATGTGCAGGATCCAGATGGAACTATCATTGGCTCCAAGAAGTTTAAAATTAAGAATATTTCAAATCTCAATTAACCTCTTGAAACATCTCTTACTTCTAGCAGCATGTATTGTTGCTTGCAGGACTGTTATCAAAAAAGAAACAATCCAAATGAATTGGACAGAATTCGACCTGGATCTGCCCCGTGGTATTCTGGTATATCAAGGTAGCAATAAAGAGATTCCCTTAAAGGCATGGGCGGCGAAAATTGATCTTTCAGATGATGATATTTCCGTACGGGTTTTATCATCAACTGATATTGACCGTAAAGAATCTCTACTGCAATTTTTAGAATTAACAGGTGCACGTCTGGTAATGAATGGCGGCTATTTCAATGCAGATAAGAACCCGGCTCAGCATGTAGGTTTATTAAAAACGCGGGGAACACTGGAAGAACCGGCCAGCCCATCTGTATTTCGGGATTCTGAACGCTATTTTATCTCCCGGGGTGCATTTGGTGTAAAATACGATGGTTCTGTTGATATCGCCTGGTGTTCAACTTATAATGATTCTATTTTTGAATGGCAAAGCCCATTGAATAATCGTCCCGGATTTCCACTCGATTCGCTTCCATTTCATTCGGCAGATCATTGGAATGTCCGGGATGCAGTTCATGCTGGTCCTGTACTGATATCCGATGGTGAAATTAATGTCACGACTGAAGATGAAGTGTTTTTTAATACGCCTGTAGCTGGAATACAGCCCAGATCTGCCATTGGCTATACAAAGGACAATAACCTTATATTGATGATTGTGGATGGCAGGCAGCCGGAGAGCCGCGGTGTTTATCTGGAAGAGTTGGCTGTCATGATGAAACAGTTCAATTGTGATGAAGCATTAAACCTGGATGGAGGAGGTTCAAGTGCCATGGTTGCTGATAGCCGTTTATTGAATCGTCCTTCCGGGAGGACGCTCCAGAGGGAAGTGATGTCTGCTATAGGAATCTTTTATAGGAACTAACCTCTATGTCCTTTGTTCGGAAAATCTACGAATGGGTTCTGTCCTGGGCTGATAAACCCTCGGGGCCGGCTGCCTTGGGTGTAATGTCCATGGCAGAAGCATCATTTTTTCCAATTCCCCCGGATGTATTGCTGATCCCGCTGGCGCTGGGCAAGAGAGAAAAAGCTTTGTACTTTGGACTGATTTGCAGCGTTTGTTCTATTCTGGGTGCTGCTCTTGGATATGGGATCGGATTATGGGTATGGTGGGCAGAACCCAACGTGTTCACAAGTTTCGCCCAGTTTTTTTTTGATCATATCCCTGGTTTCACATACGAATCATTTGAAAATATCAAATCTCTGTATGATGAGTATAATTTCATGATCATTTTTACAGCTGGATTCACACCAATCCCATTTAAGTTATTTACCATCAGTGCCGGTGCGTTCAATATCAAATTTCCTATGTTTATTCTTGCGGGAACTGTGAGCAGAAGTGCCCGATTCTTCCTGGTTGCATTTTTAATTAAAACCTATGGTGAACCCATCCGGGAATTTATTGACAAGTATTTTAACCTACTGGCAATCGCTTTTACTGTTTTACTTTTTGGCGGATTTGCTCTTGTAAAATATATATTCTAAGATTCGGGGTGTAGCGCAGTCCGGTTAGCGCGCGTCGTTCGGGACGACGAGGTCGGGAGTTCGAATCTCCCCACCCCGACTGATGAGAAAGTTATGGTAGAGTAAATAATTCAATCACTTATAATAACTCATTGATCTGATTTATGTTAAAAAGGAACTTGATTCATTTCAACCTTCACCAATCAGCGGATCTATTTAATTTTCCAATATTTGGAACCATCATCTTTTCTAGCTAAGTATTGTCTAGAGATTAATTCTCTTCTGAGTAATGGTACATCATTGAAAGATTGATAGCGATTAATAATTACATTAACATCTTTTTCAGAATATTGTTTATCACATTCAAATTTCGATGATAAAAATTCAATAATATATGTCTTATCAGATTGTTTTTTAGGCCATCGTATTATTTTATCAAATTCATTTATTAAAGCGTTTTGAGTCATTTAGTTTATTGCACCCTTGATATCTTTATAATCCTTTTAATATTTCTTATATGTAATTTAAGAGTATGGCTACGATCAGGCTTCTTTTAAGAATAATTGGGTATTCTGGGTTTAGTCTTTTTTTCATCCAGATCCTAAATCTCTATCTTGAGTTATTTAAACATAATGTCCAATTTATAAAAATCTCCTTTGTCACAGGAATTGTTTCATTGTTCATACTAGTATTGGTTGATCGTTTGATGAACAAGGAAGACAAATATTATGCAAAACACGTGGAAAAATAAAGTATGCTGATCACAACTCAAGATCAACTAACAGATTATCGTATTGTAAAAACGTTCGGACTGGTCCAGGGCAGCACAATCCGGGCCCGACATATAGGCAATGATATTCTTGCAGGCCTTAGAAACATTGTTGGAGGAGAAGTCCATGAATATACAAAAATGCTGGCAGAATCCAGGGAACAGGCCCTGGACAGGATGAAGGCTGAAGCAGAAAAATTGGGTGCAAATGGAATTGTATGCATGAGATTCACTACATCTACAATTATGTCTGGTATGGCGGAATTTCTGGCCTATGGGACTGCTGTACAATTAGAACACAGCGCTAAAGATAATTAACGCTGTTGATTTTGATGAATTGACCTTATATATTCGCAATCATGTATATTGATTTTCATATTGGTTCCGAAGATGAAGACCAGTGGATGGAAGGGCTTGAAGCATCTGAAGACGATCCTGAAATGAGTACAGCTGTGCGGATCCAGGATCCGATTTCATCCCTGGGCCTGGAAGCTCCTCTTACTGCAGAAATCGGAACTAGTTTAAAGAATGCCTTGCACCAGCTGCAGCAGGAAAAACAGAACTGCCTGCTCATTGTTGAAAATGGAACCCTGTCTGGAATCCTCACAGAAAGGGATATTCTTTTAAAAGTGACTGGGAAAGGGTTTGATCTGGATCTGGTCACAGTAGATGAGTTCATGACTGAGAACCCGGAATATCTTGCTCCTGAAGACCCCCTGGCTTATGCATTGAATAAAATGCATATAGGAGGGTTTCGTCATGTACCCATTGTTGATGATTCCATGGTTCCGGTTGGGCTGATCAGCATCAGCGATATTATTTCCACCATTGCAGATTATTTCAGCAGGGAAATTATAAATCTCCCTCCATTGGACAGGCTGGTAGACCCTAATATGCAGGAAGGCGGTTGAGCCCAACATAAACGTTTTACCCCTATTTTTTCTTCCATTCCTTTGGCCGTATGATGGCTAAACAATCTAATCACAGTATTAATGGAAAAAAATTTATTCCCTTAGGATGGCGGGAATGGGTCTATTTTCCAAACTATAATAATTTTTCTGTTAAAGCAAAAATAGATACGGGTGCCAGTTCATCTGCTCTACATGCAACGCATGTAAAGGAATACAGGAAAAAGGGTCAGACCTGGATAAAATTTCGTATTTATCAATTTCGGGACTGTCTCCATGTTGATACACGTGTTACCTCTTATAAAAAAATAACAAATTCATTTGGCGATTCGGAAATACGACCCATGATTCAAATGAAAATCAGATTAGGGAATCAATCCTGGAAAACGGAAATTACCCTTACCAGAAGAACGGGTATGACATACCCGATGTTGATCGGCAGAAACAGTTTAAAGAAAAAACATATCATCCATTCTCATAAATCATATCTGACAGGTGCAGATCGGAAGAAGCCATCATGAATATTTTCATTCTTTCCAGGAATAAAAATTTATATTCAACAAGCCGGTTACTGGAAGCGGGACAAAAACGAGGTCATATCATACGAGTTATTGACTACATGCGGTGTTATATGAATATCACTTCTCGAAAACCAACGGTGTATTATGGGGGTGAATCCCTGGGCAGGCCGGATGCGGTCATTCCAAGGATAGGTGCTTCCAATACATTCTATGGGACAGCAGTAGTGAGGCAATTTGAGATGATGAACAGTTACTGCGTGAACTCGTCTGTTTCAATTTCAAATTCAAGGGATAAACTGCGATCTTTACAGATTCTGGCAAAAGCTGGTATCAATATGCCAGTGACCGGCTTTGCCAGCCATACAAAAGATATTGAAGGTGTTATAGAAACGGTTGGGAGTATACCTCTGATTATGAAATTACTCCAGGGTACCCAGGGGCAGGGTATCGTGCTTGCGGAAACAAGAAAAGCTGCCGAATCTGTGATGAGTGCATTCAGGCAATTGGATGCAGATATCATGGTCCAGGAATTTATCAAGGAATCCAGTGGAACTGATATTCGAGCATTTGTGGTGGGTAACACAGTAGTTGCTGCAATGGAAAGAACTGCACCAGATGGAGAATTCCGATCAAACGTTCACCGTGGAGGCAGGATAGAAAAAGTTGCACTCACCAATGAAGAGATGAATATCGTCACAGAAGCATCTAATATATTAGGCCTTTCCGTTGCAGGTGTTGATCTGATGCGGTCTGATCGCGGCCCATTGATATTGGAAGTGAATTCATCCCCAGGTCTTCAGGGGATTGAATCGAGCTCTAATGTGAATGTAGCCGATGAGATCATTTCGTTTATTGAACAGAAAAAAGAAAATTTAGACGTTCAATCCTGAAATGTTTTTATGTGACCCCTGTCACAGGTTTCAACCTTGGTTGGTCCTTAACTTCACTCTATAAATTTTTACTGTGTTACCTCCTGGAAAAGGGAAGCTGGTCACCCACTTGAGACACGCTTCCCTTTTTTCTTAGAAATAATTTTTAATGCTGAATTGTTAAATTTGGCCTAAAATCCATGCATCTTATTTAGAAAATGCGAGAGACACTTCTTTTTTTAATTATTGTTTCAACGAGAATCCTAGTATCACAGGATACGTTTTCCATTGTTGCAGTTGATACCATTACCGGAGAGGTGGGTAGTGCCGGAGCTTCATGTATTCAAGGATCGATCATTATCAGTGATATACATCCTGGAGTCGGCGCGATTCACACGCAATCTTATTGGAATGCGATCAATCAAGATAGCGCTGCATCATTGATGGACCAGGGTTATTCTCCTCAAAACATTATTGATTGGCTTGTGGAGAACGACGCAGAGAATAATCCAACAATAAGACAATATGGGATCATCGATTTGATCGATGGCGGAAGGAGTGCTGGATTTACAGGAGAAAATTGCTTTGATTTCAAAGGCCATAAGCTGGGTGAAAATTATGCGATCCAAGGGAATATATTGCTCGGGCAATCTATCCTTGATGATATGGAAGCGGCCTTCCTAACACAGTATGGTACATTTGAAGAAAAACTTATGGCATCTTTAATGGCTGCAAATGTCACAGGAGCTGATACTCGATGCACTCCATATGGTACACCAGCTATCTCTGCATTTATTCGCGTAGCAGATCCGGATAATTCTGAAGATTCATTATATATGGATATAAATGTGAATAATGCACCATTAACATTAAATCCCTTAGACTCACTTAATGTTCTATATTGGGATTGGAAAATATCTCATTATATTCTTGGAGACATCAATTTTGACCGAAAAACAGACGTAGTTGATATTCTTATCCTGGCTGACCATATCCAAGGGTACCAGAGTATTTTGGAATTTGCATTTAATCCAGCTGATTTGAATATGAATGGGGCATTGGAAATAACAGACTTATATCTTTTAGTGTATCAAATTATTGGAATAATAGGAAATTAATTAAAGGAGCGTTATGCTATTTAGACCCATACTGCCTATTCTGTTTTCTCTCTCTTTCATATTGGGTAACTCCATCAAAGACAGGTATACAGATGCATCACTCTCTATCATATCCAAAGCCCTGTCTGACAGTACAGCTTATAATCGCNTGGCGTATTTATGCGATACCTTTGGTCCCAGGCTCAGTGGTTCAAAAAATTTGGAAAATGCAATCAATTGGATCCTGAAGGAAATGAAAAAGGATGGCCTGGTTCATGTCCAGGGAGAACGGGTAAAGGTTCCTGCCTGGATCCGGGGTAAAGAATCGATAACCCTTCTTAAACCATTTAAAAAAGATTTAACTATGCTGGGTCTAGGGGGAAGTATTGCAACCCCTAGGGCTGGAATTGTAGCAGAAGTAATGGTTGTTGATGATTTTAAAGAGTTGGAAGACAGGTCGAAGAAAGCAAAGGGTAAAATTGTATTGTTTAATGCGCCTTTTGTAAGCTATGGTCAAACTGTGAGCTATCGTTATTCTGGTGCAGGCGCAGCGGCAAAACANGGTGCAGTTGCAAGTTTGATTCGATCCATTGGTCCCTGGTCCATGAATACGCCTCATACCGGTGTTATGAAGTATGAGAAAAATATTAAAAAAATTCCTCATGCGGCACTGACTATGGAAGATGCCATGATGCTGGGACGGTTNTATGATCGGGGCGAAAAAATCATTTTGAAGTTGGAAATGGAAGCAAAAAGGGCAGCGGATCGCTGGTCACGCAATGTGATAGGACAAATTAATGGAACAACCCATCCGGATGAAATTGTTGTTGTGGGCGGGCACATCGATTCCTGGGATGTGGGCCAGGGAGCCCATGACGATGGTGGGGGGTGCATTGCAGCCTGGGAGGCGGTTCGATTAATCAAAGAATTGGGATTAAAGCCAAAACGGACCATTCGGTGTGTCATGTGGACCAATGAGGAAAATGGTGGAAAAGGAAACCAGGCGTATCGGGATATGCACATGGATGAGTTGGAAAACCATGTGTTGGCGATTGAATCCGATGGAGGGGTTTTTGCACCGGAAGGATTTGGATTTACAGGCAGTGATGCAGCCAGGGAGATTATTGCAGATATTCATCAATTAATGAAGCCGATTCAAGCTCATACACTTTCTAAAGGCGGCAGGGCAGCGGATGTTTCACCACTCAATGACGAAGGGGTACCTGTCATGTCCCTGAAAGTGGATGGATCGAAATATTTTTGGTATCACCACACCAATGCGGATACCTTTGATAAAGTTGATTTTTATGAATTCAACCGGTGCGTTGCAGCTATGGCTATCATGTCATTTATTGTAGCTGATCTTGAGGAACCATTGCCGCGATAATTTCGAGTATTTTCTTCACTTATTACCATCAAAACTGAAAGATTTCATGTTTAAGTTTCCAGGCTTTTTATCACACAAAATCAGGAAAGTGAGCGAATGACTTCTGTCACAATCGCAGGCTATGGGGATGACCTGTCTGTCAATGGAATCCGGATCGGAGACCTGACCCCGGCCGAGCATGAATCCATAGAAAATGAAAAAGGGGGTCAGAATTATGCGCCCTTAGAAAATGTTGTTGTTTCCACGGTGAAGGATTCATCAACGCTAATAGTTAGAAGGCCTCATCCTGATGATGTAAAAAAGTATATTGAAACTGAACTCATTGATGGTCTGTGCTGTTATTCTGCTGTGAACCAGGGCCAGCTCAACCAAACCATAGTGGATGCGGTTGTAAAGCATATTACTGAAGAAAAACTGCCCACAGTTCCACGCTCCATCCGCCACAAATACATGAGCGCATTTCTCCTTGCTGCCACGGGCATCACCGAAATGGATAAGGTTGTTCCAAAGGTTGCTGGTGTTGAATCTTGGGAGTTAACATTTAAGATCAGCAGACGATGGGGGTATCATAAAAAAGGAATACCAGATAATGAATGTATCATTGTAGGGGCAACAGGCAATTTTCACGGACGATCCGTTGCTGCAGTTTCCATGTCTGATGATCCAGATTCCAAGGATGGATTCGGTCCTTTTGTCCCGGGAATCGAACTTGTGCCTTACAATGATTATGATGCACTTGAAGCCCTATTTGAAAAGAAAGGGGAAAAGATCGCAAGTTTTATAGTAGAGCCTATCCAGGGTGAAGCTGGTGTGATAGTTCCTGATCAAGATTATTTTCCAAAAGTTTCTGAATTATGTAAAAAACACAATGTGCTATTGGCTATGGATGAAGTGCAAACCGGGTTTGGCAGAACAGGTGCCAATTTTGCCCACCAGCTATTAGGTGTTAAGCCTGATTTGATGGGATGTGGTAAGGCCGCAGGCGGTGGAATATTGCCAGTATCCTTTGTTGCAGGACGAAAAGATGTGATTGATGTATTGACGCCAGGCAGTGAAGGATCCACCTTTGGAGGCTATCCACTGGCTTCCGTTGTTGGAACCTATGCCATCAAAGTTCTGGTCGATGAGAAGTTAGCGGAAAATGCAAAATTACAAGGCAAACGATTGATCGATAATATGAATGCTATCAAAGAAGAATATCCAGATAAGGTAAAAGAAGTCAGGGGTCGGGGACTATTAACTGCCTTTGAAATGTATGATGAACCCCATCTGGATGGTCATAAAGTTTCGGTCAATTTACTGAATCACGGTGTATATGCTAAGGAAACGCATCATTCTACGGTACGCCTGGCACCTGCACTTACTATTAATGAAACCCAGATTGATACACTGTCTGATGCTATCAGATCAGTTGTAAAAGGATTATAGTTCATGGATTTCTTAAAAACACTTGGGATTGAAGCAGAAAATTATGGAGCCTGTGCCGGTCCAGGAGAATGGAGCAAAACACGCAGTGAAGGACAAATAGAATCTTACAATCCTGGCAATGCTGAATTGATCTCATCTGTTTACCAATGCGATACTGAAGATTATGAGTCTGTAGTTAAACAATCACTTGAAGCTTTTAATGAGTGGCGAAAGGTTCCTGCACCGGAAAGGGGTCAGCTGGTACGACAAATGGGAGATGCCTTAAGAGACTATAAAGATCCGCTTGGGAGCCTGGTATCATTGGAAATGGGGAAGATAAAACAGGAAGGGGATGGTGAAGTTCAGGAAATGATTGATATTGCTGATTTTGCTGTAGGTCAGTCCCGGATGTTGTATGGAAAAACCATGCATTCAGAGCGGAAAGATCACAGGATGTATGAACAATGGCACCCATTGGGTATTACGGGAGTGATCAGCGCGTTTAATTTTCCTGTAGCTGTCTGGAGCTGGAATGCATTTATTGCGGCCATCTGCGGGAATACAACCCTGTGGAAACCATCATCTTCTACACCCCTTTGTGCAGTGGCTATTCAGAACATTTGTAATGAAGTATTATCCATCAACGATGTACCAAATATTTTCAGTGTAGTGATAGGCCGGGGATCCATAATTGGTGAAACTTTGATCAATGATCCAAGGATACCCCTCGTGTCTTTTACCGGTTCAACCAAAATGGGCCGTCACGTGAGTGAAACTGTTTCAAAACGTTTTGGTAAAACCATCCTTGAACTGGGAGGGAACAATTGCATCATTGTGGATGAAACGGCAGATATGGATATGGTAGTACCTGCAGTTGTATTTGGCGCGGTAGGTACGGCTGGTCAGAGATGCACCAGTACCCGTCGAGTTATTATTCATAGCTCACGGTATGAAGAACTTAAGAAGCTGCTTGTTAATGCTTATCAGCAGGTCATTATTGGTGATCCTTTGCACTATGGAACATTAATGGGCCCCCTGGTTAATGAAGGCGCTGTCCAGGACTATACTAATGCGATTGATCGTGCCAAAGCGTCAGGCGGTGAAATTCTATATGGAGGAACTATTCTTGATGGGACAGGATATTATGTAACACCCACAATCATTAAGGCTGAAAACGATTGGGATATAGTTCAGGAAGAAACATTTGCACCTATACTATATCTGATGACCTTTGACACACTGGATGAAGCAATTCATATGCATAATGATGTTCCCCAGGGGCTTTCATCAGCCATGTTCACACTGAACGTAAGACATGCCGAACACTTTTTATCTTCCGTTGGTTCAGACTGTGGCATCGCCAACATTAATATTGGCACATCTGGCGCAGAAATAGGAGGCGCATTTGGAGGTGAAAAAGAAACAGGAGGAGGCCGAGAATCCGGCTCTGACAGCTGGAAGCAATACATGCGACGCCAAACCAATACAATTAACTGGGGAACCGACCTGCCCTTGGCTCAGGGGATAGAATTTGATATTGATGGGTAAATAGAACTCGAATGGCAATCAGTTTTAAAGATACGAGGCGTACCATAGGTCAATATATGTTGGCCGATGGTATGTCACCTATTATAGATCTTGAAAAGAGTCATGGGTCATGGCTCGTCGATGGGAAAACGGGGAAGCAATATTTGGATCTTTTTTCCATGTTTGCTTCCATGTCCATCGGTTACAATCATCCATACATCCTCGAGCATAAGGATCGATTAACCAGAGCAGCTGTTAATAAACCAACGAATTCAGATATCTATTCTCCCGAGATGGCGGAATTTGTAGATACTGTTGGCAGGGTAGCCCAGCCGGATTATCTACCATACTCATTTTTTATTGAAGGCGGAACGCTTGCTGTAGAAAACACCCTTAAGACTGCATTTGATTGGAAAGTACGGAAAAATCTTCAGCAGGGAAAACCAGAAGGTGGCGGCCAGGTCATTCATTTAAAAGACTGTTTTCATGGACGGTCGGGTTATACCATGTCACTAACCGATTCTCCAGACCCCAGAAAAGTGCAGTATTTTCCGAAATTTAATTGGCCTCGTGTTACAAACCCGTCTATGGTCTTTCCCATGAATGAAGAGAATATGGCAGCCGTTCAGGCTCTAGAAGAACAATCAATCCAGGAAATAAAAGGTATACTACGCGAGCAGGCTGATAATATTGCCTGTATGATCTTAGAGCCCATCCAGGGGGAAGGCGGTGACAATCATTTCAGGCCTGAGTATCTGAAAGTCTTAAAAGAATTGTCTTTAGAACACGACTTTCTATTGAATTTTGATGAAGTACAAACCGGGGTTGGAATTACAGGAAAAATGTGGGCCCACCAGCATTTTTGTGAGCCAAAGTGTGCTAATGAATGTACAGTTCATTGCAAACTAATTGAGCCGGATCTTATGAGCTTTGGGAAAAAAACCCAGTGCTGCGGTATGTTTGCCGGCAAACGTCTGGATGAAGTTGAAGGACATGTTTTTAAAGAATCCAGCAGGATAAATTCAACCTTTGGCGGTAATCTTGTAGATATGGTGCGTTTTACTCTTTATTTGGAAGTCATTGAGCAGGAAGATCTTGTACAAAAGGCTGCCGAGAATGGTGAATATTTATTAACATCCTTACTGAAACTGCAGGATGGCCACGAAGGCCTGGTTTCCAATGCCAGGGGCAAAGGATTATTCTGTGCGTATGATCTTCCCACCGGAGAACAACGAGACACATTAACGAATTTTTTAGAAGAAGAAGGGGCGCTTGTTCTTGGCTCTGGGCACAGATCCATTCGGTTCAGGCCTAACCTGAATATCAACATAAAAGAGATTGATACTGGCATTTCCATGATGAGAAATGCACTTGCCAGACTGTAATTGTGGCACAACCTGCCGGTAAACTGTTTTTAGTTTCCACACCCATTGGTAATCTCAGTGATATCACTTATAGGGCGGTTGAAGTACTGAAACATGTTCCTTTGGTCGCAGCCGAAGATACACGCCATTCAAAAAAACTCTTTGCCCATTACAGTATCAAAACACCCATGGTCAGTTATTTCGAGCATAATCGTTTTTCGCGAATACCAAAAATTGTGGACCATTTAAACAGTGGGAAGGATTGTGCTGTTATCACCGATGCGGGTACGCCAGGCATATCCGACCCTGCTTATCGTCTTGTTCGGGAAGTTTTAAATCATTCCATTATTGTTGAAGCTGTCCCGGGAGCTAGTGCACTCCTGGCGGCCCTCGTTGCATCCGGTTTGCCCACAGATCGGTTTATATTTGAGGGGTTTCTGCCGCCAAAAAAGGGGCGCCAGAAACGCATATCACGAGTCGCCGGTGAAGAGGCCACTTTGATCTATTATGAATCTCCTAAACGGCTCTTAAGAACATTGAAACAATTATATGGCATTTGTGGAGATCGCCCCGCTGTAGTAGCCCGTGAACTCACGAAACTCCATGAAGAAATAAAACGGGGAACTCTTTCAGAATTATGCACGTATTTTTCAATAAACACTCCAAGAGGAGAATGCGTTATTCTTGTAGGAAAAAATGACCGAAATGTCTACTTCAAATAAAGGCCTGTTTATTTCGTTTGAGGGTATTGACGGGTGTGGAAAATCCACCCAGGTTCAACTGCTTATGGATAAACTCGAAAAAGAGGGTGTTGATTCTATGCTGGTCAGGGAACCGGGCGGATCCACCATCTCCGAAGAAATTAGAAATATTTTGTTAAAAACTCGTTCTGAAACCATGTCGGCGCGGGCAGAAGCCCTGCTCATGACAGCCAGCCGTGCGCAATTAACGAAAGATACGATTCTGCCTGCTCTGGAAAGATGCACCTGTGTGATTGCTGATCGATACCAGGATTCCACCCTGGCCTACCAGGGTGGTGGGAGAGGTTTGGATGTTGATTATTTGATCCAGCTTAATACTTTTGCCACCTATGCATTAGACCCGGATCTTACATTTTATATTGATATAAGTTCAGAAGAAGGATTAAAAAGATCCGGTACTTTGAATCCGGACAGAATTGAAAGCGCTGGTTTAAAATTTCAGGAAAAAGTACGGGAACAATACCTTAAATTGGCACATAGGTACCCCAATCGTTTCATCATAATTGACGGAACCGGTACCATTGAAGGAATTCATGGTACGATATGGGAAAAAACAATAAATTGCTTAAATGATACACCCTAGAAAAAAGAGTATCTGTATAGGAATATACTTGATCCTATCCACAGTATTTGCGGGTACGGGTAACAAGGATATTTACAAGCAGGTCCGGAAGAATCAATCCCTGATGAATGATGTATACCGTCATTTGATCACCAATTATGTGGATGATATTGATCTGGATGCGTTTACTAAAATGAGCATTGATAATATGCTTCTTGAGCTTGATCCTTACACTGTATATCTTGAAAATGAAGAAAAAAGTGGTATTGAAATGTTAACCAAAGGCAAATATGGTGGGGTCGGCATTCAAATCGGAAAAAGAGAGAAACAACTTACTGTAATATCTCCCATGGAAAATTCACCTGCGAAACGAGCTGGCATTATGAGTGGTGATAAAATTATTAAAATTGATGGTAATGAGACGGAAGATCTTTCCATGGATGATGCGGCAAAGCTGATTCGGGGTGAAAAAGGAACAAACGTTATATTAAGTATCCAGCGATATGGAGAAGGAGAGCTGATCGAATTTGTGCTCACCCGAGAAAATATTAAGGTTAAAGATATTTCCTATTCTGGAATGCTGGATGACCAGACGGGGTATATTCGGCTGACACGCTTTTCCCGTAATTCCGATACAGAAATGAAACGAGCTCTTGAAGAGTTATTGGAACAAAACATGACGGGTTTAATTTTAGATCTCCGTGATAATCCAGGAGGTTTGTTGAATTCGGCAGTCAATATTTTAGACCTGTTCACACATAAAGGCGAACTATTGGTATGGACGGAAGGAAAAACTCAGAAATCCCATCGGAAATATCAAAGTAAATTGGTCCCAATCGTACCGGACGACGTGAATATAACCGTTCTTGTGAACCAGGGAAGCGCATCGGCCAGTGAGATCGTTGCGGGTACATTACAGGATCTGGATCGCGGCGTTGTGATCGGTCGTTCTACGTTTGGTAAGGGTCTGGTACAAACCGTGTACAATATTGATAAAGAACGTTCCCTGAAGATTACAACAGCAAAATATTATATCCCCAGTGGAAGGCTGATTCAAAAACCGGGCTATTTACCGGAAGAAATTCTTGCGGACACGTCACTGGAAGACAGTGTATTTTACACGAAGGGGGGCAGGGCAGTGTCTGGCGAAGGAGGGATTACACCGGACCATGAAGTCGAACTGGATCGAGCCCTGCCGATACTATCAGCCAGTTGGAGACAGGGACTGTTCTTTAATTTTGTCCAAAAACATAAAATGGATTATGATGAATTTGAAGACGTTGAACGTGATACCAGCATCATGACTCAATTTGAAGCATATCTTCATGCCAGTGACCTCAATATATTCATGAAAGGTGAAAGTAATTATTTAGATATGAAAGACATGCTGTGGACCCTTGATTCCACCAGCGTACAGATCCAGGGTGCGCTAGATATTTTAGACTCTTATTTTGAACAAATCGCCCTGACACAGTTTGAAAGAGAGGCGGACAAACTGTATCATTGGCTGTTGGTTGAATTTGCTGATTATTTTCATGGGGAAGATGGTAGAATCAAAGTGTCTTCCAAACAGGATACAGATATCCAAAAAGCCATGAATATTTTACATGACCCTATTGTTTACGAAAGCATATTTTTACCCCAATAGACCGTCGCCAAATATCCATTTATTACCGTTCATTTCTCTGCGTAATTTCCCCGGCTTTTTTTCCGGGCGATTAGCTCAGATGGTTA
>PBCV01000020.1 GCA_002717915.1 Fidelibacterota bacterium | reverse complement strand
AACATTTGCCTCTTTACAGATAGACGGTAAAATATCCATAGCACTTACCATATTCTGATAGACTTTACCTTTCTCATATTTTTTTGGATAAGAAACTAACATTTGCACTCTAATCCCTCCTTCATATAAAAGATATTTTGATCCTCGAAGAGGCGTGTTATTTGCATAAATGGGTGTTGACCCTCCATTATCACTTATGAAGAAGATAAGCGTGTTTTCTCTTAGACCTTGCTCTTCAAGTAGATCAAGCAATTTTCCAATTTCTTCATCCATATAATGTACCTGGCCTAAGTAATGAGCTCTTCCTTCTTCATTATTTGGATACCTTCCTTTAGCATACCAATCGTAATATTCTTCAACAGCTGGGTTCCAATCATGATACCCTTTTAAATTGTATTTATCCAAATATTCTTGTGGTAATTGATGTGTGAAATTATGAGCTGCGTTAAAAGCAATTTGTAAAAAGAAATTTTTGTCTTTATTCTGTTGAATAAAATTTCTTGACTTTTCTCCAACCAATTGTGTGAAATAAGCAATTGTATCTACTTTATTTTTATTCTCCCATAATGGTCCTTGTCTTAATGTTTGCCCCTTTCTATTGTTCTCTTTTTTTGAAATTAAGAAAGTTTCTTCTATTTCCTGTTTATGATTCATATAATGCTTTCGAGCTGAAGTATGTCCAAAATAGTAGTCAAACCCATGATTAAGTGGAAAACTTCGATTTGTAGTATCACTATCGTATTCACCATAGTGAGTTTTTCCAACATAACCAGATTGATAATTTTGCTCCTTTAATAATTCTGGTATTGTCTTAAATTTTGGATCATGAAGTCCTTTAGCATTATACCAATATGACCCCAACCTTTGTGGGTAACACCCCGTAATTATTCCTATTCTTGATTGATTACAAATTGGCGAATTATCATATGTCTGAGCAAAACGAATTCCACTCTCAGCAATTCGATCTATATTAGGTGTGTTAACATCATTTGCCAAATTTGCTGCGCTAATATCGCCATAGCCTAAATCGTCAGCTACAATCAAAATAATATTTGGAGGGCTTGCATTTTCGGCTTCTTTCTTTTCAGTACAAGAAGAGATTATTAATGACAATATTAGTAGTGACATTATCGAAGTACTTAATTTGTTTTTGAAGTTCATTTTAATTTTATTGGTGATAACGTCTCGCTAAACCCAATTATTGCGTTTATCGGGTTCAGTCTTTAATTTATAATTACGTTTTAACCGCATCAGCATGAATAAAGCCGACTTGCTTAACAAAGCCAAATCCAAATTATACATCCGCAATTACAGCCCGCGTACCATCGCATCCTATATTTCATCCTTAAATAACTTTGCAGAATGGTTGATTCAAGAAAAAGTTAATCAGGTAACCGATAAAGAAGTAGAAAAATATTTATACCATCTGAAAAAGAACCGAAATAGGTCCATATCCGGGATGAAACAAACCGTCGCTTCCCTGAAAATTTTATTCACGGATATTCTGAAAAAAGAGATCCCGGACAGTTTGAATATCCGCTTTCGGAAAGAAGAAAAAGTTCCCGTCGTATTGTCGGAAGAAGAAGTGGCCGCTGTCATAAAAGCCGTCAACAATCTCAAACATAAAGTGATCCTGATGACCATTTATTCCGCCGGACTGCGCTTGAGCGAATGTTTGGCCTTAACAATGGCGGACATGGATTTTGATCGCAACCAGATCCGTATCCGGCAGGGGAAGGGGAAAAAGGACAGACAAACAGTTTTATCACGGACACTATTATCAGAAATGAAAGATTATCTGATTAAGTTTTGCCCCAAAATATTTTTGTTTGAGGGTCAAAAGGGTGGTAGATACAGTGCCAGTTCCATCCAGGCCATCATGAAACGGGCCGTCAAAAAATCGGGAATAAAAAAACACGCCACTGTGCATACGTTACGTCATAGTTTTGCTACTCATTTATTGGAAAATGGCACGGACATTCGTTTCATTCAGGAATTGCTGGGGCACAAGCGTCTGGAAACCACCCAGATCTATACTCATATTTCTAAGATTGCATTTGACCGTATCAAAAGTCCATTGGATAGATTGAGCCTTTAAAGATATGTTTGAAAAATTGACCAACTACTTTGTGCCTGTTTCCAAGGAATCGGCCCGGGTTTACCGTACCCGCATCGGGATCTTCCAGGGCTGGGTGTCGGTTTTAGTTAATGTAGTATTGTTTGTTCTAAAGCTGGTCATTGGTATTATAACTGGTGCAGTGAGTGTTATCGCTGATGCTGTTCATACCTTATCCGATGTGATTTCGTCTTCTATTGTAATCTGGGGATTTAAACAATCCCAAAAACCCGCGGATAAGGAACATCCCTATGGTCACGGCCGAGCTGAATATATTGCCACTCTGATCATCGCAATCCTGCTATGTGTTGCTGGAATTGAATTCATCGAAGCTGCGTTTAAACGAATCCGAAATCCACAACTGATTGAAGTAAAATGGTGGATGGTTATTGTGCTGGCCGCGACGATAGTTTTAAAAGAAGTCACTGCCCGTTACGCAAAATTCCTATCTTCTAAAGTTGCATCAGGGACTCTTCATGCCGATGCTTGGCATCACCGCACAGATGCAATTTCCAGTTTTTTAGTTGTTCTTGCTATGATTGCTGGGATTTATGGATATTCTGCTGTTGATGGATGGGCTGGACTGGGAGTATCACTTTTTATAATCTATACCGGATTTGACATCGCGAGGGATGCCGTAGATGATCTCATCGGGAAACCCCCGGCTATTGAAGAAATTGAAACCATCAGAAACATTGTTACGAGAGTTGATGGTGTTTTAGGGGTTCATGATATTACAGTTCACAGTTATGGGCAGGATAAGTTTATCAGTATTCATATTGAAATTGATGCCGATAAACCTACAGCAGAGGCGCATGATATTTCTGAAGAAGTGGAAGACCATTTAAAAAATGCATTGGGTGTGGAACCAACGGTTCATCTAGATCCGGTTTCTCCCGGGAATCCGTTGGTTAAACAAGTCCAGGAATTTTTAAATCATAATTGGTCTAACGAAGACAGTATCACAGATATTCATGATATTCGAATTGTTGAAACAAAGAACCACCATGTAATCTTATTTGGGATCAATGTAAAAGTAGGAATAAGCCAGAAAAAAATTGTTGAATGTTGTCAATCTTTAGAAAATGATTTAAAAAATAGATTTACTGGTTTTGAGATTAATATTAAAGTGTCACCCATGCATCATTATTAATGATAATATTAATTATCCAAAATAATATTTGAGATCAACATTAAGTCAAATATGTCAACGATCGAATCAAAATTTATATCGGCTAAATAAAGTTCATTTTCATTCATTTCTATAATGCCTAATAAATAAGATACAATTGTTAGCATATCCAGTATTGATACAACACCATCTTCATTGATATCTCCAGGCAGGTCCTGATATTCAATTACAATTTTGATTACTTCTCTCAGGGTGATTTCTGCTGCCTGGCGTGCGGTGTCCCAATCAATGAGTCCTCCAAGGTGTACATGCCCGGCTAGATAGCAGGGGATGTTCGCTGAATCCATTTGTGCTTTATACCATGTGCCATGATATCCCATGAACTCAGATAAATATTGCCCAGCACCCTGTGTATAATCAATATATGGTGTGAGCCCTAATCCAGAAGATTCTATTTTTGAAACTATACTATCCATTGGAAGGCTGGAATATCTTCTAGTATTCAAGGGGACAGTAGAATCAGGAGGAGTCGGAGTAGGATAATATGGAGCGGTAAAGTCAGCGGTCCAATAGAAATAGTTAAAATATTGCCACTCTAATTCCCAACTATAATCTATGTATCCTCTACTAAATGTTATAATGGCTATTGGATTAATGCTGTCCACGATATTCCACCAATCTTCCGATGTGTCCTGATAATCCACTTCAAAATCACCAAATCCCTGCCCACAAGAATCACAGTCTGGAATGCCAAAAGTAGGGAAGTAGGAGACAACATCAAATCCCCGACCTTCCCAGTTCTGTCCTATCCAACCATCAGGGTTAAGCATCGCATTTGTACTGAAAGGTCGGATGCATTCATTTGAAGGGGGCCAATAGCCGCATAATAGGATTTTTTTATTTGGTTCCCGGAGATGGTTTCTTTCAGGGATATGGGTGTCTAATTTTTTTGGAGTTACGGGTGAAATAATTTCCTGTACCGGGTTTAAAAAATTATGGCCTCTTGGGATGGATAATTCAATCAGAATATTTTGAGTCTTCATTTGTCCTGTAACCATAGTTCCATTATTTTGATTAATTTGTTTTGAATAAGGTCCAACCCAGCCATTTGTATTCAGATCAATAAAGTAAAGGGACATTTCTTCCTTAATAAGAGACATAATCAGTTTGAAATGAACAGGTTCTGGTTCATTTAATACCAGTTTTAATAGATAGATATCTTTGTTTTCATATTTGATTGGTTTAATCGAATCGAAAATATTTTCCGGTAAAGAAGATGGGGGTTGAAATTTGATTTGGTGAATGGGTTCATTTATGCCAATATCAAAATATTTAGGCTTACCATACGGTAATTCCTGTGAATACAGAATTCCTAAAATAGGGATAATGATGATCCAACTACCCACAGTGGATATTAATCTAAAATGATGGAAGGGAATAACTGAACCTCTTCTTCTATTTCGATTTGGGCCTGTCCTCTATCATTGATGCCTTTAAACAATCCATGCTGAGAAACCCCGTTGTGGTTAAATGATGTTATTTCGTTTAAATGTGCACAATAATTTGTCCATTCACTTGTTACTGAATCCAAATTGTCCAGCAGCTGTTCAAAGAAAGTTAAAACCATTGCGCAAATCAGCTCACGCTGGTTGGAATGCTGAGTCTCAATAGAAAGTGAAGTCGCAGATTGGCTTAACTTTTCTGGAAAATCATTTTCAGTCTCATTGATATTTAACCCAATTCCAATTACCATGGAGTTAACCGTTTGACCGGAAATTCGACTTTCACATAGTATTCCACCGCATTTTTTATTTCCCAATAAAATATCGTTAGGCCACTTCAATTTTGGTTTTCCACCGCGATTTTTCAGGGCTTTTGCAACTGCAACTCCTGCTGCAATGGGAATCAATACAGCTTTTTTAAGGGATAATGGTTCCAACATGATCAATGACATGGCCAAACCTTTACTGGGGCTCATAAACCACGAATTCCCATTTCGCCCTTTACCTTGAAATTGATTATCGGTAATAACTATCATGCCATGGCTGGCTTCATTATTCTCAATCAGGTCCCAGGCTTCTAAGTTGGTAGACCCTAAACGCTGATAGTATTCAATTTCTTTACCAAAACGTCTGGTTCGGAGATTAGTTTGGATCAGGTTCGTGAAGATCATAACTAAAGAAAAAGTAAGCTAAGTTCAATATAGGCTAAACTCATAGCAAGTCCCGCACCCGTCAGAACCTGTAGAGGTGTATGAGCTTTCAGAATAATTCGTGACATACAGACCAGGACCAGACTTGCGGCCATGCCAAAGGGATACTGAATACCATGGAACCAGAGCGCGACCAGTGGACCACCCAATCCGATAGCGTGGATCGATATTTTCCATTTCATGGTAATGAGCCAAACAATTGCTGTATTTACGGCATAACAAAACATGAGCCCCTGGATGATTGGTGCAGCATTTAGATACCATAATATCAAAAATCCAATTCCATGATAAATAGCCCCCAGAACGAGTGGCTGGACTCGCTGTTCACGGATGGAAGCATCAAGGTCTGTAATCTTTCCGGATCGTTTTAAATAGATAACAGTTATGGTTGAGAGCAGTGTTGAAAAAAAGAAAGCTGTGAAAAAAATTATGTGATTTGAACTATGTTCTTCGCCTGTATAGGTCAAAAGGGCAAATGTGAAGGGTGCAACCACCATAGGGTGGAGCAGGAAGGATGTGATAAATGCTAACTTTTGCAAGACCGGGCGGGGGTTAATACTCGCCAAAAACACTGCGTAACGTATCTGCGATCTCACCTAAAGTGCAGTCATTTTTTACGCATTTAATGATTGCCGGCATTACATTTTCTTCATTGACAGCAACTGATTTTAATTTCCCTAATACTGTTTGAACCTGGTCGTTATTTCGCGATGATTTGAGACTTGTTAATGAATCAATCTGGCTTTTCACTCTCACTGGATCAATCTCCAGTAAATTTGGTTCAATTTCTTTTTGATCTTCAAATTTATTTACCCCGACAATGATTTTTTTATTACTTTCAATTTCTTTTTGATACTCGTATGAACTGCGAGATATCTCATTTGCCATATATCCGTTTTCTATGGCAGCAACAGCACCACCCATTGAATCTATTTTTTCAATTATTTTCATGGTTCCTTCAACAAAATTATTCGTCATTTCTTCAATAATGAAACTGCCGCCAAACGGATCGGGATGATTGGGAATGCCGCTTTCATAAGCAATGATCTGCTGAGTGCGAAGTGCCAGTTTTGCCGCTTCATCTGAAGGGAGTGCCAAGGCTTCATCCCTGCTGTTTGTATGAAGTGACTGGGTGCCGCCTAATATCGCTGATAAGGCCTGTATTGTTGTTCGAACAACATTGTTATCTATCTGAGATGCTGAAAGAGTGGATCCCCCTGTCTGGGTGTGGAATCGAAACATCATTGCTTTTTTATTTGTTACATTAAATCTATCTTTCATGAGTGTCGCCCAAATCTGTCTAGCGGAACGGAACTTGGCTATCTCTTCCAGAAAACCATTGTGAGAATTCAGGAAGAAGGAAATACGCTCTCCAAATTTATTTGGGTCTAATCCTTGTTCAACTGCGGCCTGAACGTAAGCAATTCCATTTGCAAAAGTGAAGGCCAGCTCCTGCTCAGCTGTACTGCCTGCTTCACGGATGTGGTACCCGGAAACGGATATTATATTCCATTTAGGCAGGTGTTCTGAACAAAATTGAAAAACATCGGTTACCAGCCGTAAGGAAGCAGACGGGGGAAAAATATAGGTGCCTCTTGCCACATATTCTTTTAAGATATCATTTTGAACTGTCCCTTGAAGGCCCTTGGGATTGACGCCCTGTTTTTCAGCTGCCGCAATATAAAATGCCAAAAGAATCGGTGCTGTAGCATTAATGGTCATTGAAGTGGATACTTTATCCAGCGGTATGTCTCTGAATAATGTTTCCATATTTTGAAGATTGCATATGGGTACGCCCACTTTTCCAACTTCGCCTTGAGAAATGGGATGGTCTGAATCGTAACCAATTTGAGTTGGCAGGTCAAATGCCACTGATAAACCCATTACACCATTTTCTAATAGATACCGGTAGCGTTTATTGGATTCTTCTGCTGAAGTGTAGCCGGCATATTGACGCATGGTCCAAAGTTTTTCTTTGTACATATTTTCATACAAACCATGGGTATAAGGAAACTGTCCCGCTTTTTCTTTTTTCATGAAATGCCTCGGTCCTTTTTAATCTGCTGATAAGCATCATTCACTGCTTTGAATTTTTCTTCAGCCAGTTTCTGCATTTCCACACCAAGATGGGCTACTTTGTCCGGATGGAATTTGTTGGCCATTTTTCTGAATGCACGTTTTAATTCATCGTTCGAAACTGAGGGGGAAACATCCAATATTCTATAAGCGGCTTTTTCATCTCTTGCAAACATTGCTTTAATTGATTCATAATCGTTTCGATTAATATTCAGGTAATTGGCAATGGTCTGAATGACACGGACCTCATCGGGGTGAACATGACCATCCGCTGCCGATAAACCAAATAATACATGGACCAGCTCCAAACGGCTTGAATGGTCCATGGATCGCTGGATCTGGCGGCACACATCTTTCAGAGGATAGTCCTGCTCTAAAATATCTTTAAAAACGGCCATCAGTTCACGTGTCTGATGGATGCCAAACTGCTGTTTCAAGAACCGTTTTACATAATCCAGTTCTGACTTTAATAATTGACCATCAGCCTTCATTACCTTTGCAAATAGAACCAGAATGGAAATGACAAAGTCAGCAGGTTTTGTGACAGAATGGAATCGGCTTTGTTGACCTGATCCTACCCTTGGGGATGATTGATTCTCGTTCATGGAAGCGAAAGCGTATCCAAGTATAGCCCCAATTGGGCCACCCATAACCCAACCAAGACCTCCCCATAATAACTTTTTATTAAAAGACATGAATTTCTAAGTGTATAATATTCTGATATTACTATACCAAATTTAGAAATTAATCTGTTAAAGAATACCACTTCACAGCGGTTTTAAGGGGCGGTCGCTATCCTTATATTCCCATATGGAAATCTCGTGGCGAATTAAAATTCTTCTCTGGTGGTATGCGCTCTTTCGTCCAAAAGCTAAGACTGAAAATTTGATCAGGATCAGCAAATCCGGCAAGGGTGTAAGCAGCATCCTTTATTTACTGCCTGCCGAAAAAGAACACGCCCAGATTGCATCTCATTTTGTGAAAAGAGGCCATAAAAATGATTCTTTGAAAATTAAGTATGTGGTCCATAAGGATGGATTGCAATATTATTTAAAAGAGTTAAAGCCACACATTATTTATTATACTGATAATAATTTGAACTGGCTGGGTGCATTAGCATCCATGCCAATCATTGATCAGATCAATGCCATACAATATGATGCCCTGGTTGATTTAAATCAATCTATGGACCAAACCCTATCGCTGTTGTGCCTGGAATTGGATATCCCGGTAAAAGTTGGCTTTCAATCTCCCCTATCTGATCAACTCTATTCTATGGTTATAGAACCATCACAAACCGGGTTTTTAGAAAAAAATTATGAAACAATTGAAAAAATACTGGGACTTGCATGAAATAATAGATATTCTAAGATCGAAAATAATATTATGCCTTATCCTCTACACTTTTTTTATTACCATAAATATCAAAATCATTGTTATAGCCAGAACTTTATAAAGAATAAAAATAATAATATTTTTCCATTATTTCTGTCAGTAAAAGTATTGCCACCCGATATATGCTCAATTATATTATCCGCCGGTTTTAGAGAGAAAAACAAATGCTTGAAGGCTTAATCTGCCCTATATGTGAAAACACAATTGATGAGATCGATCTTAAAGAATCTTTGAAATGCACAAATTGTTCCATTGATCTAAAAAATAGAAAATTTCTTGATTTTCTTGAATTTCTCATGGCCAATGGAATTGTTGAAAATTTGGACTTCTTTGATCAAGAAGTGTACAGTGACGATGTAGATGATCTGGACCAGACGAAAGAAGAAGAGGGCGACCCCAGCGAATATGAAAAGAAGAAAGATCTTTTCAATATATATGAAAATGAACTTCATCCAAAAAATGTAGAAGAGAATGAAGGGATTAAGGATTATACCCAGTTCGATGGTATTAATGATGACTGGGAAGAATTCAATGAACGTGATTTTTCTACTAAAAAGGGTTAATAGGTATTAAAGTGGATAAAGAAAAGAAAAACATCCAGCAGATCAATATTGAGTTAGACGAAAAGGTAAGTTCAGGCGAATATGCAAACTTCGTCGTCGTGACCCATTCACCGGCAGAATTCGTCATGGATTTTACCCGGATTCTTCCAGGAGTACCCAAGGCAAAAGTACACTCCAGAATTATAATGGCACCCCAACACGCGAAAGCATTCCTGGGTGCGTTAAACGATAATATAAAAAAGTTTGAAACCAAGCACGGCGAAATAAAAATGCCCAGCCGTGATGAAGGATTCTCATCTTTTGGTGTTAAGCCACCAAAGGACGTCCTGCCCAACTAATATTTGAATACGGGTGGGCTGCTTTCATACCAGACCCAGGTTTTCCCTCGTTTCAATTCCCTCATTTTTAAGATGACCCATAAGGTCAGGATAGTCCATGCAATCCCATACCCTAATATTGACCCAACAATTACATCGCCAGGGTAGTGTACACCAACATAAATACGTGAAAAAGCAACCATAAAAGCTAAACTGAATACAGGGAACTTAGCTTTTTCATAGAAATAAGAAAGAATCACTGCAAAAGCAAATATGTTGGCTGCATGGTTAGAGGGCATGCTCCATTTACCACCCTTTGAAACCAACAAATTTAGCCCTTCCATGTTGAGATGTGATGGTCTGACTCTTTCTATAAATGGTTTCAGAATTTGTGCACAAATTGAATCAGTAAGTATAATTGTTAAAATCAGTAATACTAAGGTTATTTTCCCCCGCTTTTCTGCTTTGAATCCTAAATAAAAAATCAGTACCAGGATAGGTAGGGTCCAGTTATCTTGTTCTGTGATGAGAGGCATTAACCAATCCAAGGCGGTATTGGATAAATAATTATGAACCCAAAGCAGAATCGTTTTATCTAAATTTTGAAGACCTTGAAGCATAGGGTGAATGATCCGACCTTTATAACTCTAACACCACTCGGCCAGTTTGTCCACCGGCAAGGATTTTATCAATTTCTGGTAGCATTCCATCCAGGTTCACTGTATGACATATATCATCCAGCCCATCCATCTGCCAATCTTTGGAAAACCGCTCCCAGATATCTTCTTTTTCATGCACTGGCTTTTCCGCTGAATCAATACCAATCAGGCTGTTCCCTCTTAGAATAAACGGAAAGACAGATGCTTTAAAACTGGGACTGTCCACCAATCCGCAGCAGGTAACGGTTCCGTCATATTTCATGCTGGCCAGTATAGCGGACAAAATATTTCCACCCGCAACATCAACTGCTATATCCCACATTCCTTTGCCTATAGGTCCCCGGATGGATTCAATGAATTCGGTTCTTGATAAGATTTCAGCCGCTCCAATATTCCTTAAAAAACTAATTGCGTCCCTTTTCCCTGTCAGGGCTGTTACTTCTGCTCCGAGGTGGGACAAAAGTTTTACGGCTATACAGCCAACCCCGCCTGTGGCACCGCTGACCACGGCTTTCATTCCTTTTACACCTGATTTTTCTTCCAGTGCTTTGACACATAACCCGGCCGTGAATCCTGCGGTCCCAAGGATCATGGATTCTTTTGCTGTAAGGTTTTCCGGGCGTTTTACAGCCCAGACTACAGGCACTCGTATATATTCTCCAAAACCGCCAGCTGTGTTCATTCCCAGATCATAGCCACTGATTATTACGGGTGTATTTTCTGGAAAATCAGGGCTGGATGATTCTTTTACCACTCCTGTAGCATCAATTCCTGGTGTATGGGGGTATTCCCGGGTCACCCCTTTATTCCCTGTAGCTGAGAGTGCATCTTTATAATTAAGAGAAGAATATTCTACACGAATGGTTAGATCTGCTTCCGGGAGATCACCTGTTGATCTTTCTTGGACACTACGGGAAAAATTTCCTGTAGCTATTTCCTCAATTACAATGGCTTTGAAACTTACGTTTTTCATATTTTTTTCTAAGTCACCTGCTTCTAAATACCTTAATTAAGTTGAGATAGCCCAGTAAGGCTTTCGTTTCTCAAAAAATGAACTAAACCCTTCTTGTCCCTCTTCTCCCACAAGGCAATCGGAAAATAGATCGGCCGCCCTTACTGTATTTATTGGATTATAGTCTGCAATGATTTCTTTTGTAACTGCTATAGCACCTGGGGCACATTTCATAACTTGCTGTTGGATATTTTCTAGTATCTCTGACAATTTTTCTAAATCATCAGCGACGTAATCAGCCAGACCAATTTCCAGGGCCTCGTTCCCATCAATATGATCTCCCAGAAGCATCATCTTTCTACCTCTGGCAAAACCAAGCCGATTAATCACATAGGGAGCAATTTGNGCNGGTGTCAGCCCGATTTGTGTTTCCGTTAGAGCATATCGGGCATTGGACATNGTAATTAGNAAATCTGTGGAACAGGCAATTCCAAAACCACCNGCCATAGCTGCTCCTTCTACTANGGATACGGTGANTTGGGGGGATGCNCNAATTGTTTTGAAAAGTTGGCCTACTAAACTGCTGGCTNCATCNGCCATTTTCTTAGCCTGATCACCAGCAGATAATNTTTCCTGAAANTCCTTCAAATCGGCNCCGGNACAAAATGTACCGCCCTGNCCACGAAAAGTAATTCCACGTACAGATCGGTCATCACGNACTNNTTCAAGTATTTGAAAAATATCCATAATTAACTGTCTTGAGAGTGCGTTTCGTTTTTCTGGTCGATTGAATGAGATGGTTAGCCAACTGTTTTCCAATTTAGTAACTATAGATTCTGTTTGAGGAATTTTTACCATGGTATGATCCTTTTTAAATTATTTTTTCTTTAAATCTCGGTAAAGTGAATAATGATTCTCCCAATCTTCGCATAATGATAGACGCTGACTCAATGCCGTGCACCGTTTCTACACTTTTTCCAGCAGAATAGTACTGTTTCTTTTTTTCACTATTTTTTGATTTATTATTCCTGGAAAGGTACTTAAGACGGATGAATGAATTAAGATTCAACAACATCCGTGCTGTATGTTTGAACCTGCTTTTTAACAGCATTTGAAAAGGCCAGGAATTTTCTTGACGGAAGTATTTTGATTTGATTACCGAAATAGGGACACCCGTCATGCGATTGGTGGATACGATGTCTGTCTCGGAAGCTTTAACTATGGCATTTTTATAGTCTTCCGGTGTATTGCACTCGGTGGTTGCAATGAATCGGGTACCCATTTGAACACCATCGTAGCCTACTTCCATAGCTCTAGCCAATTCTTTCTCGCTTCCAATTCCACCGGCACAGATGAGTGGAAGGTCCAAATCATAGAGTTCATCATACATGCCTTCCATAGATGTAGGCCCCAAGTGACCCCCGGCGCGATTATTAACGCAGATCAGCCCGTCTACACCGCAGTCCTGCCCCTTTTGGGCCCAGTGACGGTTTGTAACATCATGATATACAACCCCGTCAACCTGGTGAACGCGTTCGCATACCCAATCGGGCTTTCCCAGGGAAGTCACAAAAAACCGAATTCCTTCTTCTAACGCTATGTCAATCCAAGTCGACATACGGTTCAGGTATTTTTTGCTTCCCTTTTCGATCAAGGCATTGAAGCCAATGGGCTTATCCGTAAGAGTTTTAATATATTGAATCCCTTCACGTAAATCCCAGCCATGGACGTAGGTAAGAGACACTGGCTGCATAATTGACGCCCCGCCACCTTCTGCCGCAGCCGCTACCAGTTCCGGGTTGGAGCAGGGATACATTGCGCCACAGATAATGGGGAATTCAACTCCTGCATGTTCCGTAAGGCGAGTGCGTATCTTGGTAGAATTGTTCATGAATTCTTTAGTTTAATTATAGCGTGACCCGATAATTTTTTATCACCTTTAGAATCAGAAACTACGAGGTCTAATGTGATAGATTTTAGTTCATCGTTGTTTATTTGTTCAATGACAACTCCTGAACAAGTGAGTGTATCTCCGATCTGGATTATGGAAGAAAACTGTACGCCAAATTCCTGGATTTCGGCCTGGTGTATGATATTAGTCAGTGCGCGGCCTAAATAAGCCATGACCAGCATACCATGAGCAATAACATCGGGAAGGCCAGATTTCTTTGCAAAATCCAGATCAATATGAATCGGGTTGTGATCGCCTGACGCTCCAGCGTAGAGAGCCAGACTTGTTCGGGATATGGGTTTAAGAGTAAGATGAGGAATTCTGTCCCCAACTTTTGCGGTATTATAATTCCAGTTTTCCATAATTTTATCGTACCACCAGGGTAGATGATGCTTCTGCGACCTTGTTTTGTTTCTGATTTGTGAAATGGGATTTAAAAACTACAAACTGCAATGTTCCTTCCTTCTTATCGTACATATCTGCAATCTTGCTGTCCATGGTTATCGTATCACCGGCATACACGGGTGCGTGATAGCTGTACATTTGTCTGGCATGGAGCAATCGTCCCATTTTAATGTTCAGGTCTTCCAGATATTGGTAAGGTTTTTCCTGCTCCATAGCGACCGTGGTTAGAAATGTTGGAGGAGCCAGGAGGGATGGATGACCCTGATCCACTGCATAAGTTTCATCAAAGTATAAGGGATCTGTCTGTCCAGTAGCTTTCGCAAAAAACTTCAGGCGCTGTTTCTCCACATTAAATACTACAGGAGGATATTTTTTGCCAATTAATGATCTATTAAGCATATGATGTTCACCGGCTAAAAGGTTTCTCCTGATTCTGCCATATCAAGAAGCAGTTTTGGTGGGGTAAAATGGTTGCCGTATTTTTCTGCCAATTCCTGAGCACGGTCCCGAAAAGGAACAATACCATAGTCCTTGACAAACTGCAGTGTACCGCCTTTAAAAGATGGGAAACCCCATCCCAAAATACTCCCAATATTGGCATCAGCCACGGATGTGAGTACACCTTCTTCATAGCAGCGTATTGTTTCCACTGCCTGAGCAAAATAAAACCGGTCCATCATTTCATCTTGTGAAACCTGGTTTTCAGAAGGAGGGAAGTGTTTTTCAAGATCAGGCCATAGATATTTTTTCTCGTTTTCAGGATATTCATAAAATCCACCGCCGCCGGCCCGGCCGGTCCGTTTTGCTTCTTTTGTCATAAAATCTATGACCAGATCCCAGGGGCCTGTTGGACATTCTTTTCCTTCGGTTTCCAAGTCTCTCCAGGTCTGGTCCCGTATATGGGCTGCAAGTCCGATGTTGATTTCATCAATCACTGCCAGGGGACCAACAGGATATCCAGCCTGCTTGCCTGCTGCTTCAATCGCTTGCGGGTTATTACCTTCTGCCAGCAGTGCCATCCCTTCGCAGATATAGCGATCAAACACACGAGATGTATAAAATCCGCGGCTGTCATTGACAACAATTGGGCTCTTTTTAATCTTTAAAACAAAATCAAAAACCTTGGCCAGGGTTTCAGGGCTAGTCTTTTCGCCTTTGATAATTTCAACAAGTTTCATCTTATGCACAGGAGAAAAGAAATGCATACCTATAAAACTTTCAGGCCTGGATGATTTTTTTGCCAGGCTGGTAATGGGAATAGTGGATGTATTAGAAGCAAATACGCCATCAGGATCCATGAAAGATTCCGCCTGCCCAGTTACCTTGCTTTTTAATTCACGGTCTTCAAATACAGCTTCAATGATAAGGTCACAGTTGTCAAGTTTTCTGTAATCATCCGTAGATGTGATTCGGTCTAAGGTTTGGTCTATTTTTTCCGGGGAAACCAATCCGCGCTTTAAACCATCTTCTAAAATTGATTTAATACGAGCTAAACCTTTATCTGCATTTTCTTGGGTGGCATCGGTCATTACTACGTCAATACCTGCCAATGCAGTCACATAGGTAATTCCATGACCCATGAGCCCGGATCCTAAAACACCCACCTTGGATGTTATAGTGGGTCCTACATCGGCAGGACGGCTGGAACTTGAATTCAAATCATTCATGAAAATATAAACATTGGTATTAGTAATTAACCCATTCCATCTAGGATGCAAGTGACAAATTAATCATAAAAAAACCTTCATTTCTGAAAGCTTTTTTTAAATCCGGGCTTTAGAGGCCTTTTTAAATGTTCTGAATTAGAATTTTGTTTGTAATCTTAAAATCATGACCCGGCCCAGGGCTGGACCGCCAATAATCTCAGTGTGTTTGTGGTCTAACAGGTTCGAAACAGTGAAATTTATTTTTAGGTATTTATTGAATTCATAGCCTAAATGAATGTCAAATATTGTATAGGGATTGATATTACCAAAATAGATGCCTGATGACCATTTAAACCCATCTACATACCGGGCATTCAATGAAGCGGTGGCAGGCCAGCGCCTTGGGTTATATTGGAATTTCATTCCGGCTTTATGCCGGGGTGCATTAATGGGATCTTCAGAATTTGTGATAGGATTAAAAAACTCTGTCATGCCCAGGTGAGAATAGGTCAGGTCCAGCGACCACTCCAGGTTTATGAGAGCTGTTATGCTTGCATCAAAACCCCACATGTCCACTTCGCCATAATTGATGTATCCAACCACCACGGGTGGGGTGTAACCTGGAATCGTATCCATGGCAATAACACCTTCTATGGCACCACGCCAGTGGTTAAATGACTCGTCATAATCTTCTTGATCAACGATAATATTATTGGCGATATCATCGATCGTATTCATAAGGCTATCGCCGTCATAATCTGTCTCAAGAACTGATTTTTCAATAACAATAGGCGTAATAAAGGTCACGGGACTTACAAAACTGCTGTAATGGCTTGTATATAGATCCAGAGTTCCAAATATCCGATCATTTAGTCTGCCTTTATACCCCAGTTCCCAGGATTTAACAATTTCAGGTTCAATCTCAGGTAAGTCATTAACCGTTTGCCCGTAAAACCCTTCGATTTTTGGATCGGTGGATGGATAAAAGAATATGGTCTCGCTTGTATCTACCGGCACATAAGATCCTTCATATGGTCTATAGTAGTAGGGATTTCCCAATGAATCCCTTGGAAAAACATACCCACCATCAGCCCCTCGTGCATACACTTTAAAGACAGAAACGCGGGTCACAAAAATATCCAGGAATAAAGCCTGGTTTGATGGAGTGTTGAAGGCCGTGGCCCATGTTAACCTGAAATTCTGGTTTTCTTTTGGACGATATACCAGTCCAACCTTTGGTGAAAGTTGGATCCCATCAGTTTTGTTAAAATTGAATTTCCAATCAAATGGACTGTACCCTGTACCATAACCCTGATTGTTGAACTGAATTATGTCTGTAAGGCGATCATGGATATCAAACCGGGTAGCCTGGATAAATTCCCAATTTTTATTCAGTTTCCAATTAACCTGGTAATAAGCACCCAGTTCATTCACAGTGTAACGGTTATCTTCTGCCGCTTCATCGATCCCTTCATCAATGTTCTCATCAATCTTGCCATCGCCATCATTATCTATTCCATCCGCATACACAAAAAATTGTTGGCCCCCAAGCCATTGAACTCCTGGTTCAACCATTTCACCCCGCTCAAATTCACCACTTCCATCAGAATCTACATAATCGGGCATTCCATTTCCGTTGAGGTCATCATAATCATCACTGTCACCATCATTATCTAATCCATCAGCAATAGCACCTAAAACAGCATCAATTCCAGCAGAATCTAAAGGATCTGCGAATTGTGACAGATCATCTGTGTCCCATCGGGTGTACCCTTCGCCATCGTCGTACCAGGTGTTATCGTTTTTATCATCAAAGATGTAGGGTGATCCGGCTTCCCCATCGCCATTATTATCCCGTCTATCTGTATAATTCTTATCGGATAAGATGGTGCCCCGCGTATCAGGCAGGGTCAAGAAATAGTCCACGCCCCATACGAAACGTATGTCACCGTTTTTCCATTCATTCACATGCTGAAGCTGGGCACTGAATTTCTTGGATCGGTCATAAATGATGCTTCCCGTTGCAAGATTTCGGGTAGGATGGCTTGGATCTCCAGAGTAACTGGAATTCAGGTAACTTTGGAAAAAGAAATTTTTATATCGAGCTTTTCCCTGGTAGTAGCGATAGATCCAGCCATC
>PBCV01000019.1 GCA_002717915.1 Fidelibacterota bacterium | reverse complement strand
TAACCTGGGATCCTGCATTTGGCATTGAACATGTTCATGGACACCACAAATATGTTGCTACGAACCAGGATCCAGAAACTGCCCGCCGTAATGAAGGTGTCTATTCATTTATTATTCGATCAACATTGGGTACCCTAAAAAACGCGTGGAAGTGGGAATCTGAAAGATTAGCACAGTTGGGCTTAAGTCCCATTTCCTTACAAAATCAAATGTTCCAGATCTATTTAAGATCTATAATCTTAACTGCCGCGATTTCATTGGGCGGAACAATGAGTTTGGTTGTTTATTTTGGATCAGTTCTTTGGGCAAAGATTATGTTAGAGACTGTGAATTATTTAGAACATTATGGATTGGTTCGTGTTGCAGGGGCTGCCATAGAGCCGAAACATTCCTGGAACTCAAATCATATGGTAAGCAGCACCCTGTTGTTTAATCTTACCCGACACTCAGCCCATCATGAAAAAAGTAACCTGCCTTTTTGGAAATTAGAGCCTTATAAAGATGCTCCCATGTTACCCAACGGGTATTTAAGTATGCTATATTTTATTTTACTCCTGCCTTGGAAATATCGTGAGATCATGGAACATAAATTGGCGGATTGGGATGCCAATTATGCGTCAGAGCAAGAGTTGGAATTAATTAGATCAATAACAAAATGAACAATATCAAGGATACGTTCCTTCTTGATCCAAATATTACTTTTTTAAACCACGGTTCATTTGGATCCTGTCCTAGACCTGTTTTTCAAGAGTACCAGAAATGGCAGCAAAAATTGGAGCATCAACCTGTTCAATTTATGACAGACAAAGTTTATTCTGCCTTGAAGGAATCTCGAATTGCATTATCAGAGTTTATGGGTTGTAATGAAGATGAGCTTGTTTTTTTTCCAAACCCTACTACGGCAACAACCAATATTATTTTTAATCTGGATCTGAAACCAGGTGATGAAATTCTCATGACCAATCATGAATACGGTGCATTGGTTCGAGCTTGGACAGCATGGGGGAAAAGGACCGGGATAAAAATTGTTCAGCAAAACATACCTGCACCTCTTGATACTGAAGAAAGATTTATTGAAGAATTCTGGAAAGGAGTGAATGTCAGGACCAAAGTAATATTCATATCTCATATTACCAGTCCAACCGCGTTAATCTTTCCCATTGAGCAGATACTTGCCCGTGCCCGGGAAAAAGGGCTGATCACTATTGTGGATGGTGCTCATGTACCTGGACAGGTTGATCTGGATATCCACGCGTTAGGCTGTGATTATTATATAGGAGCAATCCATAAATGGCTATGCGGTCCTAAGGGTTCTTCTTTTTTATTTGTAAAAAAAGAACACCAGAAATGGATGAAGCCGGTTGTGTATAGTTGGGGTAAGAATGGTGAAGATCCGGGTCCGTCAGAATTTCTTCAGGATTTTCAGTGGCAGGGGACTCGAGACATGTCAGCTTTTTTATCAATCCCGACTGCTATTGAGTTCTATCACCAAGAGATCAGCAGTTTGCAGTCCAAATGCCGGGAAATGAACCTCCATGCATTTTCGGAGTTTCAATCTATTTTAGGAACAAAACCCATATCAAGCGGCGGAAACTGGTTGGGCCAGATGGTCTCTCATCCTCTCCCTGATCACGCATCCCCAGATTTAAAAGAAAAACTATGGACCCGGCACAAGATAGAAATCCCTGTTTTTGAATGGAACGGCCTGCAATTGATACGGCTCTCAGTTCAGATATATAATCAACAAAATGATATAGATTCTTTGATGAGTGCATTGCCATCTCTTATTTAAATTCTACAGAACACTTTTAGTAATTATTTAAGTGAAAAATTTATTCATATTACATCTCCTTTTCTCCTTTGGAATTTCGCAGCGTGTACAACTGTTTACTAAAACGGATGATATTTTTACATCGGCCAATCATTTTACCATCAAAAATAAAAGGGTGATCTTCTGGAAAGATAGGGTTGTCTTAATGACCGTACCTGTAAAAAACCTGGTGGAAGTGCGATATGCTGAGAAATCATACGCTTATGTCGGAACCCCCTGTGTATTTATTGGTTCATTGGCAATGGCATCTACCGTTGGCCTGGCAGTCTCAGGGCAGATTAATACGGCCTATGCTTCAAATGAAGAATTAATGATAGGGCTGGGGGGCGGTCTTGCATTTTACAGCCTTGGCAAGTTATTAAAACTCATCGGTGCAAGGTTTGGAAGAGATATTATATATGAGCATTTTGATCACTTGGATGGATCTACCAAACAGCTAATTTTAGAATCCATCACCCTGGATATGCAGACAAAGGAAAAGAAAAGTGAATTCATGCATGGTCCTGAAGGAAGAAAAACAGGATTAAAGTTGTCCTGGGAAGGTAAAAAACCCTGGAAGAAAAAATACAAGCCAAAAAGAAAGATCATTCGATTTTCCTTCTTTTAAGTTCCAGGTATGCAATGTATCCTTTCTGCTCTGAAAGCAGAATCTGACCCTTTAGTTAATTATTTCCAGTTAAAAAGACATTCTTCGTTCCAATTTCCTGTTTTTGTAAATAATGATCTATATCTTATCGGTATTGGTATTGGCAAAGCAAAAGTACAAGAACGGATTTATTCGTTTCTAGAAACTGCCCGTGATGATTTTATCCAATTTATTAATATTGGAATTGCAGGTGGAAAAAAAGAGAATTCAGAACTGGGTCAAATATATTTAATCAATAAGATAGTAGATGATAACAAGGATCATTCTTATTACCCTGATATTTTGATTAAGCATAGTCTCGCTGAGCAATCAGTTACGACGGTTAATAAAGGTATTACGGATGGAGGAAGCAGTTATAAAACCCTTGTTGATATGGAAGCATCTGAAATTTTCAAGATATGCTCAAAAAAAATACCTGTTCATCGTATGGCGTTTCTAAAAATAATTTCTGATTACATGGATCTGGATGCAGTGAGTTTCAATACAGAATCAATTTCAAACTTTATTACACCCAATTTGAGATCAATAAACTCCTTTTTAAATCAATTCAAGATATTACAGGATTTAGAACAACCGATATTATCAAATGGTGACGGTGATTGGATTAATCTCATTAAAGATCAATTGGGTTTAACAGAATCTCAGTATCAGCAGCTGATCCATGCAACAAAAGGGTTCAGGCTTCGAAATCCCGAATTACACTGTCCAGTAGTGCAAGCAGAAATGCCTAAGTCAAAATTAAACCGTAACCAAATGTTTAAAACCCTTTGTGATAAACTTTCAGCCTAATTTTTCCCATATTTACGTGGAAAGGGATGCATTTGGTTTTGAGTTAACCGATCTCGCCTTATCAAAATTCCCCAGGGCTACTGTTATCAAAATAGGTCACTATAAGGATGTTTTTAATCGTCCGGGGCAGGATTTTCAGATTCAAAAATCTTCCATGAAATTGATATTAGCCAAAAAAACAGAGCCATTTCTTTACCCCGCATCTGACATGGTCCAGGAATTTGATACACCCAATGTTTACTACAACACTCCAATTTTAAATTGTTTATATAATTGTGATTATTGTTTTTTGCAGGGGATGTATCCTTCAGGAAATATTGTAGTATTTGTAAATGAGAAAGATTTCATGGATGCTATTAACATAAAATTAAACGAGTTGGATGATCCATTGAAACCCATGGTAGTTTCCATTTCTTATAATACGGATATTATGGCTATGGAGAATATTATTCCCATGACATCTCGATGGATAGAATTTGTTGATACCCAGGAAAACCTCATAATTGAAGTACGAACGAAAAGTGCTCTGTTTTCATCTATTAATAATACTAAACCATCAAAAAACGTGATCCTGAGCTGGACCCTTTCACCAGATTCAATTTGTAAAAAAAATGAATTTAATACACCTCCACTTCAGCGAAGACTCGATGCTTGTAAAGAAGCAATGGCAAATGGCTGGCAGGTCCGAATATGCTTTGATCCAGTATTACTGGTAGAAGGATGGTATGATATTTATACTCGATTTTTTGATGAAGTATTCAACAAGCTTGATTGTGACAAACTCTTAGATATAACCTTGGGAGTATTTAGGATGAATAAAGATTATTTTAACAGAATTCGAAAGCGTGAAAATCGATCAAGACTATTTTATGAAAGTTATGTTATTGAAAAAGGGACCGTGATCCCAGGTAAGAAAGTCAGATACAATGCTTTGGATCAATTGGAAGATAAAATCGCTCAATTTTTTCCTAGAGATAAGATTCTAGTATGGAGATAGTAATTTGAATTTCTTTAAATTCAATATTATAGGGCATGAATTTTCTTAATTGTAGTGCTAGAAATATTAATCAAAAAAAATTAGGACTTAAGAGTGACTTTAAAACTCATAGGTTTCATTATTGCAGTTGTCTTTATTGTTGGCTCACTTGTACTTGCGCTTTGGTACAGAATGAACGAGGATAAAAGTGACTAAGCTATTACTGGGTGGATTATTAATAATTAGCGGAATTTTAGCCCAAGGAGATTTTAACCTGGAAGATGTAAATCCAAATTCGGATACCTACGGTCAGATCATTGGTCCTGATGATTATCTTGGTGATATTTGTATTGTCTTTTTTGGGCATGAATATTGAGGGGTCTGCAGAAGCCGGTTCGGCTTTCTGAATACCATTTATAATGACTTGGCATCCATGGGAGTGAGTGATGTAGGGATTATTGGTGTGGGAAAAGATACTTATAATAGTGATCTGGCAGGTATGATCAATGGACGTATTTTACCTTGGGTTGAAGATGTAGAAGCAGATGGCTACCCTGTATGGACGGATTATAGCGCCGTACAAAGAAGCACCTATTTTCTTGATCGGCAAGGAATGCTTATATATCAATTTAATATTACAACTTTGGATCCAGATGAGCCCAATGACTATCAATATTTGATAAATCTTATTCTTGATTATCGAGCATATAACGGCCCTTCAATCATAAGGGTTACGGAAGATTTCCTCTCCATTCAAAGCGCCATTGAAAGTGCAAGTGATGGTGATATTATTCTAGTTGATCCCGGTACATATCTAGGCCAAATCAATTTTTTAGATAAAAATGTTACCCTAGCTTCTTTAATCTATTCTGGATATGATCAGAATGATTTAGCAAAAACAATTCTAGATGGTAATGGCCAAGGTCCCATTGTTACTTTTAATGATGGACAGGATCAGTCAGCAATCTTATTGGGTTTTATTATTAAAAATGGTTCCGCATCGCAATCTGGTGGTGGGATATTGATTGAAGATGCCAGCCCGACTATTGATCGTAATATTATCCATAATAATCATGCTGGTTCCTGTGGTGGTACAGGGGGAGGAATTGCTGTTCAAGGTGAATCATACCCACATATTTTTGGCAATGTAATTCATGATAATATAGTTTCAGGCGAGTGTGATTGTATTTGTTATTATGGAGGTGGAGTGTATGTTGATACCACATCATGGCCAGTACTTGGCGGTTCCGTAACCCTGGGAAACACGTTCTATAATAATTCTGCCGATTATGGGACTGAACTTTTCAGAGATCATGATGAGGATACGACAAACTGGACACCTATATACGCCCACCATAATACATTTGAAGATTGCCCTCCTGATTCTTATAATGTATATCCTATAAACGGTTGGGATCTTGAAAATTGCCACACTCTAGATATAACTATAGATATTGTGAATGATGATCAGCCATTAGCAGAGAATTTCTATTTATATCCAAATTTTCCAAACCCGTTTAACCCTTTGACTAACATCAGATTTACTCTGGAAGCATCAAATACTGTATTGCTTAATATATACGATTTAAATGGTAGACTTGTTAAGAAAAATAGGTTAAAGTTGGATTCTGGAACTCATATGATTCAATGGGATGCAGGCCAATTCCCAAATGGCATCTATCTTATCAAACTACAATCGGGTGTAAATACTCAAATACAAAAGGCGATTCTTGTTAAATAAAATTTTTACTTTGCTAATTATATCCTTTATTCTTGGATCAGAAAGAGATGAAAAGCATATCTCAGATTCCTTCATTTCNTTCGCAGGTGCAAAGTTCAACCTGGTCCAAAATGGAAANTCACCTAACAGGTATATTTGGCTTCATGGGGATGAGNAAACGGCAAGGATGGCNTTNGATTATCATATCAGGCATTTTGCTGGTTTAGCATTTTTTATACAAAATGAAACCCGTGAAATNCCNTTTAAATCAACCATTGTTGACCCNAANAGGATTTTTTCTAGGAGTGGTTCNTACCACGCACTGAAAAAATTCAAGCCGGGATGGCAGCGTGGCACCCTTAAACAGGCNCTGGATGAAATTGATTCAGAAAGAACCAGCTTCCTGGATATATTGATGCCTGGNNNAAATGGAGTATTGATTGCTGTTCATAATAATTTTCGTGGATATAATGTTAAAAAAGAAGAGAAAAAAAGCCAGCGNACATCCATTAAATCAGGACAAAATCCACGAGATTTTATTATTTGCACCTATGAAAAAGATTTTGAAAAATTATCAATCGGTCCATATAACGTGGTTCTGCAGAATAAAATACCTGAAAAAGATNATGGCAGCCTTTCCTGGGAANCCTTAAGAAGAAATGTCCGCTACTTGAATGTTGAAACACGATTAGGATACCTTACAAAGCAGAAAAAAATGCTGANATTTATCGAAACCACCTTGAATTAAANANATGGGAATATTTATTCAGCGGTTGATTCGATGGATGCCTTTAATCCTGTTTGTTTTGCTTCTTATGGTTGATCGGGATAATGCCTATCACGTATCCGGATATCTTATTTTACTTTTTTCATATACAGGTATTTTGATTTTGAAAATTCTTTATGCAAAAGAACAGTGGCATAAAGAATTTGATGGAAATGCTTTAGGTCGTAATTCATCCATAGAAAAAATGAGTGATTTCCAGAAAGAGTTGAATGTGAAGAATGAAACTCATACAGAAAGCTAAGGGGTTTCTTTTTGACTTGGATGGTGTTTTCATTCAATCTGGAAAAACTTTGCCTGGTGCGAAGGAAACTATAACATCACTGCGAGATTTAAACATCCCTTTTCGATTTTTAACCAATACAACTACAAAAAATCGCAGAACCCTTCAAACCTCTTTGGCAGATATTGGTTTGCAGTGCAGCGAGGAAGAGATTTTTTCTGCCGGGTTTTCCGGTGTACAGACTATCCGGAAGATGGGTTCACCTCCCTGTTGTTTTTATATCACAGAAAACCTTAAAACAGATTATTCAGAATTCAAGGAAAACAGGGATGCTCCAAAGGTGATCATTATTGGTGATTATGAGGATTGGACCTTTGATCTATTGGATCAGGCTTTCAAGCATGTAATGAATGGTGCGGAGATTATAGCGCTCCACATGGGGAAATATTATAAAGTGGATATGGGTTTAAGATTAGATGCTGGATGCTTCGTTGCAGCGTTGGAATTTGCCACAGGAAAAAAAGCCCAGATAGTGGGTAAACCTAATAAGGAATTTTTTCAATGTGCATTGGATCATTTAAGATTGAGATCTGAAGATGTGGTTATGCTAGGTGATGATCTCATTAATGATGTTAAGGGTGCACAGGATATAGGGATACCAGGTATTCTTGTTAAAACGGGCAAATATCACAAAGGTATGGTAGAATCAAGCGGCATTAATCCCGATGGTTTTCTTCATTCCATTGCAGATTTACCAAATATTTTGAATTCATAAGGAGTTGTCATGAAACAGATTGATATTAGGAGTTTATTAGTTGGCGTATTGGGCACAGCATTAATATTTGTGTTTATGGGCTCAGAAGATGGAGAAAATATTGATGGTAATCTGGGTGACATTATTGTGAATTCAATCACAATTAGGGATGATGGACACGGTGGGTTTATTACAGCGTATAACCAGGATCAAAAAAGAACGCTTTATCTGGGAACTGGCAAAGAAGAAAATGGATATGTTCAAACCTTTAACAAATATGAACAGCCCACAGCATATATAGGCTCTAACCGGGAAATGGATGGAGTCATTGTTTTAAATGACAGATATGGAGCCTTGGTCTACAGCCAATCCGGAAAAAAATGAAACTGGGAATTATATTCGTAATTCTTCTTTTATTTGCATTTCTTAAAGCCCGGGAAAGATTTCAAAAATATGATGAATAAAAAAAGCCCCCTGGGGGCTTTTTTATTTTAGGGCGCAAGTGTAATTGATGCAGCAGGTGTTGATTGGTCGGATGCAGTATCTAAAACATATTTATCAGTATCAGATCCATCTATTTGATAATCATCTGAACGGTTGGTTGTGTATAAATTATCATTCCAAACAAAAGTACACCCTGGGCCAAATGTTTCACGGGCAAGGGTGAAAGCTTCTGAAAAAGATAACTCAACTGGCTCATTCTCATTTTCCGAAGAATAAACAACACCTACTTCGATATCAAAATCATCGACTAATTCTTCAAATGAGATATTTTCATCCGTTGGTACTTCTTTATTGAAAGCCACAGGTACTTGTATAATATCCTCAACTGTCCAATTCTGATAAACAACTGAGAGTATAAATACAGTCCCTATTACCAGTGTTGCTGCAACTAAAGATGATCTATTTTTATCTGTTTGTTTCATGGTTTTATCCTTTTTTGTTTTTTTGGTCTTACGGCTGGGAACCCATACAAGTTCAAAAAAATATTAATTTTTCAATTCTAATCCTGATTATTGTATAAACATTCTTGATTAGACTTTGAGAGTGGAAAAAGGCATAAGACCTATTTTATGATTGAAAAAGTAAATATTGCTTTATTCGGTTTTGGCAGAATTGGCCGAAATATTTTTCGTTGATGGTATGATAACCCAAATTATTGGTATAACAATGAATGGGGATATTCAAACAGGGTAGCAGATCTGCTGGATATTTTATACCGTCTAGACTAAGAATTTAATTCAGGAATATTCTGGTAGTATTCCAATACATCAGGATTTTCCAGAGCATCCCGGTTTGTTACATCTTCACCCTGGATTATTTTTTTTACTGCAATCTCAACTTTTTTCCCATTAATTGTATAAGGGATACCTTTTGTTTCAATAACCTTGGCTGGGACATGCCTTGGGGAACAGTTCAATCGTATCTGTGATTTAACCTGATTAATAATTTCATCATTTAATAGATAATCATTTTTCATTTTTACAAATAGAATTACCCGTTGATCCCCATTCCATTCCTGTCCAACCACCAAACTGTCATCGATGGTTTCAATAGCATCAACAACCCTATAGATCTCAGCTGTACCGATTCTGACCCCACCTGGATTTAAGGTAGCATCGCTCCGACCAAATATTTTTACACCGCCATATTCTGAAATACGAATAAAATCACCGTGATGCCAAATTCCAGGGAAGGTGCTGAAATAAGCATTTTGATATTTTATTCCATCCGGATCGTTCCAGAAATAAACCGGCATAGATGGAAAGGCCGAAGCACATACCAGTTCACCTTTTTCATTTACCATGGATTGGCCAGCTGGATTGTATGCGTGAACATCCATCCCCAGGCCCCGGCATTGGAGTTCTCCACGAACAACCGGGAGCATAGGGTTTGCTAAAGCAAAGCATGAAATAATATCAGTTCCGCCTGATATAGATCCTAAAAGCACATCTGGTTTTACCTGGTCATACACATAATCGAAACTCTCGTCCACCAAAGGAGACCCTGTTGATAGAATGGTATGTAGTTTTGAAAGGTTTGCAACTTCTCCTGGCTTTATATCTGCGTCCTTGCATGCATCTATGAATTTTGCACTGGTACCAAAAATAGTAATGCCTAATTCTTCTGCCATCTTCCACATCGCCTTTCCATCGGGATGAAAGGGGGATCCATCAAATAATACCACGGTTGATCCAATCGACAGGGAAGACACAAGCCAGTTCCACATCATCCAGCCGCAGGTAGTAAAATAAAAAATGCAGTCATCTCTGTCCATGTTACAATGGAAAAGGAATTCTTTTAAATGCTGGATTAAGGTACCCCCGGCTGAGTGAACAATTGATTTTGGCAGTCCCGTTGTACCCGATGAATACATGATATAAAGCGGATGATCGAATGGGAGCTGTTCAAATTCTAGAGGGTAGGGTGAATTTGAAATAAATTCCTGGTACAGTACTCCATTGACAATATTGGATAAATCTGTATTGTCTCCCGTGTATTCCACAACAACCACTTTTTCTACGGTTGGTAAATTGTTAAGGATGCCATTTAATTTTTCCAGGGAATCAAAGGATTTTCCATTATAAAAATATCCGTCCACAGCAAAAATAACCTTGGGTTCGATCTGGGTAAACCGATCCAAAACACCCTTGATCCCAAAATCAGGAGATGAAGAACTCCAAATTGCTCCAATGGAAGCAGTGGCCAGCATTGCAATGAGAGCTTCAGGCATATTTGGGATAAAACCAGCAACACGGTCTCCTTTTTGCACTCCAATTTCTTTTAAGGAATGTGCCAGCCTTTCGACATCATTAAAGAGTTCTTTATAGGTAAGGGTTCGAACAGGCTGACCTTCGCCCTTGAAATGGATCGCAGGATGATCATCCTGGAACCGAAGTAGATTCTCTGCGAAATTTAATTTTGCCCCAGAAAACCATTTTGCCCCTGGCATTTGATGTACATCATCCACGACCTGTGAAAACGATACGGAGTGTTTTATCTCGCAATAATCCCATATCTCCTTCCAGAATTCAGGAATATGATTTATGGACCAATTATGTAATTCATCATAGGAATTCATNCCTAGCCCATATGATTCATTGATTCGGTTAATCAANTGANCCATTTGGGTTTTTTCAGGGGAAGAAGGTTTCCAGAGGATATTTTCCATTGCNAAAATAAAATTATGAGTGTNNNAAAATTAATAAATATATTTTACNTATATTCACTAATTGGTTCCTATNTGGACAATTCTTTTTTTTAATTTCCGCTCTGGAAATTCTAAGATTTANATCTATTATATGAAAATTGCTTTTTTAACTGCNGGTGGGATTGCCCCTTGCCTTTCATCNTCCATNGGAGCATTGATTGAATCNTATAATNNNTTAGCTCCAGAAGCTGAAATGATNGGCTANTTAAATGGNTACCGTGGATTNCTTCNNGGAAAATCCNTAAGGTTCCNNGAAGAAGTAAAAACAAATTACCCAATATTGTACGACTTTGGAGGGAGCCCTATTGGCAACAGTCGTGTCAAACTCACTAATACTGATGATTGTGTCAAACGGGGATATGTTGGGGAAAACGGAGATCCAATTAAAGTTGCTACGAACCAACTCATTAAAGATCAAGTTGATATTTTACATACGATTGGTGGAGATGATACAAATACAATGGCAGCACAATTGTCATCATATTTGNATGAGAATAATTACAATTTAACCGTGGTTGGATTACCCAAGACCGTAGACAATGATGTTTTTCCAGTTACCCAAACTTTAGGTGCCTGGACAGCAGCTGAACAAGGGGCGCTCTTTTTTGAAAATATTGCCAATGAGAATACAACCAGTACCCGGCAGTTGATTATACATGAAGTAATGGGAAGAAACTGTGGCTGGCTCACAGCACAGACAGCATACGATTATCGTGAAAAAATGAAGAAACGCACTTTTTTCCCTGAGATGCTCATTGATCAATCTCGGTGGGATGTGGATGCTGTTTATGTTCCTGAAACAGATTTTNATTTTCAAAAAGAAGTGGACCGATTGAAAAAAAGAATGGATGAAAAAGATGGTGTGAATATTTTCTTAAGCGAAGGCGCCGGATTGGAAACCATTGTTCGTGAAATGGAAAGTCGTGGTGAAGAAGTGCCAAAAGATGCCTTTGGTCATATCCGGTTGGATGAAATCAATCCGGGACAATGGTTTGCAAAACAATTCTCCGGGGCATTGGATGCAGAAAANACATTGGTTCAAAAAAGNGGATATTTTGCCCGGTCAGCAAAACCAAATCAGCAGGACCTGGATTTGATCAAAAGATCAGCATTTTTTGGGGCTGAACAGGCCATTAAAGGCAACAGTGGTNTGGCAGGCCTGGATGATGATCATAATAAAGAATTAAGACTTATAGAATTTGAACGAATCAAAGGCGGGAAGCCATTTGATACAACTGTAGATTGGTATAAAACTATGTTAAATGACATTGGTCAATAATTAATAAATCGAATGGAGAAAAAATGAGTTGGAATAGTTTACCTGAGATCGCAAATGCAATGGTGNAAAAGGGNCGGGGCATTTTAGCCGCAGATGAGAGTACACCTACCTGTACAAAACGATTTGATTCGATTGGTGTGGAAAGTACAGAAGCAAATAGAAATGCCTATCGTGATATGCTTTTTTCCACTCCTGGAATGGAAGAGTTCATCAGTGGTGTGATATTATTTGATGAAACACTGCGCCAATCCACTGTNAAAGACAATACTCCATATCCCGTATATCTCACGAANCTTGGCGTCATCCCTGGGATCAAAGTTGACAAGGGCGCTCATCCTTTGCCAGGCAGTGATGGGGAAAAAATTACAGAAGGGCTGGATGGCCTCGATGCCAAATTAAAAGAGTATTTTAATCTGGGTGCACGATTTTCAAAATGGCGGGCTGTCATTACCATTGGTGAATCTGCACCAAGCAGTACCTGNGTNNCTGCNAATGCACATGCGCTGGCACGGTATGCAGCGTTATGCCAGGAAAATGGACTTGTACCCATTGTTGAACCTGAAATTCTTATGGATGGAAGCCACACNATTGAAGACAGTTTTGTTATTACGGAAGAAGTGCTCCANNCAACTTTTTATGAACTGTACNGTCAGGATGTTCTATTGGAGGGAATGGTGCTTAAACCCAATATGGTTTTNTCTGGATATGAATGTTCTGAAAAAGCCAGTGTAGAAGATGTGGCAGAATTGACTGTGACTGTTTTAAAACGCTGTGTACCATCAGCGGTTCCCGGTATTGCATTCTTATCCGGCGGGCAGAGNGATGAAGATGCTACTGCACACCTGAATGCAATGAATCAAATCCTTGGGGAAAATAGTCCCTGGAACCTNACCTACTCCTATGGACGTGCTCTCCAGGCACCTGCTTTAAAATCCTGGGGAGGGAAAGAAGAACATGTTTCTGCTGCACAAGATGCTTTTTATAAACGTGCAAAATTAAACAGTCTNGCAACCAAGGGNGAATATTCTNCTGAAATGGAATAGGGNCTGCCCATCCTATTTACCAATTCTGAAANGGATTAGTGGCCAAATTCATATTATAATACCGTTCATCCGGCGTTACTTCTTCTCCTGCCCAATCAGGGATCTCGAAATCTTCATCTTCTGATTCCAACTCAATCTCTGCTACCACCAATCCAGTGTTGTCACCATGGAATTCATCCACTTCCCAGGTGAATCCTTTGTATTCTACATAGTGACGGGTTTTGTCAATGAGGGCCGTTTGACAAAAATGCTTCATTAATTGTTCTGCATCATCCTTAGAGATGGGGAAATCAAATTCCAACCTGGAAATACCTATATTATTACCCTTAATTGTAAGGAAATAATCATCACCTTTTTCCCGAACACGGATCACCTGGTTTTGATCATTCACAATATAACCCTGCCTAATTCGTAGATATTTTTTTGCGAGATGAAATGGATTTTNANCCACTAAGAATTTTCGCTCAATTTCAATTGCCATGTTTAATCCTTTTATTCATTGCCAGATAATAAAGAATAGAAATACCCATTCCGGGGTAAAAGGGTTCAATATTTAGAAAAGGGTTTTGCCCAATTTGGGATAATCCAAACCAAAATAAGGAGACGAATACGGGTACCAGGATCCATTGTATTGCAAAACCANCTGGAATTGATTTCTCACTTTTCCATAATGTAACAATAAATGGTAGAATCAGNCCCGGGATTAAAACGGAACCAAGAGTGTAAAAAAGTTTCACTACAGAAGNCANTGAAAATGCAAGGAACATAGAAATGAAAGAAATAATCACAAGGCCTTTTTTAATTANTGGAACAGGATTGGAATCTGTTTTCGGTCTTTGAATCCTCCATAAAATATCTCTGCCAAAGGTGATNGCACTGATCAAACTCAATGAATCAATGGTAGACATNATGGTTGCTAGAATTCCTGTTATAAATAATCCNAATATACCNANTGGTAAAATNTCTGCCGCCAGTAAGGGGTAGGATAATAGAGCCTGACTGCTTTGTAGGTGTCCTATAGCATACAGCCCACTTAAGATGGTTAAACAATCAAATACAGCCNAGAAACAGATTGCAATAAGAATACCTTTTTTTGCTGTTTCAGGAGAATCTGCAGCTGCACAGCGCTGGAAAAACCCTGGGTCTATAAAGGTCCAGGCGGCGATAAATAACCATACCAATACGTATTGGGCTGTATTCCCTCCCAGTGGATCGAGAAATTTTGATGGTAAGGCTCTTATCATTGCAATTGGAGAATCCAATCCTGCCCACAAAAAGCCTAATAACAAAATAAAACCGAGAAACATAAAGATGAATTGAAAAAAATCTGTTTTGACTACTGCTGAAAACCCGCCGTTCCAGATATAAACTATACTAAACAGTGTTGAAATCATTAATGCGAGACCCAGTTCGATCTCGAACAGGAATTGCAGTAAAATTCCCATGCTCAGGATATATGGCGCAGGGCTTGCTAAGAAGGTAACAAGGATGGCTGAAATGATCCCCGGTGCTTCTCCATAATGAGATCGAAAATGATCTGGTATGGACAGCAATCCCTTTTCCCGTATTTTGGGTGCAATCCAAAAAGCATATCCAATGGCAAATAGATAATAGGGCAGCGAGAAGATAAACCAGGTTTGTATTCCATATAGAAATGTATTCTCTCCAATACCTAAAATGGCGCCATACCAGGTGGTCACCAGTGTTGCAACGAATCCAGTCAGGCTTAATCTTCGTCCTGAGAGAATAAAATCATTCTGGGATGTCGATTGATCCTTCTGATGTATAATGCCAATCCAGATCAAACCTATGAAATAGGTTAGAATGATTCCCCAATCAAGGAAATGGAATTTGCTCATTCAGCGAAATTAAAAAAGACCCAGACCCATTCCGTGGATCGGATGGAACATTGATCACCTTCTGCCACATTACTGATCCCATGGCCTGGTGAATTTAAACCAGAATTATTAAGTGGGAATTTCAATCCCTGTGTGGTGATTTTGATATTCTCATTTGGATGTATTATGGAAATGATTTGCCCTGGAAATGTATTGAAGGATGCATCATCTTTTACACACTGGACGGTGGAATAATTAGAGTATAATATTAGGTTCATTCTATGAGCATAGGATAGAAGAGTCCTAAGGACCGCCACGGTATGATCATCCCGTCCTCCAGAAAATCCAACAAGGGATAGATCTTTAATTCCCCTGCTGAAACACCATTCTAAACTTTTTTCCAGGTCGGTCCTGGACTGATCATCCAAGTGAATTAAATCACATTCATATTTTCCTGGGTCATAAATAAGGGAGTCGAGATCTCCTAATATTAAATCAGGGTAATATCCAATTTTTTCAAGTTTATCTGTGCCACCATCTACACACAGGATAGAATTTGCTTCACTGATTTTCTTTAACACAGCAGGATGTGTTGGGGTTGCTCCGTTTCCAAATAATATGGTAGGTGTTTTAAACTGTAAAATGTCAGGAGACATAATAAAAATTACAAAAAGGTGAATCTCANGAGAACGGATTCCATTCTGAATATGAATCCCGTAAATTTATNGTCTTTATTGATATGAATCTNAGACGAATTTCGAACACGCTTTTTGATTTTGACGCCCATTATCCAAGGACGATNATCGCAGGTGTAGTTTTTATCACCGTCATCCTTGGATGGAAAGTATCNANTCTTGAACTGGATCCGGGNCTTNGATCCATGCTGCCCCGGNANCANNAAATCGTCCAATCTATGGAAAAAGTGGACGAATTATTTTCGGGGAGCGATATTCTCATTATTGCAGTTGAATCAGACAGCCTGTTTTCCCNTACCACCCTAGAAAAACTTGCATCGTTTCAGGATTCTCTAGAATCCATAGCCCTTATCAGCAGGGTTACATCCATTTTCACNCAAAAGCATATNATCCCTGATAAGAATGGATTTGAAATAGAACCTTTACTGGTTGATATCCCTTTTGATTCAGCAAGTCACCAAGCATTCATAGATAGGCTTGAGGATTCTGGAATGATAGGAAATCTGGTTTCAGCTGATTTTCAAAAAATGTGTTTCATTGGACACATTAATTCATCTATCGAGTATGATGAATTTGAATTTCGAAAAAATGTATTTGAATTGGTGAATCGATTCAGCAACTCTGAAAATTTTTATGTATCCAGTTTACCCATTACACGGGCAACGATTATTGAAAATATGCAGCGGGATATGCGGGTTTTTACACCTGTTGCAATTGGTCTTGGTGTATTCTTGCTCATGGTATCTTTTCGAAGCTGGGCAGGAGTATTTCTTCCATTTTTTGTTGTAGGTTTTTCAATTATTTGGACATTTGGAGTTATGGGGTGGCTGGAGATGTCCATGGCATTCAGTAGCACCTTAATTCCGGTTATGCTGATAGCGATTGCCAACAATTACGGAATACATATCGTTTCTCATTATTTTGAGTATTCAAGGTCTGACCCAATGGCAACCCGTGGACAAATTTTANGNAGAACAATCCGCAAAGTTGGGATTCCAATTCTTTTGGCAGGGGTTACAACTATAATTAGCTTTATGAGTCTTCTATCCCATACGTTTCCCAGGGCCAGAGAAATGGGCCTTCTTATTTCATTCGGGATTTTAGTAGCATTTATTCTAAGCGTAACCCTGATTCCATCCGTCCTGGTACTCATTCCCCGTCCTAACTTTCTTACAAAGGATCGGAGCATGTATTTGATTAATAATTTTTTATTAGGAATGGGTAACCTGTTTATTCAGTTTAGAGTTTTAGTTTTGGTGGTCTTGTTATTTGGCGGAATTTGGCTTTCAATGGGTATTAAGCAGTTGAAAGTTGATATAAACCCTGATAATTATTTTCCTGAATCATCCCGATTAAGAATTGCTAATACGAAAATAGGTGAAGCTTTTGGAGGTTCTACTCAAATGAATATTCTGGTGGAAGGTGATATTTTTAATCCAGAAGTGCTGAAAAACATTGACATCCTCACAAAGCATATCAAAGACCGGCACGATATTGTGACAAAAACGTTTTCCATCGTTGATGTGATCAAAAAAATGAATTCTGGGTTTAACGGAGGTGATCCCAGTCTGGAAATAATACCGGATGACAGAGAACTCATATCTCAATACATGTTTATGTATTCAATTGCAGCGGAAGAAGATGAATTTGATCTTATTTTAGATGATATAGAGGAACCATCAAATACGCAGATTTTACTAAGGTTAAAAGAAGTACAAACATTTACAATCGCAGATATCGTTGAAGATACTGAACAATTCATACAAGCCAATTTTTATGATGAATCTCCTATGAGCATCACAGGTGGAGCGGCAATATATGGTGTGCTGAGCCGGATGGTAGTTAGGGGACAATTGATCAGCCTAATGTTTTCAGTTGTTATTATTTTTCTGATCATGGCATTTGTTTTTAAATCTCTCATGGGTGGTTTACTAGCTACATTTCCCATGGCTGCTTCTGTAGCTATGTTGTTTGGACTAATGGGATACATGGATATCCCTTTGAATGTAACAACTTCCTTAATGACCTGTATCCTTGTGGGTGTGGGTGTGGACTATACGGTACATTTCCTGTGGCATTTACGGGATCATATTAAGGATGGTGATTCGCTGGATGATGCTATCACAAATACAATTCGCATTTCTGGAAAGGGAATCCTTTTTAATGGATTAACTGTTGTCATTGGGTTTTCAGCACTTTTATTTTCCGTATTTGTTCCTGTAAAGATCTTTGGAATTCTAGTGATGGGATCCATTTCATTTTGTTTGTTTGGAGCATTGGCAACCCTGCCAGCCTTCACCAGTTTAATTAAGCCAAAATTCCTTTATCAATGACTCCTTATAATAAAGATAAAACCCTGAGTACCCTATTGCTGCTGCTGACATGTACTATCATTATTTATGGTATTGGGACATCCGATGGTGTTCAGAATCTTGGCAGTAAAACTTTAAAGGATATAGTTTACTATTTAATTGATTTCTATCCTGATATCCTTTTAATTAGTTACGTATTTATTTGTCTTCAGATCACTGGATATGTAGAATTAAAATACAAACAGGATTATCTCACAATTTCCCTATTGAGTATTATTTTTACACCTCTATCAATTTTATTTATTTTACAAAATGACAATGAAGATGATTAAATATCTGGGCGTAATACTCCTGATCTGTTCATGGCCCATGGGACAAGATCTCACTGTAAGTGAGATTATGAAAAATGTGTATCAGCTCCCAAAACCAAACACATCCATAATGGAGATAAAACTTGAGATAACTCGTATAAAACGGAAAAAAGAAAAAGTCAAAGTCCGGGAATTTACCCGATTTGAAAAATTCTATGATTCCGGAAAATACAGTTCAAAATCTCTGGCACGATTTCAAAAGCCAAAGATAGTAAAAGGAACAGGACTGTTGAGTTGGGTTTACCGCAGTGGAAAAACAGACCAGTGGTTTTTTCTACCAAAATTGAAAAAAGTAAAAAGAGTTAAAGCAAAAGAGAAATCAAAATCCTTTCTAAATACAGATTTTATTTATGAAGATCTTGAAAGCAGGAAACTGGGAACAGACAGCCTGGCAAGTCTTGGAACGGAATATCTTGACGGCAGCCAGTGCAGGGTCATTATGGCCTGGCCAAAAAAAGAGAGTTCGTATTTTTCCAGGAAAATATGGGTCAATACCCAGTCTTGGCAGATTTGTAAAGTAGAATATTATACCAGCGAATCAAAAAAAGAGAAAACACTGATCCTGGCCGATTTCATTGAAAAGAATGGTTTTGTAACTCCAGGAAGAATGATAATGGAAAAAGAAAATGGAAACAAAACTGTCATGATAATCAATTCTTACAAACCCGATATTGGATTAAAAGAAGAGATCTTTACAAAATCGTTTCTTATAAAGATTTAACGAAGGGTAGATTTTCTAGGTAAAAAGTTAATCGGTCAACAATGAACAACTATCAGGTATAATCCTACACCACTATCTTTACTTTCAATTGAGAAACTTTTTAGAAAAAATACTTTAATTCGAAACGGATATGAGAAAAATCTTCCATTCTGGTAAATGGATAGTTTTCTCCATCCGGGTGCTCATTAGATCCATTTACCTGAGTCAGGCTCAGCAGACTTTGTAAATCCTGCGTTACGGAATATTCCATTCTGATTTCCGTTAATGACCCAGCAATACCCTGAATCCCGGTATAGTCTGCAATGTCCATCATGGATGTATAAGATACTTTTAACTGATCACCCATAAAGGTTTTATCAAGCGTGAGAAATATTGCCTTATTTGTTAAAATAGCCAGGGGTACACCCATACCCGGTGTAAAGAAGTTAGCCGGTGTCATATTTTCTGGATCTATTTCAAGATTTGGAATGCTTATTTCCTGGTCAACGGGCAAGCTGTCTGAAGAATAATTCAATGTATCATGAGTGAAGTATTGTGCAATTAAATTTATATCAAGTGGCAATTCAATCTCAATCTGTGCAGTAGATTGTAAGTAATTGGATTCCTCCAAGAGCGGATATGAAAAATGTAAAGAATCGTAATAAATGGGGTTAAAAGAACTTGCTCTATTTAAAGAAGTGTTTTGATCTTCAGTTGAAAAATATCCCAAATCATACCTTAGAATAAACCAATCGTTCAAAAAAACACCTCCAAGACCAAAGACGTCTGTTTTTCGATATCCAAAAAGAATATTTACATAAGGGAAAGATATATCACTTCCATGTCCATATACATTTACACCTGTAAGATTAAATGTACGATCATATCCTGAGAAATAGGATGCGGAAATATCTCCAAATTGAGTTGAGAATGTTCCGTGTAGTCCTCCTTCATAGGGAATACCGGAAATAGGGAATATTTCTGAAGCATCCGGATAGACAGGTAACTGGATTGGAAAATCATCATCTCCCAGCGGTATACGATTTGTGGAATGTAAGGGAGAGAATACTGCTTTAATTTTCAGATTCCCCAAATAATAATCCAGTGCAGCGGACAGGGTCCCCATCTTTCTTTCGGTCCCTCCAAAAAACATGTAGTAATAATCAAGGGAGCTGGCATTGTCCACGGGGCTATTCTCATCTACATTTCCCCAGGAGTGAATCTGCTTACCGATGCGAAATTCATAGCTGTTGGAATTATATGTAATGTAAAGTTCCCGCATATCCAGGATAAAATCCTGGGGATCACTGGANTTTAAGAAATAAGCATCATCCCGTACATGATACTCAAGAGAAAAATTCCCATTTAAAGAAAGGTTTTCCATTTGATTTTCAAAATTTAGGGATCCCATCCTGTAAGGTATATTGATCAAAGATTGGTCAGACAATCTTGATATATAGGTAAAATCCACGTAGCCGGAAAATAAAAATTGCGGCTGATCGCCTTTCACATCTGTCAATACGATTAAATAGAGAATAGGAATAAAGTTTCTCATATTTGATATAATATTTTAAACCAAACCATCATTAATTATTTCATAAAAATCATTTTTCTAATTCTTACATCTATTCCATCGGAAAATTTTATGTAATACACTCCGGAAGGGTAATTATCGGCACGCCATACGATTGAGTGCAATCCTTTTTCATAAATGGCATTTCTGGAGATTGTTTCTATTTCGTTACCCATTATATCATAGATCCGGACATCCATTTTTCGATCATATGGAATATTCAAATCTAGCGTTACTGCTGGATTAAATGGATTTGGGTATGGTGCTGATACATTGTATTGGTATGGTAAAAAATCTTTATCAATATAGGTTGTAGTGCTGTCACAATCCTGCGGGGAATATACCGGAAANGAATAATAGAACTGGTCCAGGCTCAATTCAAAGTGCTCACTTTCAGAAACACAAGATGCAACACTGTCACATAAATTATTGGCNCCAATGGCAAAATAGGGATAACCACCGTTATCATCATTATTCCAGTCTATGTTCATATTACAAAAACAATCCGGAAGGGTTTCAAGATTATTATTGAATAGCCAGAGATAGGATAAATTCTCAAGATTGCAGATCGATTCAGGAATAGATGGGAGCTCATTATATCCCAGATCAAGAAAATATAGATTTAAAAGATTGCCAATACTGTCTCCAATGGATGTCAAAACATTGTTATTTAGATAACAGGAAAATAATCCTGTCATCTCACTGAAAGATTCAGGTAGCTCTGAGATCCTGTTCCATTCCAGGTAGAGTGAAGCAAGGTCTGTGAGGTCTCCAATGTTTTCGGGCAAAGTATAGATAGTATCATTTACACCTGAACTATTCCCATAATTACCCGCAACCAAAAAACGAAGGCGGCCGTTAAACCAGGTCTGGGTTCCCAGCTCCAGGGAAGAACCATAATCCAAATTATTCTGAGATACCATACTGTCTAAAACAGCAATATCATCATTGTAAAAACAGCTATCACCAACCAGGATTGTCACATTATCCGGGAGCTCAGAAAAATAGGTATAGGCACTATCACATTGTGCAAAGCCCCATTCATTAAAAATAGAAATAACAATAGTTATAGTGAGTTTTTTCATATTATTTCAGGTAAAGGACTTTCCGGGTTTGGCAGTGAAGATCGGTACTCATCTTGATAAAATAAATTCCAGTTGAAATTTGGCCTGAACTCCAAAGGATGCTGTGCTGACCAGCACTAGCAGTTCCATTTACCAATGTTTCTACNAGTTGCCCGCTTATATTAAACACCTGGAGAAGAATATTTTGTTCATTGTAAATAGAATACTGAATGATAGTTGCAGGATTAAACGGATTAGGGTATGGCTCATCTAATCTAAAGGAATTTGGAATAAGATCTTCATCAATTGCCAGCGGAGAAGTAAATCCATCCACAGAAATTGTTTTTGACCTTTCCGGATGGTGAATTGGCACAACTGTAAGAATTATGGGATTTCCGCCATTAACCGCTGAAACATTACCTGTAAAGGATATCGTTTCTGTTGCATTTGGTTCTAGTGTCAATTCGGTTGTCTGGGACCCAAACCATCCTTC
>PBCV01000018.1 GCA_002717915.1 Fidelibacterota bacterium | reverse complement strand
TCATCAATCAGCAAACCTAAAGTATTTTTAGATAACATTGGCATATCGCCTAAAATAATCATATTTCCATCTATGTTTTTAGGCAAGGCAGATATCCCACTATAAATAGAACTGGCCATTCCAGACTGCCAATGTGAATTATAGATAATTTCATTTATTGCTTTAGGAATGGCTTGAGTCACAAGTTCGCTGTCACATCCTGTTACTACTACAACTGGGTCGAGTCCTGCTGTCAAAACCGTATTGCAAACATGACTGATCATTGGTACTTCATTAATGGGTAGTAATAGTTTATTTCTATTTTCCATCCGAGAAGATTGTCCTGCTGCAAGAATTGTTGCTGAAACTTTCATGCTATTGCTTTAAAAGATTCTTTTTTATTCAGCTGTTTTAAAACACGCCCCAATTCAATTAAACTGTTCAAATTATGGATGGGTAAAAATTTATCCACGTGAGGCAATATTGCTTGAACACCTTGTGTGAGTGGTTGAAAATCCATATAACCAAGATTCGGATTTAACCAGATAATGTGGTGGCAGCTGCGATGCAACCGATCGGCTTCTTTTTTCAATAATTTAATATTACCTGTATCCCAGCCATCGCTAATAATTAATACTACCGCACCTCCATTGAGCACTCTTCGAGCCCAAGTGCGATTAAATGCTTCCAATGTTTCTCCTATTTTTGTACCCCCTGACCAGTCTTCTACTGAATTATTGGTAAGATCCAGGGCATCATTTACATCCTTTTGTCGTAAATAATGTGTAATTCGCGTTAAACGTGTGCCAAAAGTAAATGCTTCAATATGCTTATTAACCGAATGAATGGTAAAAATGAAATGAAGTAAAATCCGGCTATAATGGTCCATTGAGCCACTGATGTCTGTGAGTACTACCAAGGGCCTTACCTTTGTTTTTCTTTGTTTCCACTGTAGTTCTATAAAATCTTGCGTAGGAAATATATTCTTACGTATGGTACCACGAATATTCAAACGATAAGGGGTTTTTCCGGTATGTAAGCGACGTAATGTTCTTTCCCCGAACTCCCATTTCCATTGACTGATAAATTTTTTAGCCTCTTCCAATTCATCAGCGGTGTAAGCATCAAAACGTTTGCTCCGCAAAATTTCTTCCGGGCTATATAAAAATACATCAAGCATTTTTTCTTCGTTATCTTCTTTAACGTTTTTTTCTTTCTCTTTCAGGCTTTCCAAGCGCTTATTATAAAGTTCTTTTATTTGGTCTTTCATGCCCTGGATTTCTGCCTCGGACAAACGAGATTCATATAATTTGCGAAGGATATCAGATACATTTTCGATCCGATCCGGATTGCGCCAGTAAAGATCAAATAATTGATCAAACAATGGAATGAACTTGTGATCTGTAATAATACAGGATTTTAGGGCCTGGCGAAAATCTTCTCGATTTAACAGGTCTATTTTTGAACTAGCATCAATGGCAGTCATAATCTCTCCAGTACCGACAATATAACCAGCCTGACGAAGAAACCGGCCAAATACAGTTATTGCATTATGGAGTTGGGATTGTACTACTGTATTCACACCAAGTATATTAAACAGAAATCAGATTAGCTTCTGCAAAGGCGCGCTGAACCAATCCATGGGTAGTATCATTATCCATTCTTTCAATATCATCCTGGTATTTGAGAAGTGTACCCAAAGTATCGGAGGCTATTTCGGTCGATATTTCCGTTGTTCCTAGCTTTATCAAGGCATTAGCCCAGTCAATCGTTTCGGCAATACCAGGTAGTTTATAAAATTCCTGCTGACGTACAGCCTGGACAAAAGCAACGACTTGTTTACCAAGAGAATCTTGGACATCGGGAATTTTTCGTTTGATAATTTGAAACTCTTGAACCGCTGACGGATAACCAATCCAATGGTAAAGGCAACGCCGCTTCAACGCATCATGAATCTCCCGAGTACGATTGGAAGTGACTACTACCACCGGCGGATTTGTTGCTTTTATAGTACCGATTTCAGGTATTGAGATTTGAAATTCTGAAAGTACCTCCAATAGATAGGCCTCGAATTCTTCATCTGCCCGATCTAATTCGTCGATCAATAGTACAGGTGGATTATCGCCGCTATAATCAATAGCCTGGTATAGTGGTCGTTTAATCAAAAATTCTGAGCCAAAAATTTCTTTAGAAATGTCATCTTTACTTGTTTGACCCTCCGCTTCCATCATTCGGATTTGCAAAATCTGCCGCGAATAATTCCACTCATAAATAGCATTATGCACGTCCAAACCTTCATAACATTGGAGTCTAATCAGGTTCGTATCTAGAATTTGAGCCAATACTTTACCTTCTTCTGTTTTTCCCACGCCAGGTTCACCTTCAAGAAAAATGGGTTTGTCCATTACTAGGGATAAGTAAATCGATGTAGCCAAAGACCTATCGGCTATATAATTATGCTTTTCCAGCAAACTCTGAACATTTTCTATAGATTGGATGTTCTTAAAATTCATAAAGGCAAAAGTAGGTCTATATCACCTAAATGTCAATGGAAGGGAATTTATAGCTTGAGTATATCTTGATTATTATTTGGATTCTATCTACTATTAACTACCCTATTGGAGGGGTAGCCGCACCTAAATAGTATAAAAAATGGAGGCGTACTATGATACCAGGGTCATTTGATTATCATGCACCTGCAACCTTGGATGAAGCTTTAAAACTCCTCGGTGAACTTGGCGAAGATGCCAAGATCCTTGCCGGCGGACACAGCTTGATCCCGATGATGAAACTTCGGCTTGCAGAACCAACTAACCTCATCGATATTAATGGACTTTCCGATCTCAATTATATTAAGGAAGAGAATGGATATCTTTCTATTGGTGCTATGACACGCGAAGTTGAGCTCGAGAGATCAGATCTGGTTGCAGAAAAATATCCTATTTTAAAAGATACTGCGGAGGTCATTGCAGACCCATTGGTCCGGAATATGGCAACAGTTGGCGGTAATATTGCCCACGGTGATCCGGCCAATGATCATCCGGCAACTATGGTTGCTCTTGGCGCTGAGGTTGTCATTAATGGTCCTGGAGGAATTTTAGGTGGCCGAGAACGTACAATCATAATCGATGACTTTTTTAAGGGCCCACTAATGACAGCTCTTGAACAAAATGAAATTCTTACCGAATTAAGAATCCCGGTCAGTAGTGGTAAATCAGGCGCTGCATATAAAAAGTTGGAACGAAAAGTAGGTGATTACGCCATTGCCGGTGTGGCCGTAGCACTTCAATTTGATAGCGATAACTGTTCTAGCGCTGGGATTGCCTTAACCAATGTAGGACCCACACCTATTCGGGCCACGGAAGCACAAAATGCATTAGTTGGGACATCCGTATCCAATGATGACATCGATAAAGCGGCAGAATTAGCTGCTTCCGCTTCTCAACCCGTTGGCGACCATCGCGGGTCAGAAGAATACAAAAGGGCCGTTGTTAAAACTTTAACGGCCAGAGCAATACAAACGGCAAAAGACAGAGCGGAAGGAGGTTCCTGATGGCAACCCAATCCATTACAATCAATATCAATGGAGAAGCAAAATCAGCTGAAGTTGAAGATCGCTTATTACTGGTTCATTTCATCCGGGATAACCATGGACTAACGGGGACCCATATTGGATGCGATACAACTCATTGTGGTGCCTGTACAGTCTTATTGGATGGTACAGCCGTTAAATCCTGCACCGTTTTTGCTGTGCAAGCAAATGGCCGAGAAGTAACTACAATAGAAGGTATGGAAGGTGAAGCACTGCACCCTCTGCAGGAAGGATTTATGGAAGAACATGGACTGCAATGCGGTTTCTGTACTCCTGGCATGATCATGTCATCCAAGCACCTACTAGATAATAATCCCGACCCCACAGAGGAAGAGATTCGGTACGGCATTTCGGGTAACTTATGTCGTTGTACGGGTTACCAGAATATTGTGAAAGCGGTGCAATACGCATCTAACAAACTCCAAGAGTCAACTACAGAAGGAGGCGAATAATGTCAAAATGTAAAACATCTGCTGAAGTTGGAGGAATGGGACATTCGGTTAAGCGTAAAGAAGATCCAAGATTTATCCGCGGCCAAGGAAACTATGTAGACGATGTCGTACGACCAGGAATGGTTTTTATGGATATCGTACGCAGTCCATATGCACATGCCAAAATTAAAAGTATTAATACTGAGAAGGCCCTAGAACACCCTGGTGTCGCTGCAGTAATTACTGGTGAAACATTAAAAGAATACAACCTACATATGATGCCAACTTTAATGTCTGACACCCAAATGGTACTACCCATAGAAAAGGTATGTTACCAGGCTCAAGAAGTTGCTGCCGTGATTGCCACGGATCGATATAGCGCTGCGGATGGTGTTGAACTGGTTGAAGTAGAATACGAGCCACTCCCTGTTGTAGTCGACCCACATAAAGCAACTGATCCTGATGCACCTATTATACGTGATGATAAAGAAGGACAGGAAAACAACCATATTTTCCACTGGGAAGCTGGGGATAAAAAGGGTACCGATGATATCTTTAAAAAGGCTGATGTTGTTGTTAAAGAAAATATCTATTTGCCACGCATTCATGTTGCATCAATCGAAACCTGCGGTTGTGTCTCAGAATTTGATTCAGTATCCGGGCAACTTACAGTCTGGATGACCACACAGGCTCCCCATGCTATCCGCACAGTACTGGCCCTAGTAGCTGGACATGTTGGACTTCGGGAAGATAAAATCCGTGTCATTTCACCAGATATTGGTGGAGGATTTGGTGGTAAGGTTCCTGTTTATCCTGGTTATGTGATCGCTATTGCGGCATCTGTAGTGACCGGTCTTCCTATAAAATGGATTGAAGATCGTCGAGAGAATCTGCAAGCAGATTCTTTCGCCAGAGATTATCATATGACATGTGAAATAGCCGCGGATAAGGATGGCACATTGAATGGATTGCGGATTAATACATTAGCAGATCATGGTTATGCCGATGCAGCCGCGAACCCATCCAAATTTCCTGCTGGTATGTTCTCGATTTGTACAGGTTCATATGATTTTAAGAATGCTTTCGTGGAAGTGGACGGTGTCTACACCAATAAACCACCAGGAGGAATAGCTTATCGCTGTTCCTTCCGTGTTACGGAAGCTGTGCATGCGATCGAACGCATGGTGGACATGGTTGCTGATGAATTAGGCATGGATGCAGCAGAAATCAGAATGAATAATTTTATTCCGAAAGATGCTTTTCCATATAAATCACCTATGGGTTGGGAATACGATAGCGGTGATTATCATGGAGCATTAAAACTAGCTATGGAAAAAATAGGCTATGATAAACTGCTCAAGGAACAAGCCAAAAAACGAGAGAAGGGTGAACTGATGGGAATAGGAATCTCATCATTTACTGAAGTTGTGGGAGCAGGACCTTCCAAGGATTTTGATATTTTAGGTATCAAGATGTTTGATAGTTCTGAAATACGTATCCACCCCACCGGGAAAGTAATAGCTCGTTTTGGTACCAAATCCCAGGGCCAGGGCCATGAGACAACATATGCTCAAATTATTGCAGAGGAATTAGGCATTCCCCATTCGGATGTTACTGTTGAAGAAGGAGATACGGATACGGCACCATATGGTTTGGGGACATATGCCAGTCGNTCAACGCCCACNGCTGGNGCAGCNGCAGCTNTNGCCTGTAGAAAAATCAAGGATAAGGCACANAAGATTGCTGCACACTTNCTGGAAGCTGCAGAAGAAGACCTNGAATGGGAAGTTGGTAAATNCTCNGTGAAAGGNGTTCCNGACAAGNCNGTNACCATNCAGGATATNGCTTTTGCAGCNTATACTAACCATCCTCAAGGANTAGAAGCNGGACTNGAAGCCACTCATTATTATGANCCGCCNAATATGACTTATCCTTTTGGNAGTTACATTGCNGTAGTNGATATTGACTCAGNTACNGGTGCAGTAAAGGTGCGCAGGTTTGTAGCNGTAGANGANTGNGGGAATATCATNAATCCTATGATCGTTGANGGTCAGATCCANGGNGGNCTTACCCAGGGATTGGCACCTGCTCTNTTCGAAGAAATNAGCTATGATGATGAAGGTAATATTACNGGAGGTAGTTTNATGGAATATCTTGTTCCTACNGCAGTNGAAACNCCACATTGGGAAACAGATAAAACAGTAACTCCCTCTCCCCATCATCCNNTAGGTGCNAAAGGNGTCGGNGAATCNCCAACNGTTGGTGCGCCGCCTGCNATAGTAAATGCTGTAGTNGATGCATTGTCCCATCTTGGNGTANGACACCTNGATATTCCCATGACACCTGAAANAGTNTGGCGTGCAATCCATAANCNGGANGCTGCCTAAAGCTTAAAAACNGAGNAAGCGNNTGAAAGTTGAANTNTCAAAAACCTTTTCTATNCGTGCGNCCATAAATGATGTNTGGGATTTNATGACNGATATTAAAANNGTTTCAACTTGTATNCCCGGNGCNCAATACAATGANTCNCTAGNNGATAATGAGCATTCAGTNATGNTAANTGTNAAAGTAGGNCCAATTAAATCNAGTTATCGNAGTAAAGTNGCNATTAAATCNCTNGATNAATCAAANTATACTATGGAAATAGAAGGNNNTGGTACTGATACAAAAGGTAAAGGTGGTGCTAATATGGAAATGACNGGAAAANTAATTGATAATGGTGATGGCACTACTGGAGTGACNGGTGATTCNATNGTCACAATNCAGGGCATGCTAGCTCANTTNGGTTCACGAATGATTGAGGACGTCTCNAANCANCTATTTGTNCANTTNACTGAAAATTTGCGTACAANATTAGAAGGNAATGGTNANAATATTGAANGCGATCAACAATCAGATTCAGATAATTCATTAAGTGGTACNGCTGTAGCCNGGGCAGCCATAAAGGGTGCTNTTGGNAGAATCATGNGNNNATTTAATAAAAAATAATGGCAAAGCATTTTAACTGGATACAACGTATAGCCNANCTTGAAAAGGCGGGCAAATCTTTTGCAATTGCAACTGTTATTGATACTGTCGCACCTACATCCGCTAAACCTATGGCAAAGGCNATTATTACTGTTGANGGTAAATTAGAGGGCTGGATAGGCGGTGGTTGTTCTCAAGATATTATTATAGAAGAAGCGCTTAAATGCATCAATACTGGGAAATCCGTCCTAATCCGACTAAGTCCTAATGAATTGAATGATGAAACTCATTCCTTTAAAAAAAATTTTCTCATAGCCTGTGAAAGTGAAGGAACATTGGAATTTCATCTTGAACCAGTATTACCAATGAAAAAAATGTTAATATACGGCACTACACCTTCAGCGGAAACTCTAGCGAATATGGGAAAATTATTGAACTATGATATCGTAGTAATGGGTAATAACGTTGATAAATTATCATTATTAGATGGTATAAATACCCGTAACAAATTTGAATCAATCGATGGTGCTTCTTATGCAATTGTAGCCACCCAAGGAAAAGGAGATATGCGGTCCATACGGTTAGCAATTGCTTCTGATCCCGACTACTTGGCACTCATTGCCAGTAAAAGAAAAGGCGACAAGTTAATGAATCGCCTCTTGAAAAAAGGGACGAATAAAAATGATTTGAAAAATATTAAATATCCTGCTGGGCAGGATATTGGTGCAGTCACACCCCAGGAAATAGCAACTTCTATTATGGCTGAAATAATTCAAGTAAGTAGATCAGACCTTGAAGAAGAAACGATTGTGGATTTTATGCAAGTAAAAGAAGGACAGGAAAAAGACCCTATTTGCGGAATGGGTGTTGATACGAAGAATGCTGAGCATCTAACTGAGTACAAGGGTGAAAAATACTATTTCTGCTGCAGTGGATGCCTAGAAAAATTTGAATCTGAACCTGCAGTTTACGTATAAATATTAATTTTTTCTTTGAAGACCATTCTAATATCTGGTCTCTGAGCTCTTTTTATTTTATTTATTCGATCGAGGCCGAAACGCCTTCCCGATTCCAAAACTATGCAATATTTCTTTAATTTCATCTAGGATAGCAGAATCGTCAATCGTGGATGGTATCGTAGCCTTCCCTTCATCTGCCAAACTGCGGATAGTTTTTCTCAGAATTTTACCTGACCTGGTTTTAGGTAATCTTTTCACAATCGCAGCCTGTTTGAAATTCGCAATGGCACCAATATTGCTGCGGATAATCTGTACCAATTCAGGCACTAAAACATCATTTTCAATTGTGTACCCATCCTTAAGTACAACAAACCCAGCTGGGACCTGTCCTTTCATTTCATCCTCAATGCCAAGTACAGCGCATTCAGCTACTGCTTCATGACCACCGATCAATTCTTCCATTTCGCCGGTGGACAATCTATGGCCGGCGACATTAATGACATCGTCTGTTCTTCCCATTACAAATACATAGCCATCCTCATCCTTATAACCACCATCACCGGTCAGGTAAAAACCGGGGTAGTCTGAGACATAGGAATTATTATATCGCTCATCATCATTCCACAAAGTAGGTAGACATCCGGGAGGCAGTGGCAGTTTGATGACTATGCTTCCTGTTTCGCCTGCTTCAGTTTCCTTCCCATTTTTATCCAACACTTTTACATCGAATCCNGGTACAGGTACTGTGGAAGATCCCATTTTTATTTTTTCCAATTTTGTACCCAACATATTGGCACAAATTGGCCAACCTGTCTCTGTTTGCCACCAATGGTCAATCACCGGACAGGCCAACATACCGGATAACCATTCATAGGTTGGTGGATCAAGGCGCTCTCCAGCAAGAAATACAGATTCTAACAATGACAGATCATAGCCATCTTTATAATGTCCTTGCGGATCTTCTTTCTTGATAGCTCGAAAAGCTGTTGGAGCTGTAAAAAAAGATTTTACCTTGTGTTCTGACATTACCCTCCAGAAGGCGCCAGGATCAGGTGTCTTGACCGGTTTGCCTTCAAAAAGGATCGTTGTACAACCACGGAGGAGTGGTGCATAAACAATGTAAGAATGACCTACAATCCAACCCACGTCTGAGGCAGCCCAATATACATCCCCTGGGTTCACATCATAAATGGCTTCCATACTGTAATTCAGTGCAACAGCATGACCACCATTGTCCCGTACGATTCCTTTTGGTTTTCCTGTCGTACCCGAAGTGTAAAGGATATATAAAGGATCTGTAGCCTGTAAGGGAACACATTCGTGGGAACTGGCNTGATTTAGGAGTTCCTGCCAATCGTGNTCCCTCCCTGCTACCATTGNGCAATCTGCCTGAGAACGCTTTAGAATTACTGTATGTGCCGGCTTATTATTAGCNGCTTCAATAGCAGCATCAAGAAGTGGCTTATACGGAATTACATTTGTGAATTCGATGCCGCAGGTAGCAGAGATAATCACTTTTGGTTTGGCATCATCAATGCGGACAGCTAGTTCATTGGATGCAAAACCGCCGAACACGACTGAGTGAATCGCNCCTACTCTCGCACAAGCCAACATGGCGATAACTGCTTCAGGTACCATAGGCATATAAATGATAACACGATCTCCTTTTCCAACTCCAAGATCCACTAATACACCGGCAAAAAGCGCAGTCTGTTCCAAAAGTTGATCATAAGTAAATGTCTGTTTTTGATCTGTAACGGGAGAATCATAAATAAGTGCAGGCTGGTTCCCCCGGCCATTGTTGACGTGTTGATCAAGTGCTAGATAGCATGTGTTAAGGGAACCACCTTCGAACCAGCGATAAAAACCACGTTCATCCTGCGATAGTATTTTTTCCGGGAATTTAATCCAATCTATCTTTTTAGCCTGTCTGAACCAGAACTGCTCTGGTTTTTCGATAGATTCCTTGAATTCATTGGAATAAGACACTGCGTACTCTTACCGATGACCTAGGTGATATATATCTATCATAAATAGCCAGATCAAGTAAAGTATCTAAAGAAGTAAGGAAGAAATGTGATCTCACCCATCCCTTTCTTACCTCCAGATCTTTAATTATGCCCTAGAAGCTGCTTCTACTATAGCTCGCTTTGCCATTACACCACAAAGATGGGTGCGGTAATTAGCAGAAGCCGACAGGTCACTGAGCATTTCTTGACCATCAGCAACTTTTGCCGCTGATGCAGCAACGGCATCTTCCCCCAGATCAGACCCCTGCAGAGTTTCTTCCGCTACCGAAGCCCGAAAAGCATGGTCTGCGGCACCAGTAACACCAATTCGGCAAGAAGAACAGGAACCATTGGATTTAGAAACAAGTGCACCTACACCTACTACTGCATATCTAGAAGACGGATTGAAGAACTTGGTATATGCTGCTCCACTACTAGTGCCTATTGCTGGAACCTGTATTTCCGTAATGACCTCGCCATCATTCAATGCCGTTTCGAAAAGCCCCGTAAAAAAATCATCCACTACAATAGATCTACTGCTGGTTACGATAGTTGCTCCGAGCGCCATTAAAATACCTGGATAATCGGATGCAGGATCAGCGTGGGCCACATTTCCACCAATTGTCCCACGGTTACGCACCTGTGGATCGCCAATCATACCTGCTGCTTCAGATAAAGCAGAACAGCCATCTTTGACCACGTCAGAGCTTCCGACTTCTCTGTGGGTTGTTAAGGCACCAATTCGGATCGTATCACCATCCCGGCTAATCCCTTTAAGATCATCAATGCCGGAAATATCGACAAGCGTTCCTGGATCGGATAGGCGCAATTTCATTGCCGGTATGAGGCTATGCCCCCCAGCTAAAAAACTGGCGTCTGAGTTTTCTTTCCACAACGATTCAGCTTCATCTATTGAACTGGCGCGATGGTAATCAAAATTTGCAGGATGCATAGCTTAACCTCCATTAGTTTGAATGATGTTCCAGATTTTTTCCGAGGTGAGCGGCATATCAATATGTTTCACTCCATAATCGGACAATGCGTCAACTACTGCATTAACTACCGCTGGCGGAGAAGTAATGCTGCCCATTTCTCCTACGCCTTTAACACCGAGTGAATTACTGGGGGACGGAGTCTCAATGCGGTCAGAATCAATCATAGGGAAATTGTCGGCCCGGGGCATGGTATAATCCAACATGGATCCGGTGACCAGTTGACCATCATCATCATAAATGCCATGTTCATAAAGAGCCTGTCCAACTCCTTGGGCTATGCCTCCTACGATCTGGCCTTCTACCACCATAGGATTAATCACATTGCCACAATCTTCAACAGCAATGTACTTCTGGATTTCTACTTCTCCTGTATCCTTATCCAATTCCACCTGAACTAGATGTGCTGAGGATGGGAAAGTGAAATTACCGGGATTATAATAGGCCGCATTTTCCAAACCTGGATCCATTCCTTCCGGAAGGCTATGCCCACTATAGGCAGCAAAAGCCAATTCGGCAAATGGTTTGGATTTATCTGGAACACCTTTTACTTGGACACTGCCATTCTCATCATCATATACTAGATCATCTTCAGACACTTCCATCAGATGGGCAGCAAGTGTAACCAGTTTTTCTCTTATACCATTGGCAGCATTGGAAAGTGCCTCACCCCCAACCGCCGCACTACGGCTGCCATAGGTACCCATTCCCTGGGTTACTAAATCCGTATCGCCATGTACCACATCTACATCGGCAACTTCAATACCCAGTTTGTCCGCCACGATCTGAGCAAAAGTAGTTTCATGGCCCTGTCCATGAGCATGTGAACCAGTGAATACAGTTACTTTACCTGTGGGATGCACGCGGATTGCGCCGTGTTCCCACATACCACCGTAAAAACCCAAAGCACCTACTGTTGCGGCTGGCCCATAACCACTAGCTTCTACAGAACCACCTACACCAATACCGACAAGCCGGCCATCTTCCTTAGCCTTGACCTGAGCGGCACGCATACCTTTGTAATCCCCATTTTCTTCCAGTTTATCAAACATGCCGTGGTAATCACCGCTATCATACAGGAACGCAACTGGCGTCTGGTAGGGAAATTCATCTTTTCCAATGAAGTTTTTCCGCCGTATCTCAATAGGATCCATCTTTAGTTCCTGGGCAGCAACATCTACCAAACGTTCTACCAAGTAGGAAGCTTCTGGCCGTCCAGCTCCTCGATACGCATCCACCGGAACTGTATTGGTTAGCGTCCCTGTGGTCTCGCCCCAGATACCAGGATTCTTATATAGCCCGGAAAATAGTGTAATACAAATGACGGTTGGAATTAATGGTGCGATACTGGACAAATAAGCACCCATATCCGCATGAAGTTCCGCATAAAGACCTGTCATTGTACCATCACTTTTAAGAGCCATTTTGCACTTCTGAACATGATCACGACCCTGAGAATCAGTCATGAAGGATTCACTCCTAGTCGCAACCCATTTACAGGGTCGATTGATTTTCATTGCGATCCATGGAACAATTACTTCTTCTGGGTAATGAAAGATTTTACTTCCAAATCCACCGCCTACATCCGGGGAAATAACCCGCAGTTTATGCTCATCTAGCATAGGCAAAGTAACAGCGCTAAGACCAAAACGGATAATGTGAGGATTTTGACTGGTGGTCCAAACTGTCATGTCCTTGGTGGCAGCAGTCCATTGGGCAGCACAGGCTCTGGGTTCCATTGCATTTGCTATCATCCGTTGATTGATCAGATCCAGCTTTACTACATGATCCGCTTCCTCAAAGGCCTTATCACAGGCTTCTCTATCTCCCAAACCCCATTTGAAGCTGATATTGTTTTCGATTTCATCATGAACAAGCGGTTTTCCATCTTCAGTGGTGGCCTTAGCCCCTATGGTAGCTTCCAGTACTTCATAGTCCACTTCGATTAGTTCCAGTGCATCGGCAGCAACATAGGGATCTTCTGCAACTACAGCGGCAACACTATCACCAACATGGCGCACCTTGTCTGGAACCAGCGGCCAGCGATCCGGGATTTTGTTGTCAGGTACTTGCCAAATAACAGGCATCTTACCTACACCGCCATCAATGAGGTCCTGACCGATAAAGACATCGATCACTCCATCAATGGCTTTGGCTGCATCCGTATTAATACTTTTGATCTTGGCATGAGCATGTGGGCTTCTAAGGACAGCAACGTGGGCCATATTAGGAAGTTTTAAATTGGCTACATATTTCCCTTGCCCCTGGATAAACCGAGGATCTTCAACTCTTTTTACACTCTTTCCTATATGTTTTCCCATTATGATCCTCCTTTCATTGACTGTGAGGCTGATTCAACAGCTTTCACAATATTTTGATATCCAGTACATCGACAAATATTGCCTTCAAGGCAATGGCGAATTTCTGATTCTGAAGGTTTTGGGTTTTGATCCAACAAACCAACGCCAGCCATAATCATTCCGGGAGTACAATAACCACACTGCAGTCCGTGTTCATCCCAAAAAGCTTTTTGCAATGGATGCAGTTCACCATTTGTTGCGAGTCCTTCAATAGTAGTGATCTCACTGCCCTCAGCCTGAACTGCCAAAGCAGTGCAGGATTTTACTGCGTGACCATTCATCATAATCGTACAGGCACCGCACTGGCTAGTATCACACCCTATATTGGTGCCGGTTAATTCTAAATGGTCGCGAAGGAAATCAACAAGCAAAGTACGTGCTTCTACAGATCCACTGCACGTTTGACCATTTACGGTCATGGTAATATTGTGCGCCATCCTTAACTCCTTTTCATTTTTTTATTTACAATCGAATACTTTGGACATATCAAGCAGCCTGAGTACTCGTAATTCTTTTTTTGAAATTTTCAAAACCTTGATCCATTAATCTTTTTCCAGTAGCTTCAATCAACCGCTGGCCAACCCTGGCAATGATACCAGAAACACTTCCAGTCGCAGTAAATATAAATTCTGTTCTATCATCTTGAGTGGAAAGCTGAATCTCACCTGCACCGCGCATTTGTCCCTTACTTCCATCACCATTAACATCAAACTTATAACCATTTGGCGGATCCAAGTCGAATAGAGCCAACTTGGATTTAAAT
>PBCV01000017.1 GCA_002717915.1 Fidelibacterota bacterium | reverse complement strand
CCTGCAGGATTAAAAAATAAAGAAACAGATTTTCCATGGATAGTGGTCATAGCATCAGCCATACCACCGCTCCTGGCATCCGATGTAACACTTAAAAACTGAAAACCAGTCTGAGCCAGTTTTTTATTTTCAGATCCTTTAACCACTCCAAATAATAGTAAAAATGATAGACAGTACTTCATCATTCACCCCCTCCGCCACTAACAGTAATCATCTCTGTCTTGGTAACCGTATGAAATAAGTATCCATCTGAAACGGTTAACGATGGGCTGAAAAGACCCGAATCAGAGTAGGCATGCTGTACAACAGATGAATCATCATTTGTATTATNATCTCCAAAATCCCAACCGTATGTTATAACNGGATAGTCTCCATTNTGGGATTGGTCTGTAAATGTTATCGTATCACCTATTGANAGGGTNNCAGAACTNGTNGTGAANTCAGCNGCNGGCGGNTCATTTGTATTCATNATAACCATCTTAAGAGACGTAACATTAGGATTAACCAGTTTCCCTAAATAGGCNCCGGATAACCCTGAATAGGCTTGCCTGACCCGNACATCCGAGCAGCCTGCNATATTTTTTAGCGANGGNNCTGCATTAGCAGGTGTCACNNGATTTCCGTCACTTCCGTATAAACCNAGNTCACTTGATGAGTTTAAGGCAACNACGTAAGAGTCNGCTTCCTGAGGNGCAAAAACCATAAAGTAGCACATGGAATCAACAGGAATCCTCCAGTTATACGCATTACTTAGTGAAATAAATGATCCTGTATCCGTCACCAGGCTATCAAAAATATCACTCATGGATAGTGAGTCGCTTGAAAAGGTGAAAGCAGTTACAGATTCCAGATCATTCATAATCCCGCATATATCGCCATCTATAGAGATTGGGTCTACTTCATTTGACTGGTAATCATCTAATAAATCATCACAGCCCTGAATGAAGATCACACATAATAAAATATTTACTGAAAATTTTATAAATAATCTCATGAATTACCTGACCACTGTGAATTTTCTAATTGCATTTCCATCAGGCATGTCAAAGTGAGCTATGTATAAACCACTTACTATAATCTGTCTTGAAGATGTTATTGAATTCCATGCTTCGTCCCCGCTTCCATCCGAGTGCTGAATTGTNTCTACCAGGTCACCCCTTTCAGTGAATATCCGGATTGTACACACTGGTGGGATATTTAAAAACATTAATCTATCTGGAGCACTAACTCCGTATTGAAGATCCCGGGCAGATATATGGAAGGGGTTTGGTACAATCCGTATGTCATCAAAACTCTCTCCCGGTGGACGTTTAAGCGACGCAGCTTTATTTGTCAAGGTATAGAATTTACTGCTGTTTAGTACAATATCATCATTGGTACCATTATCAAAGGCTTCTAAAAAAAAGAAGTAATCAAATCCACGCTCTGCAGTGAGATCTTCATACTCATTTACCCCGGGATCCAGTGTCCATATCGTGGCAATGGTCTCATCAACAGGATCTATCTCACCCTGGGTTACATTATAACTGAATACTGTCGTATCAGGCTTAAACTTTAAACGATAGAGGGTATACCCGCCAAAACCTGGGCCTGATTCTGGTTCATTGGTCCAGTCTATTATGATTCGGTCACCACCGGATGTAACATTGAAAATTGAAGGCGGTTCGGGCGGTGCTGGCAAAGATTGACCCGATTCCATTAGATAAAAATTTTTACGCGCTTTTTTAAATGTTTTTATGATGGAATCAACACCCGTAAATACCCAGGAATTTTTATAGAGGTTATTATCGTTACTTGTTCTGTGATAATTATCTATCATGTGTGTATGCAGGGCTGACGAAGTTGGCAGATTATCTGTGTGAGCTTCGTTTTTCCAGTTCTGTCCAACCAGGTAGCACATTTCCCGGCTGAGTCCTGCAGCACCTTCAGCCACCACAATACGGATGCTGTCACCAGGCGCTAAGGTATAAGGTCCGAAGCCAATGCCCTGAGATGTTCCACCCGGGTTTGAGCCGGTTCTGGGATCGTTGAACTGGTTTGCGTTTCCTGTACCAACAATCTCTGCCTGGGACAGATCCGGATGACCAACGGTCATATAATTTGTGTATTCATTAATAGATTTTGTTTCATTATACTGATCGTTTCCTGATGTGGTTGGATCATCAGAAGTAATAAACCAGGTAGTGCTGGGCTGATTGATATCATCAGCGTTGTCAGAAGGACTCGTGTCCGCATGAAGCGTGACAACACCCACAAACTGGGCAGCGCCCAAATGCCCTTCACCCGGCGCATTAGGCCCACCAATATTATCAAAACTGGCATCTGAGTGATACCCTTGCCAGGAGAACAAGCCCCGAATAACTTCCCCATCATCATAGTACTGGTCATTGTTAGATGGCGCATCCGGATGCTCACCAATCACATCGTTCATTGTATTATGTCCCCAGGCAGCACTCTGAGGCAACCAGCCCCCATCATAGACCATACCTTCCCTGCTAATAGCGTATCTATACTGTAAATAAACTTGAAACCCTTCAAGGGTCTGCTCATAGTTTGTAGTGCAGTCCTTATCAAAACATCCATTATTGGTAAAAACATATTCCTGTATATGATAGTTCTGGTGTTCAGGATGAGAAAAAGCATAGATAGTGCGTTTCATCTGAACACCTATTGATGTTTGCACTGTATTATTAATTCTTCTGTCTGATGGCAGGCTTGGATCCACATTATTCACATTGTCCAAATACTGTAAATTTGTAGCAGGGTCACCATCTACAAACACATTTGGATGGTCATACTTCCCATCCATTGTCATCTCTACAGGAATCGTTTCATTCTCTATGTCCAAGTGCCTTGGTCCGGCATGGACAACCTTATACTCATAGTCCTTGTTGACAACAGGGTCATGAAAGTTGGCTGCACCCAGCCACAATCCTTTTGCGGCCTGGTTGTCCTGGACTCTATAGAACGCAGGGTATCTTAAACCATCCTGCTGATCCGAGACCTGCCCTGTTCTGCCAACTTCGATCTCACAGCCAGCGGCTGAGTACCAATTGTGCAGGTCCCCTATGGACATCCATTTAACTTCCTGGGAATAAGAAACCGCTAAAAGCAGTCCAAACAGCCATTTTTTCTGCTTAGAAATCATAACTGATATTGATACCAATAAAAATATCCCTGGGATTTAAAAAAACATAGTAACCCTGGTTTGGCATATCTATGTATTGTTTATTATTAATAACATCATCGTAAAAAGATTGGCTCACATTCTGCCATCCGCCAGATTCTGTCCACTGTACAAACCGGTCTGTGGCACTATCGAAATAGATAGGTCTCTCACTGGGGTTGGAGATATAAGTAACATCCGATACCCATTCCATGGGTATAAACTCTGCACCTTCTTTTCTAACATCACCTGGTTCGTCATCACCTGAAAAATAATTATAGCCCAGTTCACCTGCTACATCATCGGGCAGGTGCAGCGACTGCATATAGTAATTATAATCAAATCCATCTTCAAACCCATAGCCTGAAAAGGTCTTGGTATTCAAAGCATTATAAATGTCAGCATAAACCTTCAGATTCAGTTTTCCCAAGTGAAATATCTTGGAGAATTTCAGGTCAATATTGTAATTATCCTTATACTGGGCATTATACTCTATCCCGGGTACATTGTTTGGATTATAGGTAAACCAGGATCCTGCAGACCAACGGCTAACCAAATTAAGATGCCAATCACCCAGTAGGTGCTGACTAAGCACTTTAGGACCAAAAGCCAGTGGTGTNTGGAAATCCAGGACTGATTTCACTCGTGGGATTGGTCTGGGTTTGTATTGTTTTTCATTATTCAATTCATAGTTACGCTGGTCAGATGGATTCTCATAGTACCTGCCCAGTCCAAAATAGCCTGAAGTATTAACACGGTATTCGTAGTTCATAAAACCCGTGAGCCATTCCCCTCTCACCCTGGATAGTTCAAGCTCAAAACCACGAATATCTTCGTAACTGTTTGCAGTTAACCTGTAATAGTTCACCTTGCTATTCGCACTGATAAATTTTGTATAATCCTGCTGATCTGAGATATCCTTATAGTACGCAGATATATGAATCAGATATGATTCTAAAAAGGATTGATCAAAACCAATCTCATAGGCTATGGTATTTGCCATAGCCANGGNTGGATCGCCAATGGTAAGTACTTCTTCACTGAACCCTCTTCTTACTCGGTAAAGGTCTTGGGCAATGGGCATCTGCTGATAGTGTCCGTAATTAAAATAGAGTTTTGATGTTTCAGTGATCGGGTGGGAGAGTGCCAGCCTTGGTGATAGTTGTACCTGAGGATCCAAGCTTATCGTTTCAAAAGTTTCTTCTGCAGCAGCCGTATAGTTAGATGAGAAAAAATCATCATCATAAAGATCGATAACATACCACTCACCATTAGGATTTAAGACATCAAGGTTCAGACCGGCTATAGCAACAAAACCCNTATACTCCAGTTTATCCTGGACAAAAAACGAAAGACGGTATGGGTTCACATCCATGAGTGACCAATAGTTCCCTGATGGAAGGAATTCATTCTGGGATCCATACTTAAGATCAAGCTTAGACAATACCAACTCACCACCTGTTTTTAACTGNTGATTTTTGTTAAGCTGTCTNGTATAGTTGCCCTTGAATGTCACTGTCCTGACCCTACTGGAATCTCTGGATGTGCTTATGGCTCCTCCAAATGCCAGCCTGCCTTCAACACTGAACAGAGGACCGCCAAAAAACCCTACCGGTGCTTCATCAGCGGTCCAGAGATCATTTCCTGAACCAAAAATCGGGTATGTCCCTACTGTATCACGCCGTGCTCCGTGTCCGGTTATGTAATCTTTTGAGTCAATCTTTAAAAGCAGATCAAAAAAGGCGTCATTGTTTATGAACCGGGTATACTTTAAACCATGTGTTGAGTTTTTAACTTCCGTGGGTGCCCAATACTCATTGGTGTATAATCTCCAGGGCATGGTAAANCCTGAACTGTTAACCTGACTGGCAAGATCCCAGACATCATTCATAATGGATGTACCGCCGCCACGGGAGAGTGTGGTCCCTTCCATGTTTCCATTATAGAAAGAGTAAACTAGCTTAGAATTAACAGTTAGATCAGATGTGAGTTTCAAAAGATACGATTGTCTGTAAAGACCCGGACTGCTTACTTCATATAGATACATATCCTGTTCATGCAAAGTTGATAAAAAGAATCGAAGATTACCAAACCTGGAAGAGATAAACGGTACTGGACCGCCAAAACCGGCATCAATATTTACGTCCGGTGACCGAATTGCACCATTTAAACGATGCTCCCAGGTAAATAGCTTTTTAACTCCGGATGGCGTTAGATCATTATCTGGATTATCATCCGCCATTGTTTGTTCTGAAATACTGTTCCACCCATCGAACGAAGGATACTGTCTCTGTTGATACTCGTCCCAGGCACCATTATTAGTTCCGGTCCAGCATACTTCGTCATCCAAGTATGGTCTAAACCAGAAGGATTCTGCATCATAAGGGGACATCCCAAAATGTTTTTGACCAGCAGGCGATTGGCGATAACTGATTGATCCTGAATAACGTTCTTTATCCCCTTCTTTGGTAACAACATTGATAATACCGGACCGTGCATTTCTATATTCAGCACCGAAACCACCTGTTTGGAGTGAGATATCCTGTATAGCGCTTAATGGAATCCCAGTGGTTGGCTCACTGGTCCTTTCGTCATTTAGAACCAAACCATCCACCATAAACTGTGTTTCATTATAGCTACCGCCTCGAACGGATAGACCTGAAACGCCAGCAGAAAGCCCCACCACTTCAGCTACACTGCTTACCGGCATCTCTGATATTTTCTCCGATGAAATGGATTTTTGACTGGAAGCCACATCCACCTTTACCAGTTTCTGATTTGCTTCAACAGTGATCTCTTCACCTTCTATTACTTCTACAGATAGATCCACATCTATGACAGCGTTGAGATCGATCTCAACTCTAACTCCTGTAATGGTTTTATCACCATAACCAATCATATTAACACGGATGTCATAATATCCAGGAGGGACACTTAAGATATGATAATACCCTTCTTCATCCGTTGCCGCTCCAAGTGTTGTACCAGCCAGCATCACATTTGCGCCTATAAGTGATTCACCTGTATTAGTATCTACGATCTGTCCTGATACTTTACCCGTCACACCTGCGATTGAGAAAGATAGGAAAAGAAATAAAAACGTTAGAATTCTAATATATTTCATTGTTCGATTATAGAGTTAGATGAAATTCTTTTGCAATGAAATAATTCATGACTCCTTGTTCACCTAGGCACCTGTTACCAACTTTTTCGCCATTTTAAGCTTGGGTTTTTTTCCACAATACCTAATATTTCATACACGCTTGAATGTATTCTCTGGCGCCAGTTGTAGTAAACTGGGTCCTTGCTTTTTCTGTTTGGGTGCACAGCGTTTGTTAATAAAATAACAATTACAGCATTTTCAGGATCAATCCACAAAGATGTTCCAGTGAAACCGGTATGGCCAAAACTGGAATCACTTAAGTAGACTCCACCGGAAGCCTTATCTGATGGGCTGTCCCAGCCCAGACACCTTGAACTTCCTTCTAAAATATTAGCTCTTTTAGTAAATAGATCAACTGTCTCCGGTTTGAAGATCCTTTTCCAGCCATACAGCCCTTTGTTGAGCATCATCTGTGAAAATACCCCAAGATCTTTAGCAGTTGAAAATAATCCTGCATGACCGGCAACACCCCCCAGGCTATAAGCATTCTCATCATGAACATAGCTTCTTATCAAATTTCCATCCGGGTCAATTTCTGTTGGTACGACTCTATGAGATTTTTCAGATGGTGGGTTATAAAAGGTTGTGTTCATACCCAGCGGCTCAAAAATATTCGACTGCACAAATTCATCAAGGGGAATTCCGCTTATGGACTCAACCAGTTTCCCAAGAACTATGATTCCCACATCGGAATATACCGTCGTATCGCCTACACCATAAATTGGTTCAGTATTATAGATACTATCCAATCTTGATTCAGCAGTACCATCCATTAAGAAATACTGTCGAAATGGAGGCAGTCCACCCGTATGCGTTAACAGGTTTTTAATGGTTATTCCAGATTTGATNTNAAAATANTNTTTTTGTTTACCTTTGAATTTTGGNAGGTGCTNNACTANTGGATCATCTAACTGTATANATCCGGTTTCATNTANCTTCATAANAGCTGAAGTGGTGNCAATNACTTTTGTTATNGATGCAAGATCAAAAATATCACTCTTNCGCATTCTTCTTTTTTTATCATAGGTATGGTNNCCTACTGCTTNTTGAATGAAAATCTTTCCATCTTTTGCACCTAGTAGAACACTACCGGGCCAGGCCTTTTTTTCTACAGCTTCATTAAGAAGAGCGGTAATGACATCTGTATTTACCCCAATCTCACTNGGCATTACCTGTATAATTTGTGGACCGGGTTTTGAACTTTTGTTAGACGTTNTTTTATTAACCATTTGAACAGCGATACCATGNCCCAGTTCTGCAACACCGGGGATCGTNACAGGTAACTTACCANTGATANTAGTTNTCCCNAGTAATGCATTTAANAATGCTTCCTGCATCATNCCNTTACTTTTATANGCACACANATAAACCGGAATCTCTGGAAANTCTTGNATTANATANGGTGTGCCCATACTNGCCAGAACAATTNGGTCAGATTTTTCNATCAATTTTTTNACAAATCTTGTTTCATTATCCGGTAATAATATTCTGTTTTTCCATGCTTTATAATTGACAGATGTNTTGATCAATATCCTTGCCNTAGAAGGAATTTCATNAACAATAGTNTGAAGAANACTTTCAGAGTCTGATTCATCTACNTGGAANGGCTTAATGATAATNCCAGCGGAGCGCAAACCTTTNGTAACNCCGGAGATTGAATGGTCGTANTGNGTATCATAAATATCAATAACATANAGTGTATCAGNTTCTTCCGATGAAAATGGAATCAAGTTTGANTCCATTTTAACACAGGTGATCGCTTCCGAAGCNATTTGCTTTGCTNNCNNTCTTGANTCTTTCCTGCTNAGNACTCTCTGGGCNACTTGCAAGGATANCTGAGAGTTTAAATGAAGTCCTACTTTTTCTTTCATCCGCAGCATTTTAAGNGCTGCTTNATNAATACGCTNTTCTGAGATTTGTCCNCTTNTAACAGCTTCTTCAACGGTATTAATNGATTTTTTTATATNATAGTTCTGTATAATNACATCACAGCCTGCATCNANAGCTTCAANAAGAGCATACGCATCAGAGTAATTCTTCGTGATACCNCCCATNCCCATNGCNTCTGTTACAATGGTACCGNTAAAGTTCAGNCTATCTCGNAGAATATCCTGNATCCAGTATGAATCCATNGANGCTGGGGTATTTGCTTCGGGNTGGTAATCAGGAGCGTGNACATGNGCAACCATNACCGCATCNACACCTGCGTTGATCATNGNCTTAAANGGTGGAATCTCAANGGACCATANCCTGGNTGAATCACTGGGAATCATCGCCAANGATGAATGTGAATCCGTCTCCGTATCNCCATGNCCTGGAAAATGTTTNGCTGTNGAAAGCATNCCNTGNTCCTGCAGNCCTTTCATNAACTGTACNCCATACTCTCCAACCAGTATAGGATCTTCGCCAAAAGACCGCGTATTAATAATGGGATTAGCAGGATTATTATTCACATCAACNACAGGTGAAAAATTCCAGTGTACTCCAACNGCTCTTGANTCTTCAGCAATTATTTTGCCCACAACATAGGCATTATCGGGATTACCAGTGGCAGCAATTGCCATCAGTGGAAAAAGGTCCGTAGCAGATGGAAAACGCTGGTTCAATCCATATTCAATATCTGCATCGAATAAAATTGGGACTTTTGATGCTTTCTGGATTTCATTCATAAGAGTTAGAGAACTGCTTGCATCTCCGTACCATAAATGTATCCCACCAATACCATCCGAAGAGATCTGCATCATTATTTCATTCCATTTTTCAGTAGACACATCCTTAAACCTCATCTGCATACGATAGATCATCATTTGGGCTATCTTTTCACGCAGAGACAATTTTTTTAATGTTCTATCTGCCCAACCCTGTGACTGATTTGGCAGAGACGAACAACTCATTACGAGTAGTAGACTCATAAATACGTAAAGTAGGGTTTTTGTTTTATTCATTCTCAGTTAAGGCAATGCCTAAAAATTCCAGATGATCATCTAAGTTTTTTGTCCAATAGTCCCAGTTATGTCTACCTGGTTTTTCATTATAGGTGTGCGCCACGCCAATTTTCAGTAAACGGGAATGTAATTCTCTNTTACACGCAATAAAAAAATCATCAATACCNCAATCAATNAATATTGGNAGATCTGCTTTTTCTACTAAATAAACCATATTNACAATTGAATTATCTCTCCACCGTTNTGAAAATTTTTCATAACTGCCAATTTTTTGAGATATTTCCCATTTTACTGTCGAATAGGTCAGATCCACTCCACCACTGATGCTGGAAACNGCATCAAAAGTNTCCTGATGTCTAAAAGCAAGAAACAATGCACCATGTCCACCCATACTCAGACCTGAAATTCCNAGTCTGGAAATNCTGTAATTCTTACGAAGCCATGGAATCAGTTCATCAATCATAAATGTTTCATACTGGCTGCCTTGATCCAGGGGACTATCTAAGTACCAGGAGTTTGGNCTCCCATCTGGACAAATAATTAGGGAATTATATCGGTCTACCCTTTGCTCTAAATCAACTTTTTCAGACCAGTTCTTATAATTGCCACCATGCCCATGAAGTAAAAGAACGACGGGTAGAAGTATTTCAGTGGAAAAATATATATCTGGAATAACAGCTATCAAAGGAACCTGTTTATTCATAGATGTACTGTATATTCTATGTTCCACCGTTGATCCACTTATTAGAATAACAGGCAAAGAAAATAAAATAACGTGGATTAATCTTTTCATTAGAAGAGTTATTATATTCTTAGGATAACGGGGATATTACACATCTTTTAATTTTAATTTTATAATGGATACTCTTTTTATTCGANNTCTAAATTTTTCAAATTAGTTTTTAAAGATGCCAAATGCCGTTGAACAACTGGTTGGACAACTTATTATTGCGGGATTTCGCGGTAAAACTGCTGATCAAAACTCTGAAATTGCAAAATATATAANTGATTATAANATCGCAGGTGTGATCCTTTATGATGAAGATCTTGAAATAGGCGGTCNNGGTTCTAGAAATATAGAATCACCCGGCCAGGTTAAAAANCTCGTAACACANCTTAAGACTCTTGCCAAAAAACCGCTTTTAATNTCTGTAGACCAGGAAGGGGGTCAGGTCCATCGACTTAAATCAGACTATGGTTTTGAAGAAACACCATCATGGAACCACATAGGGCGGTTAAATAACAGCCTGATGACAAAACAATTCTCTGATAATATTTCTTCAACCCTATCTGATGCAGGAATCAATGTGAACTTTACCCCAGTATTAGATATAGACCACGGGACTGGTGCTGTAATCAGTGACTCTGAACGAGCATTCTCATCCGATCCGAAAACTGTGATTGAACATTCCAGAATTCTGATAAACGCTCATAAAGAGAAAGGGATTATTACNTCCGGTAAACATTTTCCTGGNCTNGGNTCAGCATCTGGCGATACACATGAAGGGTATACAGATATTTCTGAAACATGGACAGTGAAAGACCTGTTGCCCTTTGATGAATTGATCCAATCCGGTGATTTAGACATGGTCATGGTCTCTCATGCCTTCGATAACAAACTGGACCCTGAATATCCGGCGTCCCTTTCAAAGAAAATAATCAGCGGCATGCTTAGAAGTGATCTTGGATTTTCCGGAGTTGTAATCTGTGATGATCCAAGCATGCGCGCTATCTCAGATCAGTACAGTCTAAAGAATACGTTTGAGCTGATGCTGAACGCAGGGATAGACCTGTTTTGCCTGGGAAATAATTTGATTTATGATCCAGATTACATTCCAAAATCAATTAGTGCCATTTGCGATTTGATTGATTCTGGTAAAATAACAAAAGAAAGGATTAAAGAATCCATTAATAGAATTGATGCCATCAAAATGAAATATAATATTNATGGCTGACCCTATTANCGTTGGCATTGACTGCGGGGCAACAAAGGTTATGGTCCAAACAGCTTTCTTTGATCGNAAATTAAATAGAGTTACTCCTGGAAATACTCATTTCGAATATTCTTACTCTGACCATTCAAATTGGAATGAAAATTTTCTACCTGTNAACCTAGATATTCAGCGTAGCGAATATTCTGATGGGAGTATCTCTCTTACAGAAGCAGAANTCAATCAGGGAGNTGTAATCATTGAAACAATCCAGAAAGCTATATCAGATANANATACTGATTCANCCGGTCTCTGTTTCCCCGGTATCAAAGATGATAAGGGTGTAGTGATCATGGCCAATGGCCCGAGAATCCCNGATCTGGTAGAAAGGATTGAAGGGATTGAATCCCTGTTTAATGATTCAGACTGTTGTGTTCTAGGTGAGTGGAAATCTACCATAGGGAAAATGCANGATTGTAAGAATGCCNTATACATAGGTGGTGGTACAGGAATAGCTGATGGGATAATTCTGGATGGTAAATTGATTGATTTTAATCGAACTGAAGAAGCAAAACGCTCATGGGAACTNCANTTACCTGATGGATCAGTTGAATCTCAACTGTCACCTGCGGGTATGATAAATCGAAACAATAAATTGTNTGGCAGTAATATCAATTCACTGGTGGAATTATCCGAATCTGATGGNTGCATGGCCATCTTTGAAAAAGCAATTGAAGCATTNTCCTTTTTGATNCAGGACAGGNTTGATTTTTTTTATATAAATAATTCAATAATCGAAAAGATTGTCATTGGCCAGAGGCTCGGTGCTTTCCTNANGAATGATAATCAAGAGCTGGGNAAAATGATCAAATCCAGCNCAGATATCCCAATTGATTTNTCTTCAGACAGACGCACAGCGGCATTGGGAGCAGCCTGGAAAAAANCATGCTCATAAAAGGAAATATCCCTGAAACTGGACCCACAGTTTCAATTGGTCTGGTCATGCCCGTAGATAGGCAGGGTTCAGTAATAATTGAAAACTCTGCTGATGGAAAGGTGTACCATATAGAGTCAAAAAATGAACATATAATTATAGATGATAAATCACTACCATCCATTGAACTGAAAAATAACTCAAATGATTCTCATTTTATAATTCGTCCTATAACAGCTGGTCGCGGGTTTCACTGGGAAAAGGAGATTTCTGTTAAAGTATTGGGGAATCTTACGGTCTCGAATAAAGATGGTTTTCTTTTTGTAGTCAATAATATTCAACTGGAAATGTATCTAATGTGTGTAGCCACATCCGAGATGAGTGGTGAATGTCCTCCGGCACTTTTAGAAGCACAAACCATAGCCGCACGCTCCTGGCTTGTGGCTGCGGTCGAGCAAAAGCACGCTGATCTTGGTTTGGATGCCTGCAACGATGACTGCTGCCAGCGGTACCAGGGGATTGGTAATTTGACCAATGCAGCACGTTCTGCGACTNAAAAAACATGTGGGCAATTTTTAATGTATAAAAATGAAATCTGTGATACACGTTATTCTAAGTCCTGCGGTGGGATATCAGAACATAATGAAAATGTATGGGATACAGACCCCAAACCCTACCTCCGCGGAATTTTTGACGGGATCCAAGAAGAGATTCCCAATCTGTTCGATACTCAAGGTTTAAAAGACTGGGTTTCAAACTACCCTGATTGTTATTGTGGAAATAATTACATTGATGGAGATATCTTAAAAAAATATTTGGGAAATGTGGATGAAAAGGGAAATTATTTTCGCTGGGAATTCACCTACTCCCAAGACGAATTAACGCAGATGATCAATGAAAAGACAGGGATATCATTTGAGTCAATTTCATCACTTCNACCCCTTGAGCGTGGGATCTCAGGACGGATCATCCAATTACAAATTAATGGNATATCCAAGGGCGGGCCATTCCAGATNNTGNTNGAAAGCGAGTATGAAATCCGCCGAGTTCTTCATCCTGACTTTTTATATAGTTCTGCCTTTNTCATTATCGCAAATTCTGATACANAACCTGCTCTTTCNGAAATAACATTAAAGGGGNCAGGCTGGGGTCACGGTGTAGGCCTCTGTCAGATTGGAGCCNTGGGNATGGCCTTAAAGGGTAAATCTTCAAAACAAATATTATCTCATTATTTCTTGTCAACGGAACTGAAAAAACTTTATGACTGAACCTGTCTCCCTCCATTGGATCGATTGGGCAATCATCCTGGCCTATATAGCATTTTCATTAGGTGTAGGGATATACTTTTCAAAGAAGGCTGCGTCCAATACGGAAGAATATTTTTTGTCGGGACGTTCTCTTCCTTGGTGGATAGTGGGTACATCTATGGTTGCTACNACCTTTGCTGCCGATACACCGCTTGCAATAACTGAGTTTGTACGCGGGCCGGGTATCTGGCAAAACTGGTTNTGGTGGAATTTGCTCATGGGATCNTTGCTTGGAGTTTTTCTTTTTTCAAGATTATGGCGTCGGGCAGAAGTATTAACAGATAATGAACTATTAGAATTACGATACAGTGGAAAGCCNGCAGCCTTTCTTCGTGCTTTTAAAGCCGGGTACTTCTCTATTCTATATAATTTTATTGTAATGGGCTGGGTGATTAATGCTATGGCTTCTGTTGTTTCCGTCATGCTTAACATGGATAAATGGACCGCCGTATGGCTTTGTGTAACCATCGCCTTGGTTTATGCCATATTATCCGGGTTTTGGGGAGTTGTAATCACGGATCTTGTTCAATTCTGCATTGCTATGTTCGGTTCAATCGCATTAGCGATCATAGCCTTGAACCATGTCGGTGGCATGGAGTCACTTTTATCCAAGTTGTCAGAATTAATGGGATCAGATGCAGTTCATGAAAATACATTAAAATTTATTCCTCCATTACCAGATGCCAGTGTCACCACATCAACATTTTGGGAATCACCCTTTTCTAAATTCCTGATATTTATCAGTGTAATGTGGTGGTCACATCATGGAACCGATGGCGGTGGCTACATTATCCAGCGAATGTCTTCAGCAAAAAATGAAAGGCACGCCCTGTTGGCCACACTGTGGTACAATTTAGCCCATTACGCTTTAAGGGTTTGGCCCTGGGTGATTGTCGCTGTGGTTTCCATTGTTATGTTTCCCTTGATACCTGATTCGTATTCGGATCTCGGAGTTAAGGCAGGCTATCCTTTGGTTATGAATACCCTGCTTGGACCCGGAATGAAAGGCATATTGATTGTTTCATTTCTTGCTGCATTCATGTCCACAATTGATACCCATTTAAACTGGGGTGCATCTTATCTCATTAATGATATTTATAAACGTTTTTTCAAACCTGATGAGTCCGAATCTCATTATGTGTTGGTTGGTAAAGTCCTGACAGCTATTTTAATGGTCATGGCAGCTTTTACCGCAATGAAAATGCAAAGTATATCAAAAGCATGGGAATTTATTTTTTCTATGGGTGCGGGAATTGGCCTTGTTCTTATCCTACGATGGTTTTGGTGGCGCATAAATGCCTGGAGCGAAATTGTGGCCTTATCTACATCAATTATAGTCACGATCACCCTTGAAGTTATTGCTGGATTACAGACCGTCAGTGCCGGAAATGAATACACACTTTTTGGTACAGCTCCAGTCCTGTTTGGCATCTCCTTTCAGGTCCACCATAAGCTTATGATTATCGTTCCCTTGGCCATAACTGCCTGGGTCACCGCTACCTACCTAACCCAGCCTGAACCGATATACAGGTTGAAAGAATTTTATCAACGTGTGCAGCCTGGTGGATGGTGGGCACCTGTAACACAGGGTTTTGAACATTCACTCCAACCTGTAACTGATGGAATTTTCATTCAATGGATCGCAGGAATTCTTATGATCTATGGATTTACATTTGGGATTGGGAATTTGATCTTTAACAACTATAGCCATGCAGTACTATTGTTTGGTTGTGCAGCCATAGGAACTTATCTGGTCTGGAACAGAAGTTTATCAAAACTGAATTGAATATGTCAGAACCAAGACGCATTTACTCCATCGATATTTTCAGGGGCATGACCATTGCTCTCATGATTCTAGTGAACAATCCAGGTAGTTGGGGTCACGTGTATCCACCTTTACTCCACGCGAAGTGGCACGGCTGTACCCTCACAGACCTGGTGTTTCCCTTCTTTTTATTTCTGGTAGGTGCATCCATGAGATTCGCGTTCGTAAAATGGCATTATTTTCCTTCCAAAGAATTTTATAAACATATTTTCTGGAGAACCTTTTCCATTTTCATGGCTGGTATTTTATTGAATGCTTTCCCTTTCATTCGGCAGGATTGGGATTGGTCTACATTGAGAATAATGGGTGTCCTCCAGCGTATTGCCATCGCCTACGGTATCAGTGCATGTCTTATTATCAGGTATGACTTTAAACAACTGACGCAGATACTCACGGGTATCCTTCTGTTCTACTGGGGAGTAATGTGGATAGGTGGCTCAGCAGACCCCTATAGCCTTGAAACCAATGTAGCTCGAAGGATTGACATCCTTCTTTTTGGCGAAAAACATCTTTATGGGGGGTTTGGTATCCAGTTCGACCCGGAAGGCCTGTTAAGCACCCTGCCTTCGGTCGGTACTGTAATCATAGGCTACCTGATGGGCGGCATGATCCACACCACAAAGAATTATACAGATTGCGCAAAACGCATGGCTGTTTTGGTATAATACTTGTTATAGTGGGCTATATCTGGGGATTCATGTTCCCTATTAATAAAGCCCTGTGGACCAGTTCCTATGTTTTATTTACCGGAGGAATAGGTGCCTTGGTATTAGCAGGACTCACATTTCTTATTGATATCAAACACTGGAAGGAACCATTCTGGGTCTTTGAAGTCTTTGGGACAAATTCAATTTTCCTTTTTGTCGCTTCGGGGTTATGGGCAAAAACAATCATCTATATTGAAAGAGACCTAAATGGTGAAATGGTAAGTGCCTATCATTATTGTTATAAAACAATCTTTGTGCCCCTGGCCGGTGATTTGAACGGTTCCCTATTATTCGCTCTTTCCCATGTATTGGGATTTTGGGTCATCCTGTATTGGATGTACAGAAAGAAGATCCAGATAAAATTATAGCATGAGAGGATTCATCCTGTTTTTATGGTTCATTGGGATTGCATTTCCCAATGAGGCTCCCTACATCGTGGTTCTTGGGATTGCACAGGATGGAGGCTCGCCCCATGCAGGCTGTAAAAAAGCATGTTGCACAGACCTCTGGAACACAAAGCAGAAAGAAAAAGTTTCCTGCATTGGTATTGTAGACCCACGATCAGGAAAAAGCTGGATGATCGATGCCACACCCGATTTTCCGGAACAGCACCGTATACTCACACAGGATCATCAGACTGAATTGGCAGGGATTTTTTTAACACACGCCCATATGGGACATTACACAGGATTACTCCACCTTGGCAGAGAAGTAATGGGAGCTAAGGATATACCGGTTTTTACAATGCCCAGAATGAAAAAATTTCTCGAGTCCAATGGCCCCTGGGATCAGCTTGTTTCTTTAAAAAACATAACGATCCAAACTATTAACAACAATAGAGAAATCCAGTTGGGGGACCGATTATTTATTGAACCCTTTCATGTGCCCCACCGGGATGAGTATTCAGAAACAGTGGGCTATAGAATAATGGGTGAAAATCAATCTATCATCTATATACCTGATATTGATAAATGGGAAAAATGGGGGCAAAATATTTTCCAGGTCGTTCTGAATACGGATATTGCACTCTTGGATGGTACTTTTTATTCCCAAGATGAACTTCCCCATAGGGATATGAGTGAAATACCCCACCCTTTTATTGTTGAAACCATAGAACAATTATTCAACCTGAACACACCCAATCGGAATAAGGTTCATTTTATTCATTTTAACCATTCCAATCCTGCCATAAAGAAAAATAATGCAGCATCAAATTTGATCAGATCAAAGAGATTCAACGTAGCAAGGGAAGGAAATACGTTTACTTTATGAAAAGAGTATTCATCACAGGTGCATCATCGGGAATAGGCAAAGCACTAGCGCATGCCTATGCAAAACGAAAGTGCATTTTAGGTTTATCCGCTCGTAGAGAAGATATCCTAATCAATGTTGCTGATGAATGTCGAGATCTGGGCGGAACCCCATTTGTTTATCAATTGGATGTACAGGAAAGGAACAACTGTGAAACAGTTGCAGAACAGTTTAAAAAAGATGCGGGCGGTATCGATTGTGTTATTGCCAATGCTGGGATTGGTGGTGATGATGGACTTTATTCAGGATCAAGTGAGAAAATTAACACCATATTGAATACAAATATTTTAGGAGTGACCAACACCCTGATGCCCTTCATCCCTACCATGAAAGAACAAAAGATAGGTACCTTGGTCTGTATCAGTTCTGTGGCCAGTTTTATTCCCCTGCCCTATCACGGGGGTTATGCCAGTTCAAAAGTCGCCATTCGTATGATCTTTGACTCCTGGCGTCCTACATTACAGAGATACAACATAAAAACTGTTTCAATTTGTCCTGGTTTTGTAGACACACCCATCGTAAAAGAAACGGCAAGGCGGTTTCCAATGAAATCGGTAACAGATGCTGCAGAAAAATTTGTAAAGGTCATAGATAGAGGGCGCAGTACTTATGTTTACCCATGGCCATATCGACCATTAATCTGGATAGCACGTTTTGTTCCTGAAAAATTATACAACTGGTTAATAAAAAAAATCTTTCATAAGCCAATTACATAAATTTTCAATAATTTCAAGATTATGAAAACAAAATCAATCGCATTCGATCAAGCCGGCGTATTGTCTATCGATACCAATACCGCCAACATTTTTTCAATATTTTTAGGATCACTTCTGATAGCCGCTCTGGCTCAAATTTCGATTCCTGTACCGTTCAGTCCGGTTCCCATTACAGGACAAACCATTGGAGTGGTACTTTTAGGCGGATTGCTTGGTGCCCGACGGGGTACCATGGCTGTTTTGGCCTATCTTATGGAAGGCGCAATGGGCTTCCCTGTTTTTGCAAATATGCAAGCAGGGGCTCATGTTTTGGTCGGTCCAACCGCCGGTTATCTTTGGGGATTTGTACTCGCAGCTTTTTTAATTGGATATTTGGCAGAGAATGGATTGACCATAAAACCGGTTTTTAGCTTTCTATCCTGTTTTGCAGCTACTACCTTGATTTTAATTCTAGGAACCCTTTATCTCGCCATGTTCAAATTGGGGTTCAATGAAGCATTGATTATGGGATTGTATCCATTTTTGGTTGGGGATGTTGTTAAATCTGCCCTGTGCGCCGGGCTGATTACAGGTCTTAGAAGACTTTCTTAATTATAAAATCGAGGCAGGAAACATGCAGGATATAATTCAGTCAAGAAATGTAGCAATGATAAATCAACAATGGCTGTTTGGCGAAAAGGCATATCGCTTGGGAAATCCATATAGTTGGATGGATGGTGAAGACAATTCGGTGTTCA
>PBCV01000016.1 GCA_002717915.1 Fidelibacterota bacterium | reverse complement strand
ATTTTTAAAATTTAAAGATTGGTTATGGCGGCCCATTGTAGAAAAAGCCATTAAGGATTATCAATTATATGATTTTGATGTTGTCCATTTTGAAAGCGGGATGGATTTTTTAAAGAATGAATTTTTTGTTAAAGAATTAAAAGCGCGAGGAAAAATAATTATTTGTCATTATCATGGTGAAGATCTCAGAAGCCGTGGCGTTATGCCTTATATTGATACAATTGCTGATCTTAATCTCACGAATGAAGTGGATTTATTAGAAAAACATCCAGAATTGCAATATCTTTTTTTACCATTCGAAACATCAAATTTTACATCCAAGGCTAAGCTCAATGATATTATTCGTGTTGCACATGCACCCACCAACCGTTTTTACAAAGGATCTGATTTAATTATTTCAGTTTGCAGCAAATTAGAATCGGAAAAATTGGTTGAATTTGATCTTATTGAAAATGTTTCTCATGTAGACGCGTTGGAACGCAAGGAAAAATCTGATATTTTTATTGATCAAATAGGTGATAAAGGTGGCTGGGGTTATGGGATGAATTCTGTTGAATCACTATCCATGGGAATCTGCACTCTAACCCAGATAAATGAGGCCTATAATAGATTTATTCCCCATCATCCTTTTATTCATGTAACTAAAAATACACTGGATCTAGAGTTGAGAAGATTGATAAAAAATCGTGAAAAAATATCAGCGATTGGGCAAGATGGAAAAAAGTGGGTAGAAATAAATCATGATATCAAGAATGTTTCAGGTAAACTCTATGATTATTATAGTTCAATAGGATTATCGTGTTGATAAGTAAAGTTTACAGCCCGACACATTTATTTTGGTCCCGCCTTATTAGTTACATTGTGCTTCCTTATTATTCTTTCCTAAACCTATTCCGTGCATCGTATACACTTGACACTCTTGACGTAAAAATCATATTAGTTACAGAGTATCATCGTATTGGCGATGTGATTATGATTGCACCAGCATTACATTATATTAAAGCGAGATTCCCCAATGCCCATCTTATTCTGCTATGCAATGAGCCAACAGCATCGCTTGCCAATCATTTGAATCTGGCGGATGAGATTATCCCTGTAACAGTCCCTTGGACCCACTGGAACTGGTCTTTATCAAAATGGATTAAGATCCGTTCTTTTGCCCGAAAATTGGGAATACGCGGCATTGACCTGGCATTTGACTTTAAGGGGGATCTCAGAAACAGCTGGTTTGTATGGAATGTTAGAGCAAAGATCAGTATGGGCTATTCTACTACGGGTGGAAGTTTTTTCTTTACACATCCGCAGACAATGGATCAGAGCATACATCAATCCCGGCGTGCTAATGAATTAATAACAAAAGCGGGCTGTTCACCAACATTGACAGAGCCAGAACTTGTATTTAATAAAAATGGAGTTATAGTCCTTCACGCTGGGGCAACTGATCCAAGAAGGACATGGCCTGAAAAACACTGGCTTGATTTAATACAATTACTCTCGGAAGAACATAAAATAAGTGTCATAAAAACACCCGAATCAGAACAGTTAATTAAACAAATAAAAGATGCTAATTTAAAGACAGATTTCTTTGCAGGTAATTTAGTGGAGTTTAAAGATTGGCTTAAGGATCAGAAGTGTCTAATCGCCCCCGATTCCATGGCAGGGCATTTGGCTGCATACATTGGAATTCCAGTTATTTCTATTTTCGGTTCACGAAATCCAGATTTGACATCCCCTGTCAGTAAAGAAGGAATTATGATTACTCCCAATATCCCCTGTGATCATATACGAGATCATTGGAGGCTCTGCTCTAAATGTATGGGTTCCATACATCCTAAAATCGTATCTTCAGCCCTATTAGACTTGCTTCCTCGACTGGAGATTCATGGATAAATAAAAATATTGCTAATATACCCTTTCTTAGTAAATTCAGTTGATGAAAAAAGATTGGCCCTTAATTCCACGAAAGAAAATCAAAGGCCTTTCTAATTTCATGGATTAAGGATTATGACACTAGGTCTTAATTCTTACCAAAGAACCAAACCAAGGAGGTATCGGCATGGCTGATGTCAACTCAACCGTACAAAATGCAGCATCTGGAGTAGTTGGCGTAATCAAAGCGCTTATTGTGTTGTTTGTTTTCGTTAACATTGTTTATTCCACAGGTTTTGACCCCATCGGTGGAATCGTAGATCTGGTGAACACATTCCTAGATGGCGGTTTTGCTGGTTTGCTGGCTTTGCTGGTTTTTCTCTCGTTTCTGGGATAATAATACAGGATATATTAGGGATCTTGCTATGCAATGGTCCCGTTCCTGACAACAGGAGGAAACTATGCTGAAAGCGATGCAGACCGTAAATGAATGGCTTGGCCAGCTTACAGAAGTTGCCAAGACATTAGTCGTCATAGGTATCATCGTAGGAATTCTGTTTGATGACTTCTTTGGAGTTATTGCTGGGCTAGGGCGTATCATGTCACAGTTCGGAGATGCAGGATTTGCGGGAATATTAGCACTGATGATACTGGTGATGTGGTACGAAAAAAAATAGCGCGAAATTAATAAAATCCGCGTATGCGCCCCGATATTTCGGGGCGCATCTGTTTTTGGCTCTTTTGGCTAATCTGTTCAGTAAGTGCCATCGAAAAATTTCCATGCTTATTTTTAGTATGGTATTTTTCCCATCTACCAGTTGTTGTCGCATTTGAATTCTTTAATTCAGCTTATTCTAGTCTCTTTAGTGCGGACATTAATTTCTAGTAGAGATGATTCATAAAATATTTCCATTTCTTTTTCTTACCACAGTTTTAAATGGTGAAATTCATGTATTCAACCGCAGCGCCGGCACTGAATCAGAAATTAAAACACTACCCAAATCAAAGATTATCTATATATCGGCAAAGGACCTAGCCTATTCTTTTACATCAAAATTGTATGAAAATACAGAAAGAAAAAAACTAGTTCTATATATTGCTGGTAGAAAAATTAAAATTTCCGGGAACAGCAGCTATATAATGATTGATGACAAGCCTTACCAGATGCCNCAAATAACCCGNGTTGANTCCAATGACCTATATGTTCCCGCTGAAGATTTTTTAGGAATNTTAAAAGCNACTATTCTNCCTGGTATTAATTTTGATTCNAGAAAAGAATTTNTNGACATTGATATTATCCGGTTCAATATNACNGGTATCCACATAGATGTCAANTCCAACGGAACGATCATACGTCTCACAACTAAAAAACCNTTNTCAGAACGNAATATCAGTTCTTTTATCAATAAACANGGATGGTATTATCTNACTGTTGCAGGAGCNATGGTGGATACCACAACCNTAAATGCAGGNCTTTCCCGNGGAGTGGTNNGGCNGATTGAATCGGACCAGATTGNAAAAACAGCTCAAGTNGCATTTAAACTNNGTAAAGAAGTNATCAGNCANGAATGGTATCAGAGCCTGGATCCAAATGAAATTGTGATCACACTTCGNACACCCCTTGGGAAAGTNGATGAATATATTGAGGATGTAAAAGAACGNTGGCGTCTGGATACTGTNGTCCTNGATGCTGGACATGGNGGNAAAGACCCGGGNTCACAAGGGAAGTACGGCACAAAGGAAAAAGATGTGGTCCTNGATATAACTNAACGTGTTGGCCGTTTATTGGAAAAGAATNCCGGTATTAAAGTTGTATATACACGGGATGAAGATGTTTTTNTANNNCTTATNGATCGAACCAAAATNGCCAATGATNCCAATGGAAAACTGTTTGTCAGTGTNCATGCTAATTCNAATAAGAACCGAAAAATCCAAGGNTTTGAAACTTATCTTCTNCGCCCGGGTAAAAGCGAAGATGCNATAGAGGTAGCATCCCGAGAAAATGCTGTGATCAAGNTGGAAGAAAAAACAGGGCAGTATGATAATTTAACTGGCGAGAATNTGATTATGGCTACCATGGCNCAAAGTATGTTCATGAAAGAAAGTGAGGATTTNGCAGCCATTATTCAAATGGAGCTAGACAAAAGATTAAATACNCCGAATCGAGGCGTGAAACAGGCTGGNTTTTATGTNCTTATAGGAGCTTCNATGCCNAACGTATTGGTTGAAGTTGGCTATNTTTCGAATCCAGCAGANGAAAAAAANCTAAAACAGGCTNTACACAAGCAAAGAATTGCAGAATCAATATATGAAGGAATTAAACATTTTAAATATNCCCGNGAAAAATTACTNGCGGGGGATTAAGGCATGGATAATAGACCTATAGGNGTATTTGATTCTGGAATTGGNGGATTAACNGTNGTGAATNCACTGGCTAATGTTTTGCCTGGAGAAACTATATTATATGTGGGNGATACTGCCCGNGTACCGTATGGNAATAAAAGCAGCGANCGTATCCAGNAGTTTTCANATGAAATNACCCAATGGCTCATTGAACAGGANTGTAAAATGGTTNTCGNTGCCTGCAATACNGCNTCCTCTTTNGCGCTGGATTATTTGAAGTCANAATTTTCAGTGTCCNTTATCGGNGTAATNNNACCNGGNGTNGATTATGCTATTCAAGCTACCNATAATCGGAACATAGGTGTGTTNGGAACACAGGCTACAATTCACTCAGATGCTTATGGGAAACAACTGCGATCTATCCAATCGGATATTACAGTTGTTAGTCAAGCCTGCCCCTTATTTGTTCCCNTGGCAGAAGAAGGATGGGTTGAAGGGGATGTACCTCTTNCAATTGCCAAATCATATCTGCAGCCTCTCCAGAAATCAANAGTTGATACAGTGATCNTAGGGTGTACGCATTATCCACTGCTCAAGGGNATTATCAGAGATNTTCTGGGNGCTGATATCAATCTGGTTGATTCCGGGGAAGCAACTGCTGATGTGGTAGAATCCATTATAGTGAAGAATAATTATGCTTCGGACAACCAACATGGAGAGATACACTGTTTTGTAACAGATGCACCGGANTCATTTGACGCTCTTGCGNNCAGATTTNTACATGCAAGCATAAGTGCAACCACTCACATTGACATCTCCTGACCTTTCACATGTTTTAGAATCCCTGTATGCNCTCCAGCGACACGGTATTAAACTGGGCCTGGAGCATACGNANCGCCTTTTGGAATTTTTGGGTCATCCCCAAAAGGATCTAACCTTGATTCATATCGCAGGTACAAATGGGAAAGGATCCACCTGTNCCTATATCGACAGCATTCTCCGTGCCGATGGAAAAAAAGTAGGGCTATATACGTCGCCCCATTTAATTCGNTTTAATGAACGGATTAGAGTAAATGGTATCCCAATCGAAGACCATGAGATTATTGCCTTCATGGAACATGCNGGGGCAACCATCAAAGAAATTGAATCTACTTTTTTTGAAACCACGACCGCNATGGCACTGGATCATTTTAAAAGGNACAGTGTAGATGTAGCANTCATTGAAACCGGGCTTGGAGGCCGGTTGGATTCTACAAATGTNATTAAGCCTGATCTTATCGTTATNACTNCTATTTCTATGGATCATATGGAAATTCTTGGTAATACCATCGAAAAAATANCTGAGGAGAAAGCAGGAATAATAAAAGAAAANACTCCAGTTATTTCAGTGGACCAATCTAAAACANTTCAAAAAATACTNTATGGTAAAGCACAGGAAAAAAACACATNGATCACTNTAGCCAAGANTCCATCAGATATTCAAATNAAGACTGACTGTACGGAATTCCGCTATGACGGTACAAATTATCGCACATCATTGNTTGGGGAACATCAAGCTGCAAATGCNGCTCTGGCCATTGCAGCCATACAACAGTACAANCCGCATCTTAATAATGAAATTATAGAAGCAGGACTGAATACGTTGTTTTGGCCGGGGCGTATGCAAAAACTTTCTGAACGAATTTATTATGATGTTGCCCACAATGAAGATGGNATTAAAATGGCTTTAAAATCAGTTCATACCNTGTTTCCTAATAAACCTTTCTATGGTCTTTTTTGTTTAAAAGGGGAAAAGGAACTTGATCGAATTGGAGAATATATTTCTGGGCAATTTGATCGTCTGCTTGTATCAAGCGATAAGAAAGGATTCCTTCTTGACACATATCAATTATCAAAAAAACTAACATTATTAGGTATACATAATGAACCTGTCGAATCAATTACGGTTGGCATAAAAAAGATTAAACAAATAATTAAGGGAAGCGGAGTCGCTCTGATTTTCGGAACGCATTATATAGCAGAAGAAATTTTCTTAGAATTTGAAATATCTTTTGACACAGGGGTTATTTAATGTAACTTTAGATTACTCCAGTGTTTCCTCGGAGGCTTATAATTTTAATTTTCCAAAGATTATATACACAGGTTTTAAATATATGGATCTCAACGAATTACAATCCTTACATATTCGTGAACTTACAGAGTTAGCTCAAAAGTTAAAAATTGAAGGCGGTATTGCAGGCTTAAACAAGCAAGAATTAACCGTTCGAATACTAGAAGCAAACGCCAAAAAAGACGGTTCTTTTTCTGCGCGCGGTGTTTTAGAGGTTATGCAGGATGGATATGGGTTTCTGCGCTCCCCTGATTTTAATTACTTGCCGGGGCCAGATGATATTTATGTAAGCCCTTCCCAGATAAAGCGTTTTGGTTTGAACACCGGTCATCTGATTGCGGGCCAAATCAGGCCTCCAAAATCAAAAGAACGCTTCTATGCTCTATTAAAGGTTGAGACAGTCAATGATCAATCGATAGAAAAACTCAAAGATATTATATTATTTGACAATTTCACTCCCCTTTACCCGGAAGAGAAATTTAATCTTGAAACGAGTGCAAAAGGCTTGTCTATGAGGATAATGGATCTGATGTCGCCCATTGGTAAAGGGCAGCGCGGACTCATTGTTGCTCAGCCAAAAACAGGGAAAACAATTTTATTACAGAAGTTGGCAAATGCGATTAGTACAAACCATCCTGAAACTAAACGAATTGTTCTGTTAATTGATGAACGGCCGGAAGAAGTAACAGATATGAAACGAAATGTGGATGCTGAAGTGATCAGTTCTACGTTTGACGAACCTCCGGAACGGCATGTATCTGTAGCCGATATGGTTTTACAAAAAGCAAAACGAATGGTTGAATACGGAGATGATGTAGTTATTCTTCTTGACAGCATAACGCGTCTCGCCCGGGCCCACAACGCAGTCATTCCCCATAGTGGTAAGATATTATCAGGAGGCGTAGATTTCAATGCGCTTAAAAAACCTAAACAGTTCTTCGGAGCTGCGAGGAATACGGAGGAAGGCGGCAGTTTAACAATTATCTCCACAGCCCTTATTGAAACGGGCAGCAGGGCAGATGAGGTGATCTTTGAAGAATTTAAGGGGACTGGGAATATGGAACTGGTCCTGGATCGCAGGTTAAGCGATCGGAGAATATATCCTTCTTTTGATATAATTCGTTCCGGCACGCGAAAGGAAGAATTGCTGCTTGGGCGTAAAGAGTTGGGCAGGATGTGGATTTTACGTAAACTTCTGAATGATATGAAAGTTGAAGAGGCAATGGAATTCATGCGAGACAGGATGAAACGTACAAAAACTAATGCAGAATTTCTCGATACTATGAGCCAATAATTATCTGGGTATTTTATATATACAATGAGTGATAGTTTTCCTGATATAAAATCAGCTGTAGTTAGGGTTGTCACAGACAAACCTGTCCGTAAAACCCCGTATCAGGTCAAGGGTGTATTTATGCGCCAATATCCTGATGAACCTATAATCCCCATGTTGGATGGATCTTACCGGGATCGTTTTCTTTACCCCAGAGTGCAGGTTAAAATTCTGAATGAACAGATTTATATTATTGGCATTCATGAAGGTGTTGACCCCGTCTTGTCTGTGGCGGAGAAGTTTGAAATGTTTGATTTTGGTAATATAACCTTTGAAGTTCAAGATTGTGACATAGAAAACGTTGACCAACAATTCATTCCATCAAGTAGACTGGTTCGGTATCGTTTCATTACACCTTGGGTTGCTCTTAATCATATGACTGGTGGGAAATATAGATTTTTAACCAATCAGGAAAAACCATCGTACCTGAACAGGCTCTTAGGGCAAAACATCATTTTCTTAGCCAATGAAGTAGGCATTAACCTGGAAGACAATATTTATACTAAAGTGAAAGTGTCCAGTTTGTTTCCAAGACCGGTAGATGAAAATAAATGGGGCGCCTTCATGGGTGAATTCAAAACTAATTTTGTATTACCAAACTACATTGGAGTAGGGAATGGTATTACACGAGGATTCGGAACGATCTTTGGCATGTTTAATCCTGATTCATTTTCTTTCGATGAAGAAGAATTGAAGCAGGATGTTACCAGTGAAACATCAGAACCTCTTGCAGAACAAGACGATTTGGAAAGTGTGTCAGCATCCGATGTCCCAAAACCGAAAAGAAAACGTCGCACTGTTTACAAAGGGAAACGACAGCATCAAGATAAGCAGGACGAATCAGCACAAAACCGAAAAAAGAATAAACACCCGAAAAAAAAGAAACATGTTCATAATCAAAGTAAAATTCAAAAACAGAAGCGGAGACCTCCAAGATCAGGGAGGGTCTTTTCAGAAGAATTTGATATTGAAGAAGAAAGTACCAGCACTAATACCAATGTTTCCGATGAAAATATTGATGATCAAAAATTCAATACAGAGAAGCACCATAAGCAGCAACACAAATTTTGAATTATAAACTTGCGGACCGTGTTCATAAGGTCCAACCTTCTTTTACTTTGCAAATGGCAACCGTGGCAGCAGAAATGAGGGCTGAGGGCGTTAATGTAATTAATTTTTCAGTAGGTGAACCTGATTTTAATACTCCTCTTCATATTATAAGGGCCGGACAAAAAGCCATGGACGAAGGATACACCAAGTATACAGCCGGCCCTGGTATGATNGAGTTTAGAAAGGCAATTTGTGAAAAGCTCAAGCGGGAAAATGACATCACGTATACGCCAGCTGATATACTNGTGTCCAATGGGGAAAAACAGAGTTTATATAATGTATGTCANGCACTGTTTGAAGCAGGCGATTCGGTCATTGTTTTTCGNCCCTATTGGGTNTCTTTCCCTGAATTCGTACGCCTTGCTGATGCAGAACCTGTNCTTGTGGACACAGTACCTGAACATAATTTTGAACCGGACTTTAATGACCTTCAGGTTAAGAAGAGTCCAGACGTNAAGGGCGTAATCGTNAATTCCCCATCCAACCCCACAGGAGGTGTCTGGGGTGAAGATGCATTACTNCGTTTATTAAAAATCGCGAAAGAAAATAGTTGGGTAGTGATTTCCGATGAATGTTATGAGCGCCTGGTGTATGANGGTGAATTTTATAGCACTGAAAAGCTAAACCGNGATCATCAGATAGGTGCCAATGTTGTAACATGTTTAAGTTTGTCAAAAACTTATGCTATGACAGGCTGGAGAATTGGCTATGCTGCGGGCCCGCGGGATATTATTAAGTCCATGTCCAAAATCCAAGGGCAGTCAACATCCTGCGCAAATTCAATCGGTCAAAAAGCGGGAATTGAAGCCCTGATGGGAGACCAGCNTTGTGTGGAAGAAATGAAAGCAGCGTTTAATAAAAGACGGGATTTAATTGTCANATTATTGAATGAATTACCGGGGGTATCCTGTGCAATGCCNGGCGGGGCATTTTATGCTTTTCCCGATTTCAGTGCTTATTTAGATAAACAGGGCAGCGGGAAGTTATTGAAAGACACTTTTGATATTTCAAACTATATTTTGGGCTGTGCAAAGGTNGTTACAGTNCCGGGTGATGGCTTTGGCGCACCGGGCCATATCCGGTTTTCATACGCCACAAGCACAGATATAATTGAAAGAGGTATTGAGCGAGTCAGGTCCGCTNTAGAACAAATTGCTTAATTAGGAGNGAATCATGAAAAAAGGTGTACATCCGGATAATTATCGGTTGGTTGTATTTAAAGATACGTCGTGTGATCATGCTTTTTTAACACGGTCAACTGTAGAAACTAAAGAGACCATCAAGTGGGATGATGGCAATGAATATCCATTGTGTAAGATCGAGATATCAAATAAATCTCATCCGTTCTTTACAGGGAAACAAAATCTTGTTGATACTGCAGGACGTATAGAAAAATTCAATCGAAAATACGGTCGTAAGTAACAACTCAATCTTCTTAAGTGGCTCTGCGAACAGGTAAAGAACTGNAGCAGGGCCATTTTTATTCTATGANAAAGTCACTTTTACTTTTGACCATGAAGCCTTCCATTCTTGTTGGTGGTCAAGCCGTTATAGAAGGTGTGATGATGCGGGTTCCCGGTGCTTATGCAACAGCTGTACGGGATCCTGAAGGTAAGATACATATCCAGAAAAAGGATTTTCAATCGATTACAGAACGATCCAAATTGTGGAATAAACCGATCTTTCGCGGAATGGCATCTCTTTTTGAAGCTATGAAAATGGGTATGACCACTCTGCAGTATTCTGCGGATATAGCCCTGCCGGAAGAAAATGAACAAAGCAGGGTNGCAGATTTCTTATCCACCCTCTTTGCTATTGTACTTGCTATTTTACTTTTCATGGTTTTACCCATGTGGATTACAACACATCTCATGAATGTTGAAAAAGAAGCTTTGTGGTTCAATCTGTCCTCAGGTGGTTTTCGAATCCTGTTTTTTGTTATCTATCTTTTGCTGATTTCTTTGATGAAGGATGTAAGGCGTCTCTTCCAATATCATGGTGCAGAACATCGGGTAGTCTATAATTTTGAATCTGGGAAAGATGTGAATATCAACAATGCACAATCCTTTCCAACTCAACATCCTCGNTGTGGTACTAGTTTTCTATTTATCGTTCTATTATCTGCCATTCTTGTTTTTGCACTGGTTGATACGCTGGTTATATATTTTCTTGGTACAATCTCCTTACCCATCCGGCTTCTATTTCATTTGCCTATGGTTCCTTTCGTTGCAGGTGTGGGATATGAGGGTATAAAACTTTCAGCAAGAANAGATTCAGTATTTTTCAGTATTTTAAAAAAACCGGGCCTATGGCTTCAAAACATTACCACTCAACAGCCTGAAGATGATATGGTGGAAGTTTCCATTACAGCTTTAAAAGAAGCTTTTGGTGATCAATATAACACCATGATAGGGAAAGAATACACGGCTGAGGCTATTGGGTGAGAGAAAAACTCCAAGCTATTATTGAAAAACATGCTCACCTGGCAGAGCAAATGACNGATCCTGATATTTATGGTAATCAGGAAAAACTAACAGCCATTGCTAAAGAACACAGCACCATGGAGAATGTTGTCTCGGTTGNAAAAGAATATATATCCGTTTTAGACCAGATAGCCGATGACGAAGATATACTTGAGGGTGATGATGAAGAATTGAAACAGATTGCACAAGAAGAATTGGATGAACTGNAAACAAGATTAATTACATTAGAAGAGAAACTCAAGGTGCTTTTATTACCAAAAGATCCCAATGATGATAAAAATTTAATTCTGGAAATACGGGCAGGCACCGGTGGGGATGAAGCTGCTTTATTTGCTGCAGATTTATTCCGTATCTATACTCGATATGCAGAACGAAAAAACTGGACTTTAAAGGTTATGGATTCATCGGATACAGGGATTGGCGGCATTAAGGAAGCAATAGTATCGATTCAGGGAAAAGGTGCATTTGGCATGTTGAAATATGAAAGCGGTGTCCATCGAGTCCAGCGTGTACCTAAAACAGAAACCAGTGGCCGTGTACATACATCTGCAGCAACGCTTGCTGTACTGCCGGAAGCGGAAGATGTAGATATTGAAGTNAATGAAGCTGATCTGAAAATTGATACTTACCGCGCCAGCGGTGCCGGGGGACAACACGTGAACAAAACAGAATCGGCTATCCGTATTACTCATATTCCCACTGGTTTGGTGGTTACCTGCCAGGATGAATCTTCGCAGCATAAAAACCGTGCTGCTGCTCTGAAAGTATTAAAATCACGTTTGCTGGCTGCGGAGCAGGAAAAGGTTGCTCAAGAACGTGCCGCTGAACGGAAAAGTCTGGTATCCACTGGTGATCGTTCTGCAAAAATTCGTACCTATAATTTTCCGCAAGGCCGGGTAACAGACCACCGCATCAATTTTACGTCCTATCGTTTAAATGAAATACTGGATGGTGATATCACGGAACTGATTGAAAAACTAAAAATTGCGGAGCAGCAGGAACTGATGGCTGCTGACCTATCCTAGTGTCCGTTATTAGCCATTTATCTCCACTGCTTATTTTATTGTAACTGATGCCAAGTACATGGCGAGTTATCGATCTTATACACTGGGCTGAATCCTATTTAAAAGAAAAAAAATTNGATAATCCCAGAGCAGAGATCGAATGGCTATTGTGTGCATTATTGGATTGTAACCGTTTAAATGTATACCTGAGATTTGAAGAACCCCTGTCCCAATCCCAATTAACTACCCTNCGTAGCTGGGTCAAAAGACGGCTGAAGAACGAACCGCTGCAATATATTACAGGATCATGTGATTTTTACGGCAGGCAGTTTCTCATCAATTCACAGGTACTTATTCCACGACCCGAAACAGAGCGGCTTATTGATATTGCCATCGAAAAAATGAAAGGAATCGATTCGCCAACCATACTNGATGTAGGCACTGGNTCAGGGTGCATTGCTACAACCTTGGGATTGGAAATCCCCGCATCAAAGGTATTGGGACTTGATGTTTCTTTGGATGCGCTCGAAGTTGCTAATGAGAATAAAGCAAAGCTTTGTTCGGAAAATGTTTTATTTATTGAAATGGATATTCTAAATACATTTCCGGAAAAACTTTTTGATCTTCTGGTATCCAATCCGCCGTACATTCCAAAAAATGAGATGGGAAATCTCATGAAAGATGTTAAGGATTTTGAACCTGTTATTGCTTTAGAGGATGAGAATAATGGATTCACTTTTTATAAACGATTTGCAGAGATTGGGCGAACCCTTGTAAAGCCTGGAGCATGGTTTGTGCTTGAGGTCGGAATGGGTGATCATCCGAGTATGGTGCAATCCATCTTTTCCAACTCCGGATATTTAAATGTGGAATTAATTAAGGATTATAATGGAGATAATCGGGTTCTGGTTGTTCAAGTGTAGATTTGATTCAATTATTGATTCATGATGAAAGAATTCTTGCAATGAGGTTNTTTTTCAAACTGACATGACAACACTAATATATCATATTAAACTGTTGCGCCCATTGAATGTACTTATCAGTGGAGTGGCCATGGTAATTGCTTCAGCTATTCTAGGGAAAGTTCATGAAACCACAACAGTTCTATTNGTGGTAACAGTTGTCATGTGTTATACTGGTGCGGCCAATGCCTTGAACGANACNATGGATTATGAAATTGATCTGATCAATCGACCCCTGCGGCCCATTCCATCGGGTCGTGTACAAAAACAGACGGCCTTAATTATTTCTATGATTCTTTTTTCTATAGGNAGTGTGCTATGTCTGCAATTACCTGAAACAGCAAAAGTGATAAGTATTCTTATTGCCATGCCGCTTATGGTTATTTATAGTAAAGATTTAAAGGGTAAACCGTTGATCGGGAACATCATCATTGCATTTATTTTGGGGGTGTCGTTCCTTTTTTGTGGTGCTGCCCACAATAATACAGNGCCCATGTGGATTCCCATGATGCTGGCGTTTGGGCTTACGCTGGTAAGGGAAATAGTTAAAGATATTGCGGACATAGAAGGGGACCGTTCNGTGGGACTCAGGACCTTTCCAATTGCAACCGGAATTGACAGGGCAATCCAACTCACTATTTTTTTATCCGTCTGTATTGGGATCGGCTCATTCCTGCCTTATATNAATGGGACCTACGGGTTATGGTATGGTATTTTGTTAATTCTCGGCGTTGAGATTCCATTGAGTGTGGTTGTAGTTTTACTCTTAAATAATCCGGGAATTTCATCCGCAACACACGGAGCCCGAATTTTAAAATTCAGTACCCTAATGGGACTGATTGCCATATATGCAGGAACTCTTTCATGACATCCGAATTTGTCCATCTACATAACCACTCGGATTACAGCCTGTTGGATGGTGCCCAACGCATCGATCAGCTTGTCAATACCATTGATGATCTNAATATGGATTCCGTAGCCTTGACGGAACACGGAAATATGTTCAGCGTGATTCCTTATTACAAAGAAGCAAAAAAAGCGGGGATCAAACCTATCATAGGCTGCGAAATCTATGTGGCAGTAGGATCCAGATTCGACAGGAAACAACGACCGGAAGGCGGCTGGGGGAATAATCATCTTATTCTTCTTGCTCAAAATTATACGGGGTATAAAAACCTGATGAAACTGGTAACTGCAGGATATTTGGAAGGGTTTTATTACCGTCCAAGAGTTGACATTGAACTGCTTCGCCAATATAATGATGGGCTCATTTGTATGTCTGCGTGCCTCAAGGGTGAAGTCCCGGAGAAAATGCTTAAAGGGGATTATGAAGGAGGAAAAGAAGCAGCACTTATCTTTTCAGAGATCTTCCCAGATCGGTATTATCTTGAAATTCAAAACCACGGTATCCCAGAAGAAGAAGCAAATATCCAGAATATGAAAAAACTATCTGCTGAACTGAATCTACCCCTGGTTTGCAGTAATGATGCCCATTATGCGAAACAGGATCATTCGGAGGCCCATGATATTCATATTTGTTTAGGAACAGGGAAAAAACGGAGCGACCCCAATCGTCTTCGTTATGCCACACCGGAGTTTTATTTTAAATCTCAGGATGATATGCACACATTGTTCAAAGAGTTTCCCCAAGCAATTGAGAATACAAGACGAATCGCTGACAGCATCGATATGACACTGCCTATAGGTGAATCCCATTTACCGAATTTTCCCATACCAGAAGGTGCGCCAACCCATGACCCGGATGAATATCTGAAGATTCTAACTCAGGAAGGCGCAGAGTCCCACTATGGTGAAATACCTCCCGACACACAAAAGCGCATTGATCATGAGTTAACAGTCATACGGAATATGGGTTTTGCAGGCTATTTTCTCATTACGGCAGATTTCGTCAAATATGCAAAAGATTCCAGCATCCCGGTTGGTCCAGGACGAGGCTCAGCAGCTGGCAGTATTGTTTCTTATAGCCTCGGGATTACAAGCATTGATCCGTTGAAACACAATCTCCTATTTGAAAGATTTCTCAATCCCGATCGAATCAGCATGCCTGATATTGATATTGATTTCTGCATTGAACGCCGTGGAGAAGTGATAGATTATATCAAAGAACAGTATGGTGAGAATTCGGTTACCCAGATTATTACATTTGGAACTATGAAGGCGAAACAGGTCGTACGGGATGTAGGACGGGTCATGGGTTATTCATTTGGTGAAGTTGATAAAATTGCAAAGGCCATTCCCAATGAACTAAATATTACCCTGGACAGCGCACTTGAAAAAAGTTCCGATCTATTGGAAATGGCAGAAGGGAATTATAAAGAATTAATGGCCCATTCTAAGGTCTTGGAAGGTATGCACCGCCATGCATCCATCCATGCCGCCGGCGTGGTCATTGCACCAGGGGATTTGACCGATTATGTCCCGCTCTATAAATCTTCAACCGATGATATAACNAGCCAGTATGATATGAAAGGCCTGGAAGAATTGGGTCTTTTAAAAATGGATTTCCTGGGTCTTCGGAATCTCACAGTGATTGATAAAACGGTTAGATTAATTGAAGAAAAAGGTGACACAGTTAATATTGAAAAATTACCCATGGACGATGTGAAGGTTTACAAATTATTTGCCAAGGGGCACACCATCGGCGTTTTTCAATTTGAATCTTCCGGCATGCGGGAGTTTTTAAAAAAACTTCAGCCCACTGTCATAGAAGATCTCATCGCAATGAATGCTCTCTATCGTCCCGGTCCCATGGAGAATATTGATAATTTTATTTCAAGGAAGCATGGTAAGAAAAAGATTGTTTACTCTCAACCTTTAATGGAACCAATCCTGAAAGAAACATACGGAATTATTGTCTACCAGGAACAGGTAATGCAGATCGCCCATGAAATTGCAGGATTTACCCTGGCTGAAGCGGATATTATGCGGCGGGCCATGGGAAAAAAGATTAAATCTCTCATGGCTGAACTGGCCATTAAGTTTGTCGCAGGCGCAGAAGAAAAGGGCATCAAGAAAAATAAAGCAGAAGAGATATTTTCTCTTATTGAAAAATTCGCACAATATGGTTTTAACAAAAGCCATTCTACAGCCTATGCTTATGTAGCCTACCAGACCGCNTGGCTGAAAGTACATTATCCTGCTGAATTTATGAGTGCCAACCTGACCAGTGAAATGGGGACCATTGACCGGGTGGTGATCCTGATTAATGAGTGTAAAAAGATGGGGTTTGAAGTAACGCCCCCGGATATCAATGTGTCATTCGGAGATTTTCGACCCGTGAATAATTCAACCATTTCCTATGGTCTGAATGCAATTAAAAATGTGGGATCAAAGTCGCTGGAAACTATTATCGCAGAACGAATTAAAAATGGGAATTATGATTCTATATTTGACATCTGTGCACGCGTAGACCAGCAAAAGGTGAACAAGCGGGTCCTGGAAAGCCTGGTCATGTCTGGTAGTCTGGATTCTGTTTCAGGCAACCGGGCCCAGAAATTTGCCGCTGTTGATGATGCAGTGAGGTATGGCCAACAGATGCAGAGTGAGAAGGATCGGAATCAGGTGGATCTGTTTGGTGGTGGCGCTGAAGACGTATTGATAAAAACCCCCACTTTCCAGCAATTGGATGACTGGACTGAGAAGGAAGCCCTGGACAAAGAGAAAGAAGTTCTGGGTCTCTACGTTTCAGGCCATCCGCTTCTTGAACATGCAGAAGATTTAGAAGAATTCACATCAATTTCATTTGAAGTTGGGCAGGAATTATCCAAAAAGGATACCGTTATAGTGGGTGGAATGATTACCAGAATTGTAAGGCGTTTTGATCGACGTAACCGTGAAATGGCCTTTTTTGATTTGGATTGTTTAGGGGGCCATGTTGAAATAGTCGCATTTAGTGACTGTTACAAATCTTATGTTAATTTGATCGATGAGGGAAATGTGATATTTGTAAAAGGTAAACCATCGGAAAATACAGATTATTCTGATCTGAAAATTATAGGAGAAGAAATCATTCCTGTGGATCGGGTCCGGAATCGCTTATCCCAGCGTCTTAATATAAAATTCCCGGCCGGTGAAATAGAACCGGAGGACGTAGATGAACTCATGGAAATAGCCAAAGGGTATCCTGGCAATTGCAGGTTGGTATTTCATCTGCCCAACACAGGTTCTCCCCATCCGATGAAGGTCATGGCCCATAATATCATGATTTCAACAGAAAGTGCATTTATCAAAAGGTTAAGAGGTAAATACGGAAAAGAAAATGTTTGGGTCGAATAAGGCATGATCGCTGTTATACAAAGATGCAGCAGAGCAAACGTAAAGATTGGTCAAAATATTGTAGGGCAGATTGGCAATGGGTTAGTGATTCTTTTAGGCCTTAAAAAAGATGATAATGAAGAGGATGCTGACTTTTTGGTTAAAAAGGTTTCAGGCCTTCGTATTTATAATGATTCAAACGAAAAAATGAATTTATCCATTAAAGATGTTGATGGTTCTGCATTAGTTATCAGTCAATTCACCCTCTGCGGAGATACGAAAAAAGGCCGCAGACCCAGTTTTATACATGCAGCACCGCCTAAGGAAGGGCGAAGGCTCTACGAATATTTTATATCATCATTATTGAAAGCAGGTGTGCCAGTTGAGTCCGGTGAATTCGGCGCTATGATGGATGTGGAACTGGTAAATGAAGGCCCCGCCACATTTATATTAAACAGTAATCAATGAGCTATGTATCAGGGATTTTCACTTTGAGTCCAATCCATCTCAGAACTCCTGAATCTAATCTTGGGTATGAAGTGAGAATCTACACCATTAATTTTTACTCTTATGGAACGTAAGATCAGAATTGTTATGGCAAAACCAGGTCTTGATGGTCACGATCGGGGTATAAAGGTGCTCGCATCCTCGTATCGGGATGCAGGGATGGAAGTTATTTATCTGGGGCTTCGCCAGACGCCAGAAATGATTGTATCCGCAGCGCTCCAGGAAGACGCTGATGTGATCGCTTTGTCCAGCCTTAATAATGCCCATAATACTATTTTTAAGAATGTCCTTGATCTCATGAAAGAGAAAGGATTAAATGATGTTTTACTGGTGGGTGGCGGTATAATACCAAAAAAGGATATAGAAAACCTGGAACAACAGGGAGTTGGAAAATTATTTGGTCCAGGAACTCCTGTTCAGACAACCATCGATTTTATCACGGATTGGGTCCACTCCAACAGGCGTTAATATGAACTTAAAAAACCAGATCGAACTTGAACTCTATTTCGCCGATCATTTTGATACAATCCTGTTTCCGGTCCTTGCGGATATGTATTTAGAACAAGACGATTTAAAGCGGGCCAGAAAAGTATGTGATATAGGTTTAAAACATCACAAGAATAATTCAGCAGGTTTGTTTATTCTGGCCCAGGTAGAAAAGGCGGATGGCAATTTAAAAGAGACAGAAAAAGCCCTGGAACGTGTTCTATTGTATACCCATGATCACCTTGCAGCGGCAGAAATGCTGTGCGAAATCCAAACGGTTCTTGGCCGGGCTTCCAACCGCCTATTGAAATCGTGGAAACATGTTTTAGCATTAAATCCTGATCACCAAACAGCCCAAAATTTTATCAGTAAGGTTGAAGGTGTAGATATCACACCAAAGCCGAAAACAAGCATGAAGCCTCAAGGAACCGCCGCAGTAAAACCGATCCAAAAGGAGGAACCACCTGTAAGACCGAGTCCTGTTGCAAACCCTGTTTCTATTGAGCCCAAAAAACCTTTAAAGGTCAGTTCACGGTTGGCCACNTTCACATTGGTTGCCGTTTTGAAAAANCAGGGATTATTTGAGCAAGCACTTGAAGTGCTGGATGCTCTGGAAGAAAAAGGAGAAAACCAAGAATCTATTTCATTAGAGCGNGACACAATTCAAACACTTATTCAAAACTCAAAAAAGGATTAAACTCTCATGAATGATTCTATTTATTCGAAGCGTCAGAAGGATCTCAGAATGGTTTTAGATGAAAGAGGTCTGGATGGGATGTTAATTACTAATTTAACAAATGTCAGGTATATCTCTGGTTTTACAGGCTCTGCTGCATCCTGTTTGATTACACCAGAAGGCCAATATTTTGTTACGGATGGCCGGTACATTGAACAATCGAAAGCACAGGTCAAAGGATTTGAAAGATTTATTGATATGAACTCTCATTTATCCCAGATCAAGGATAACAATCTGAACCCCAATGGATTCAAACTGGCTTTTGAAGGGGATCATATGAGTTATGCCCTATATGAAAATATGATCAGNATGTTCCCGAACACGAAATGGGAAAATTCATCCATGATTCTTGAGGATCTTGCAGCGGTNAAAGATGACCATGAATTGGAATGCATTCGTACAGCGGTCGAGGTCACAGATAAAGTGTACGAAGAAATTCTGCCCATGTTGCGCCCAGGGTTTACAGAAAAACAGGTAGCCAATACCATGGTTTCCAAATACCGCGAATACGCGGAAGGCGAAGCCTATTCACCCATTGTGGCTACCGGACCCAATGGTGCCCTGCCCCATGCAATTCCAACAGAACGGGAATTTCAAAATGGAGATTTCATTGTGATAGATGCTGCCGCAAAATACGGTGGTTATCATGCGGATATGACCAGAACTCCAGTTGTCGGAAAAGCCACTGAAAAGCACAAGGAAGTATACTCTATTGTAAAGGAAGCTCAGCAAAGGGGCTGTGATATTGCCAAAGCCGGTGTACCCTGTAAGGAAGTGGATGCTGCCACCCGTGANTATATCGGTGCAATGGGCTACGGTAAATATTATACCCATGGTACGGGCCATGGCCTTGGCTTGGAGATTCATACATCACCCCGTTTCAGCCCCCAAAGTGAACAGGTTCTGGAAGTGAATAATGTGATGACCATAGAGCCTGGGATTTACCTGGCCGGCTGGGGTGGTGTTCGTATTGAGGATGATNTAATTATTGGCNAAGATGATTGCGAAATTCTTAATCAAACCACGAAGGATCTGGTTGTCCTGAATTAGTTTATCTCATTTTTACCGGTTAAATATTAAGTGGATATATATTCNAAACCGGAACTCTACGACGCAATTCATAGACACTACAGTCGAGACAGTGAACTCATTACATCCATTGCAAAGAGAGCCGGGAATCCTGTTTTAGAACTGGCTGCAGGAACAGGTAGACTTGCCCAGTTAATAGTGGATCTTGGTTACAATTACACAGGACTGGATCTAAGTGGGGAATTTATTGATGTGGCTCGCGCAAAATATGGTAAAAGGGCTACCTTTGTTGTGGGGGACATGCAGCAATTTCACTTAAGTAAACAATTCAATTTTATTTTTATCGGGTTCAACTCATTCCTGCATAATTTGACAGATCAGGAGGCAAACAGATGCTTAAACTGTGTTCGGAATCATTTAACAAAAGATGGATTATTTCTGGTGTCGATTTTCATTCCCGATCCTTCATTCCTATACCGGGAAACGGGGAAACTATATCCGGCCACATCCTTATTTGAGTATGATGGAAGCAGGTGCCGCATCATGGAAACAAATGAATTCGATGACGAAACACAAGTAAACCAATTGACCTGGCGCCTAGAAAGGGATGGGCAATTGGCNCCAGAAGAATACTGCTACAATATGAGGATGATTTACCCCCACTCCATGGATATATTACTTTCTGAAGCAGGATTAATCATTAAAGAAAAACTGGGTAATTATGATGGAACGCCTATGGATGAAGAAAGCGGGATGCAAATCTATGTTTGCTCGAAAAACTAAACCCTTATCCATAAAAAAAGCGGTAAAGTACCTGATGAAGTCTGACCCTGAATTAATTCCNCTTTTAGATGCATTTAAAATTCAGGACCTGCAACCAGAAACAGATTATTTTAAATCGCTTACCCGCTCCATTGTATACCAGCAATTAAGCGGGAAGGNTGCTAAAACTATATTGGATCGTTTCATTTTGTTGTATAAAGATAAATCATATCCAACNCCTGTTGACGTAATAAACATAGACCATGAAAAATTGAGATCTGTGGGATTATCAAACTCAAAAGCACAATACATAAAAAATATTGCACATGCGTTTCTGGATAATCCTGATACTTACGACAGCCTTGAAAAGATGGACGACCAGGATATCATAGATACATTAATAACCATAAAAGGGGTTGGGCCCTGGACAGCCCAGATGTTTCTCATGTTTACCTTAAATCGCCCAGATGTGTTTCCTGTGACTGATTTAGGGGTTCAAAAAGGTTTTCAACACTATTATAAATTGAGTGAGATGCCAACCCCGGGCCAGATGCTTAAGAAATCGGAACAGTGGGCTCCATATAGAACCGTAGTAAGTCTTTATTTTTGGAGATTATTGGAAGGCCCATTTGAGTGGTAATATGATTACAACAATATTTTTTGATATCGGAGGTGTATTACTGAATNTACATCCTGAAAGAACCTTTCAATATTTAAGTGATTGTATAGATACAGAACCAGATGATATTAAAAATAATTTCCCTTGGGATGCCCACAATGATTATGAAAAAGGGCGGCTCACCAATAAAGAGTGGTTTATAGCATTCAAAGATTCATTCCCCCAGCCCTGCTGCTTAAAAGAATCTGATTTTTGGCATGCCTGGCANCTCTTATTGGGAGAAGAAAAAAGGACNGTCCAATTATTGAAAACTTTATCGGATACATATTCTACCTGGTTGCTGTCTAATACAAATCCAAAGCATATCCAGGATGAAATAGAGAAACGATATTTATTTCCCCAACTCATTGATGGTGCTGTATATTCTTTTAACGCAGGATATAGAAAGCCAGAAGAGAGCATTTATCGAATTGCAGCCGATAATGCCAATGTACTTCCTGAAAATTGTATATTCATTGATGACCGATATGAAAATGTTCAGGCAGCGATAAGGCTTGGATTTACCGGAATACATTTTAAATCCTACGAACAACTGGAAATGGACTTAATTCAACATAACTTAAAAGGAACTGATCAGCGGTGAAATATTTTCCAATAGTATTTTCAATCACACTCTCTTTTTTAAATGCCACTGGAGCCTGGATGATGAGCCAGCGGTCCCATGGGGAATTGAAGTGGAACACCATTGCAACTGAACACTTTGATATTCATTACCATACTGGCATAAGGGATATTGCAGTTAAGGGCGCTTCCATGGCAGAACAGATTAGGCCTGTTTTAATGCAACAAATGGGCTTGGATACCCTGCGCCGGTTGGATATTGCATTTACAACAGAGGATGAGATTTTAAACGGGTTTGCCACGCCGGGGAATTATACTGTGATATGGGTAGACCAGAATGATGCAGGGTTATGGACAGGGGATGAGAAATGGCTTCGCACAGTATTAGCCCACGAACTACAGCACCTTGTTTACTTCAATACTGTAAAAGGTCCCTGGTGGCTACCGGAGCCCATGAACAGCCTTGTTACAGGTGTTCCAGGCTGGGTCGTTGAAGGGCTGGCAGAATATTATACAGAAAAATGGCGACCATTTCGATTTGATATTTCCCATAAAGGACATGTTATTAGAAATACAGTCCATAGGATTCAAGATCCACATAATGATGGGTTTTCAAAAAGTCTTTACCTGGCAGATAGATTTGGAGATTCTACCATAACCAAAATCTTAAATCACCGTAATAAAGCGGGGTTTCTATATTTTGAGAGTTCCTTCAAAAAATATACTGGGATCAAACTGAAACAGTTCAACGAGGACTGGCGTAGGCACATGAACACTTTTTTCTATGGACAAAGGGCCCAAAAAGAACGGCTGGAAGACGTTGGAAAGGTACATAAACTACCCATGAAACGGGTTGCTGCTTTTGATTATTTCCCTGACACCATGCGTATTGCCATGATTGGTCAAATGTCAAAAGGGCAAAGAGATCTTTCCCTGGCAGTGGCAACACGGGATACAGCTAAGGAAAGAAAAATATGGAAGAAACGGGTTAAAAAGGCGGATAAAAAGGAAGAAAAACCAAAAAAAGTCAGGCCAAAATGGAAACTGAAAGAGTTGGATCATGGAATTTTTGGTGAATTAATTATAAATCTCGATGTTTCACCCGATAACACTTCAATCGTATATCCAAAATATCGTTATGGTGGCAAACAGTCCCTTATGTATGGCATTTGGAAATTGGATGTTGAAACAAAGAAGAAAACCCTGCTTATATCATCTATGCGGGCTAATTATCCCAAGTTTTCACCGGATGGAAAAAAGATTGCTTTTGTTGCTCATGAAAATTCTATATCACAGATCTATACCATGAACACCGATGGAAGTAATATAAAACAGATTACATCTAATGATGGTGATACCCAAATTATAACACCTGCTTGGAGCCCTGATGGAAAATCGATCGCTTATTCCCAGTCGGATCCAGACGGATTCATGGATATACATGTCCTTGAATTATCTACCGGACAATCAAAACAAATTACCAATTCCAGCGAAGGGGACTTTCTGCCTATCTGGCACCCGGATGGTAAAAGGATTTCTTACACAGGGTTATACGAATATACACCTAATCTTTATACCTATGATCTGGAGACTGGAAGCACCATTCAAAATACAGATGTTGGGGATGTGGTCTTGGGCTCACAGTGGAATTGGGAGACATCCACCATCACTGCAATGACA
>PBCV01000015.1 GCA_002717915.1 Fidelibacterota bacterium | reverse complement strand
GTGGGTACAACGAACAGAACACATAGTAAGGATTATGGTAATGCCATTTCTAATAAAACGAAACTGATTCTATGGGTGCACACCAGTAACTATGTTGTAAGAGGGTTTACAAGGTCTGTACCGCTGTCCGAATTAGTTGCACTGGGAAAAAAACATAAGATCCCTATTATGGCGGATTGGGGAAGTGGTGTTTTACTGGATATGAACTCGTTAAACCTGGCGGATGAAATACCGGTAAACGCGATCATGGAAAATAATCCCGATTTGCTCACCTTTTCAGGAGATAAACTCATTGGTGGTCCTCAGTCTGGTTTAATTATCGGTAAAAAGAAATGGGTCAACACATTGCAGAATAATCCTCTTTACCGTGTTCTCCGCTGCGATAAAATCACGATTGGCTTATTAGAAGAGACACTCAGGTCTTACCGGTCAGATTCTTTTACAAAAGATAATTTATCTTTAAGTATGCTTACGACATCGAGGAGAATCCTGAAAAACCGCGGACAGAGAATCTTGGATTTTCAGAAAAGGAAAAAGATTAGGGATCTGGGCATAAAACTTGTTGAGTCAGAGGTAGAAGCAGGGAGTGGATCGCTTCCAGAAGATAAAATAGAAAGTATGGCACTTTCTTTTAAACCCAAGTTAATGAAAATCACTGAATTGGCTGTAGGGTTCCGGTGTGGCCCCATCCCTGTTGTAGGCTATACGTCAGGCCATACATTTTATATTGATTTAAAAGCGGTACTTCCCAGCCAAATTAATCTATTAGCTAAGGCCATAGACGAGGTGTAAGATGCCACAGGTTGTGGTTGGAACAGCAGGTCATATTGACCATGGGAAAACATCGCTGGTCAAGGCATTAACTGGAACAGACACAGACCGTTTACTGGAAGAAAAAGAACGGGGAATGACCATCGATCTTGGTTTTGCATATCTCAATGAATCCATTACACTGATTGATGTTCCTGGGCATGAAAAATTTATCCGTAATATGGCAGCAGGGGCTGCAAATATACATTACGGATTATTAGTGGTTGCTGCGGATGACGGAGTAATGCCACAGACGAGGGAACATCTGGATATCTTAACCCTTCTTGGCGTGAATAGGGGATGGGTGGCACTGACCAAAACTGACCTTGTACAAGACTCGGATTGGATTGATTTAGTCGAATTGGATATTCAGGAATTATTGGAAGACAGGGGTTTCGATTGTTTATCTCTAACACGGATCAATAGTTTGACGGGCGATGGAGTTGAGTCCTTAAAATCCGATATTCTTTCATTGGCTGTTGATGAACAGTTTAATTCTAGCTCAGAAAATTTCCGGATGAATGTGGATCGTGTTTTTACTAAAACCGGCTTCGGGACGGTGGTGACCGGCACAGTTCTCAACGGATCAGCAAAATCTGGAGATGAAATTGAAATTCTACCCTCCCAGTCAAGGGGGAAGATAAGAGGGTTGCAATCCCACGGTGATTCTGCCAGAACGGTCCAATCTGGGGATAGAGCTGCTCTTAATCTTGCACATACAAAGCCATCTGAATTACAAAGAGGAACAGTATTGTGTACACCCCATTCATTGCAACCGACCAGACGTATAATTGCCCATCTTACTATGATACCGTCAACAGACTGGATCGTAAAAAATAAACAGCGGTTGAGGTTCCATTTTGGAACATCTGAAGTCTTGGGCAGGGTAACAACCTGTGGGTCAATAAAACTGGAAAAAGGACATTCGGGAAATCTTATTTTGGACCTTGAATTATCCATCGCTGTTGCCATGGATGACCGGTTTGTTATTCGGTCTTATTCTCCAATGGAGACCATTGCAGGTGGAATTGTACTGGATCCCAATCCCAACGGCACATGGTCTGCAATGCGGGAACTAGCTCGTACAATACCTGTTGATCCAAAAGAGCGCTTTGGCTATCTGGTTAGTCACCATTGGAAAAAGCCTAATTCAATCGGGAGATGGAAATCGTTATTCTTCAATTCCAGGGAGCAAATTGATAAATGGCAGGATGAACTTGAGATTATTAAAACCAGTAAAGGATTTCTGTTTTCGAAAAAAGGGGCAGAAAACGCGCAGGATGAATTACAATCATTTTTTAATCAATCCTACGCGAGAAACCCTTTCAGGCCCGTTATAACTGCTGATGCGATCAAGACTTCTCTAAAGTGGTCGGAAGCCTGGTTTGAAATCATGGTGAAAAAAATGCTGAAGACTGGAATTCTTATAGAAGAAAAAGGGGGATATGCACTATCTGGATATACGCCCGAGTTTTCTCAAAAAGATCTTGATGAGTTATCAAGGGTAGAAACAATCATGAACCAATCTGGAGTTGAACCTGTTTTATTGAGGGAAATCACAGAACTATGCGGGCATAATCCTAAACGGGTAGGGGATCTTATCCATATACTTATGGAACAGGAAAAGGTTCAGGGCCTTGGCAGCAATTTCTATTTGCACCACACCAATCTTAAGTCATTACTTCATGATATCCGTACATTTTTTAAAACAAATCATACCTTAACTGTTGCAGATTTTAAAAATTTGACCGGCCTGTCCCGTAAAACAGCAATCCCCCTCCTCGAATATTTAGACAAGAATCAATTTACAGTAAGACAAGAAAATATTCGCATCATAGGAGATGCATTGAATGGGTAAGACAGTGGTGGCTAATACGCCCGTTATGAAACAATTCCTGGAAGTCAAATCTAAGTATAAGGATGCGCTCGTTTTATTTCGCATGGGTGATTTCTATGAAACCTTTTTAGAAGATGCAATCATTACATCCAAAATACTGGGTATTGTTTTAACCAAACGTGCTAATGGTAAGGCTGCTAATGTAGATTTAGCTGGATTCCCCTACCATGCTTTGGATACGTATTTATCAAAACTGGTAAAAGCAGGTCATCGTGTTGCTATTTGCGAACAGGTAGAAGATCCAAAACTGGCGAAGGGTATTGTAAAACGTGATGTTATCGAAGTCGTCACCCCGGGAACGCTTACAAGCGATCAAACGTTAAACAATAAATCTAACCGTTATATTGGCTCTATCCACAGTCAGAAAGATCACGCCGGTTTTTCTTTTTTGGATTCATCCACTGGAGAATTCCATCTAGGAGAATGTAAAATCAACCAATTAAAAAATTCTATATTAAAATTTTTCCCCCAAGAGATCATTCTAGCAAATGGTGTTGTGTATTCTACTTCAGACTGGTATCTCGAATTTCAGCCATTTATAACCCACATTGATGAATGGATTTATGATCACGATACGGCCTATAGAGAACTGATCGGGCATTTTGGAGTGAAATCACTGAAGGGTTTTGGGTGTGATGAAATGTCATCAGGCATTTGTGCAGCCGGGGCTCTGATGAATCATATTAAGTCAAATTTATCATCTTCTCTAGATCATGTATCAAAACTCTCACCTGTGATCCAAGATGGTTTTATGGGATTGGACGGGTTTACAATAAAAAACCTGGAAGTATTTCAATCCCTTTCGTCCCAAGGGACCCATGGAACGTTGGTGGATTGCATTGACAGTACACACACTGCCGGCGGTGGCCGGCTTTTGAGACGGTGGCTATTCCATCCATTAACAGATATTAGAAAATTGAATTCCCGTCTCAACATGGTGGAGGCATTCACGGAACATCTTCGGGTACTTAAATCAATTCAAAACTCTTTATCCCATACATCGGATATTCAACGGGTCCTTGGAAAGATTAATCAGGGGAAAGCATCTCCCAGGGATGTTGTAGCCCTGTCTGCTACTCTTTCGAATATTCCACAGTGGCAGACAACATTAGTTGAAACAGAGAACAGGCACTTAACCAAGTTGTCGAAATCGTTCACGAACACAAATCACATTGTAGAAAAAGTAAGCGAATCGTTAAATGAAACTCCACCATCTCAAATCAGCCAGGGAAACGTGATTTGTGCGGGAATTGATTCTGAACTTGATGAAATACGCACACTATTGGCAACCGGTAAGGCATGGATTGATAGCTTCCAGAGTTCCATGAGGAAAGAATTGGATATTCCAAAACTAAAAGTAGGATTCAATAAGGTTTTTGGCTATTTCATTGAAGTAACGAAGGTTCATCAAGAGAAGGTTCCTGAATCCTTTATCCGAAAGCAGACGCTGGTGAATTCGGAACGATACATCACAGAGGAATTAAAGGCATATGAAGAAAAAGTTTTAAATGCTGAAGAAAAGATACTTGCAATTGAAACACGCATTTTTTCTGAAGTCTGCCAGTTTATCCTTTTTTCAATAAAAGATATCCAAACAAACGCTATAGCAATGAATCAGCTGGACCTGATCGCTGGATTTGCAGCTCTTGCATTAAAAAATAATTATGTAAAACCTGCATTATCAAATAAACATCTTTTGGATATAAAAAGAGGGAGACACCCCGTAGTAGAACAGTTACTCCCAGCAACAGAGAAGTTCATACCTAATGATCTTTCCATGAATTCACAAACAAATCAGATCCATCTGCTCACAGGCCCAAATATGGCAGGGAAATCAACCTATCTCCGGCAGGTAGGGCTGATTACGCTTATGGCCCAGATTGGAAGTTTTGTACCGGCAAAAACGGCAAAGATTGGTATTGTGGATCGTTTATTTACCAGGGTCGGTGCAAGTGATAACCTGGCAGGTGGCGAAAGCACTTTTCTGGTAGAGATGAATGAAGCAGCCAATATATTAAACAATGCAACAGATAGAAGCCTGATTCTGCTGGATGAGATTGGACGTGGTACAGCCACGTTTGATGGGTTATCACTGGCATGGGCTATCACCGAGTATCTCCACAATGCTGATGGATTAGCCGCCCGGACGCTTTTTGCCACCCACTATCATGAATTAACGGATTTAGAAACGACCCTGGATCGCTTGGAAAATCACCATGTTGAGGTAAAAGAATTTGGAGACACAATTGTGTTCCTGAGATCCGTGGCTAAGGGGCCAGGCGATAAAAGTTATGGTATCCACGTGGCAAAAATGGCTGGACTGCCAAATACTGTAATTCATCGTGCATCTGAAATTCTGAACCATCATATTGAGCAATCTGTGAAAGGTGGAACTTCTGCGCCTCCAGAAACGTCAAACCAATTGACATTTTTTCAGGAACAAGAATTAAAATTGCGCAAACNATTAAATGAAATAGATGTGAATTCTATGACACCCCTGGAAGCGCTCAGGTCTCTGGATGAACTTAAAAAAGAACACGGTTTATAGGATATTNTCACTGCTTTGTTCCCTTAGCATCCTGTTCGGGGAAGGAGTTTGGGTCTTTTATGGGTGGGAATTGTTTGAACATGTGACGGATGCTAGAACAGCATCCTTAGGACGCGCTACNACTGCATATCAGTTCAAATCATCAACAGCTTCTCTTGTTAACCCCGTATTTTCATCGGAACCTATCCAAAATATTTCTATTACACACCAATCCCGTTTTGCAGGTATTGTGAATAGTGATCTGATCGGGTTTCAATTGGAACGCAATGAGAATCCCATGCATCTGAACTTTCTCTATGAAGGGGTAGGCCAGATTCCTGATACCCGATCCATGTTGCTGGACTGGGGCCAAGATGGACAATTTGGCACAAATGATCCGGGAGAAGGCAATGGTGTCTTAGATGAGGGTGAACGGCTGGATAAGGATCAACTCCGGTATTTCAGCCAGCATCAGATAGGTTTCCATGGTGCAGTGATAAGAATGGTTCAAGGGTTACCAATTGGCATTGGATTTAAGGTGCTTTCTTATTCACTGGATGATCATTTTGCGCTTGGCATTGGTCTGGATTTGGGATTCAAAAAAAGGATAAAAAAAACAAACATAGGAATTGTACTAAGGAATATGCCTGCATCAGGATTGATCTGGGATAGCGGTACTGTGGAAGGTACAGTGTCTTCAATAGCCATAGGCGCTCACCATCCGTTCATGCCCATAAAGATACCTTCTTTTGTGTTACACTCCATGATTAACCTGAATGGAGCTGTATCAAATCGCCATTTAGATTCACAATTGAGAATTGGTCCCCTGTCGCTGGATGGTGCACTGGGCCTTGAAGGGATATACAAAGATAAGTTATCCATTCGAATGGGAAGAAATTCAGTCAATAATTCAACGGGTGGTTTGGGAGTAAAATGGGATGGATTTGAGGTCGATTATGCATTCCTTACTTCGAATGTAAGCGGTGAGATGGGAAATCATCATCTCATATCTTTAATCCTTTCCCTGGATTGGATACTGTCCAGGGTCTCGGCTGTGCAGCAGGATTGATCATCCTATTAAAATAAAAGAATAATTCACTCTTTCAGTCTTGGATAATATTCTCGTAAGTCCCTAATTTCACCGGCTTTACCCCTAAAATATGGAATGATTAAAAGTATGACAGGATTTGGCCGCGGATCTGCTGGCCGCGGTCTCAATAAAATAGACGTGGAGATTCGCTCGGTCAATTCAAGGTTTCTTGAAATGAAATTTCGTGGGTTTTCCCTGGATCCAGCCACTGAGCAAAAGATTAGAGCCCTATTGGAAAAATCGATCCAAAGGGGCAATGCACAGGTACGGGTAGAATTAAATGTTTCCCAGGATAACCAAAAATTGAGTTTTAATAAAGACCGGTTTGAAATGATTCAGGATGTAGTGAAAAAGATTCATGTCAGTTACGGACAGCGTATGAGCCTGAGTGATATTATTTCAACTCATGATCTCCTAAAGGCAGACGAACCGGACTCTATCAATCAGAGTGTGATTATTAAAGCGGTTGAACATGCGTTAAATCAGCTTAATGAAATGCGAGAAAAAGAAGGGAAACAAATCCAAGATGATATTTTGAAGCGCATAAAAAATCTGCAAAACGCTATTGACTCAGCAGAACATATCTCAGGAAATTTTAAATCTGAAAAACAGGCGCAGTTACAGGAGAAAATTTCCGAATTATTGAATGGAGAGTCTCTAGATGAATCTAGACTGATACAGGAAGTAGCATACCTAGCTGATCGTGCAGATGTGACAGAAGAAATTGTACGATGTAGAAGTCATTTTGATCAACTTCATACCTATTTAGACCGAGAAGATCCTGTGGGGAAACGGATTAATTTTCTCATTCAGGAAATTGGACGTGAGATAAATACGATCGGGTCTAAAAGCCCTCAAACAGATGTGACAAAACATGTGGTTGAAATGAAGGGTGAGCTGGAAAAAATTCGTGAACAAGCTCAAAACATTTTATAATGAAGCATTTAATTGCAATATCGGCTCCATCCGGCTCAGGTAAAACAACTCTGTGCAAAGCATTGCAAGAGGTTATGCCTGAAATAGAATGGTCTGTCTCCTATACCACCCGTGAAAGGAGAAGTATAGAAACAAATGGTGTGGATTATAATTTTATATCATCTGATGAATTTGAGGAACTTATCCTCGAAGAACATCTAGCTGAATGGGAGAATGTCCATGGATTTTATTATGGGACTTCAAAAAGCATCCTAGAAAATGCAATATCCAATGGAAGGATGCTTTTATTGGAAATGGACGTTAAAGGATCTATGCGCATCAAAAAGTTATATCCTGAGGATACATTTTCTATTTTTATTATACCGCCCAGTATTGGACATCTGAGAGAGAGGTTAATAAAACGGGGCACAGACTCGGAAAAGCGTATAGAAATACGATTGCAAAGATTCCAGCAGGAAATGGAATATAAAGTTAGATTTGACCACGTAATGATCAATGAAGATCTAGATGTGGCAAAAACAGAATTAATTGAAATAGTTAATGAATTAAAAGAAGGAGTACTCAATGGGACTTAAAACCATACCGTTTCGCGAAATAGAAGAAAAGGCCGAAAACATGTACGAAGCCGTAGCAGCTATGTCTGGACAGGCCCGTTTTGAGCTACAGGAACGAATCCTGAGCAAGGCCATCATGGAACACCAGGAAGAAGACCTGGATGTCTTTGATGAAGTGGAAGAAATATCCCCAGAGACATATGAGGAAAAGGGAAAGGTTACCACGATTGCAATTGAAAAATTTCTTAATGGTGAAGTAAAATGGAGAAAAATAAATCTAGAATAATCATGGGAGCCAATACGGCAATTCAGACTTATCTTAGGCAATATCAGGCATTGTTTGGAAATGAATTGTACGTTTCAAAAGATCAAGCAAAAAATCTAGATCAAACTCCTAATACGTTAGACTCTGGAAACCGGGATGATTTAGAACAGTTTAGAATTTCCATCTGCCTCTGTCAGGAGTGTCCGCTGGGTAAAACCCGTACGAATTTTGTTTTTGGTGTGGGGGATCCGAATGCAGATCTTATGTTGGTAGGTGAGGCTCCAGGAGAACAGGAAGATTTGAAAGGTGAACCATTTGTTGGCCGGGCAGGAAAATTATTGGATGATATACTAAGGGCTATTCAAAAGAAAAGAGGGCAGGGTGTCTATATTGCCAATGTATTAAAATGCCGGCCGCCAAATAATAGGGACCCATTGCCATCGGAAGTGGAAAAATGCGAACCTTACCTGGTGAAGCAAATTGAAAAAATCCAGCCCAGATTGATTGTTGCCTTGGGAAGGGTTGCTGGAAAAACATTATTGAAAATGGATGTACCGCTTAAAGAAATGAGAGAAAAAACGCATGACTATCATGGGACTCCCTTGCGGGTAACATATCACCCTGCAGCCCTATTGAGAAACTCAAATTTTAAAAAACCTACCTGGGATGATTTCCAATGGGTACGGGATTTCTTAAATAATTAAAGATTCATGGCAGACAATAATCAGCTCTTAAATGTACAACCGCACTCGGAAGAAGCAGAGTTAGCCGTTCTTGGTTCCATGCTCTCTTCGAAAGATGCGGTGAGTAAATCCATCCAGTGGCTCACCCCGGATGTTTTTTATAAAGACGCCCATGGCAAAATATTTTCTGCTATGGAACTTTTATTTGATAAAGGTGAGCCAGTTGATACCGTGTCTGTAATTGACCTGCTGAAAAAGAATAAAGAGCTTGAATCCGTTGGTGGTACCTATTTTGTTACAGGATTAGTTGAATCAGTGCCAACAGCTGCCCATGTTGAACGATATTCTAAAATCGTCATGGAAAAGGCCTTGCTGAGAAGTCTGATTACCTTATCCCACTCTATTGCCAAGGAAGCGTATGAGGACAGCCAAGATGTGGCTGATATTCTGGACACGGTTGAGCAGTCAATTTTCAGTATTACCCAAAATCGATTAAAGGGTGGTTTCACGCAGATCAATGATATTGTAGTGGCTGCCTTGGAAAAATTGGAATTAATCAGGGCTTCAGGCGGATCCGTGATTGGTGTTCCATCAGGATTATTAGACCTGGATGATATCACATCCGGTTTCCAAGAGGGTGATTTGATCATTATTGCAGGACGCCCCGGGATGGGCAAAACTGCTCTGGCACTGTCCATGATTCGTAACGCAGCATTAGAAGCAGATGTGGGTGTAGGTATGTTTAGTCTTGAAATGGCAAACCACCAGCTGGCTATGAGATTGTTATGCGCTGAGGCCCGGGTTGATAGCCATTTTGTAAGAACAGGAAAACTCCCCGCGAAGTTGTGGAAGAATCTGGGCCTGTCTGCCGGAGATTTAGAGAAAGCGCCCATTTATTTAGATGATTCACCTGCCCTTACTGTGCTTGAACTTCGAGCAAAGGCACGGCGCTTAAAAGCAGAACACAATATTGGTATGATTGTGGTGGATTATCTTCAACTGATGCAGGGGCCCAGGGGTGTAGAAAACCGCCAGCAGGAAATTTCTGTTATTTCCAGATCTCTCAAAGCACTTGCTAAAGAATTGAGTATTCCTGTTGTAGCATTGTCACAGCTCTCAAGAGCTGTGGAACAAAGAGCAGATCGTAAACCCCAATTATCTGATCTGCGAGAGAGCGGTGCAATCGAACAGGATGCAGATGTTGTTATTTTCTTATACCGGCCCTGGGTGTATTCCCAGGAGGATGAAGATGAAGGTAAAGCGGAAATTATTGTAGCAAAACAACGAAACGGACCTACGGGGCATATCAGCGCATCCTTCATTAGTAAATATGCAAGATTTGAAAATCTTTCCCAGGCTGAAACGCCGTTTTAATGGATAATCCCCTTTCCAGACTTGTTCCTCAATTATTTGGAGAATATCCCAAACCATTTATTAACCTGGTAGAAAATATTTCTTTAGGGCCTGACCAAAACGTCGAAGAAATAGAGTCTCTTTTATGGAAAGCTTACGAATTTGGCAATCGTCACCATGAGGGCCAAAAGCGTTTGTCGGGACAGCCTTACTTTACCCATTGTGTTGCTGTGGCAAATACGCTTGCGGTATGGAAAATGGATACAACAACCATTATTGCGGGCCTTCTACATGATACGGTTGAAGATACGGATGCAACGCTCGATGAAATAACCCAGATGTTTGGGAATGATCTCGGGAATCTAGTAGATGGTCTTACTAAAATCGGAGGCATTACCTATTCATCCCGGAAGGAAAAGCAGGCTGGAAATTTTATGAAAATGCTCCTGTCTGTAGCACAGGATCTAAGGGTCATTATTATCAAGTTTGCTGACCGACTGCATAATATGGAAACNATTAAACACATGCCCCAGATTAAACGGCACCGGATCGCTGTAGAAACTCGGGATGTCTATGTTCCACTGGCCCACCGCCTGGGTATGTCAACTGTGAAATCTCAACTGGAGGATCTTGTTTTCAGTGTTTTGAATCCTGCAGGATTCAAGGAGATCGAATCCAATATCAAATCCAGTAAAAAACAGCGTGATAAATTTATCAAGAAGGTTATTGGACCTGTTGAAGAAGAATTAAAGAACTACGATATTTTCCCAGATGTTTATGGACGTGCAAAATCCTATGCATCCATTTATGGGAAAATGTTGACCCGAAATAAATCTTTTAATGAAATATACGACCTCTATGCCATCCGTATCATTGTAGATAAAATTGAACAGTGCTATCTCGCTCTNGGTATAGTCCATAGTATNTATTTGCCTGTTCAAGACCGTTTCAAGGATTTTATTGCTACTCCAAAATCCAATGGCTATCAATCCGTTCATACNACNGTNGTAGGTCNAAACGGCCAAATGATTGAAATACAGATCCGGACAAAGGAGATGGAAGAAACGGCTGAAATNGGTGTGGCAGCACACTGGGTGTATAAAGATGGCAGNTCATCTGAAATTGACANTAATGTGAAGTGGNTACGTGAATTACTGGANATCCTGCAAAATGAGTCTACNGATCCNAAAGAATTCATGAACCTTCTTAAAATTGATCTTTATAACGAAGAGATATTTGTTTTTACNCCCGCGGGAGATCTTATCCAATTACCCATCAGTTCCACCCCTGTAGATTTTGCTTTCCAAGTACATACACAGNTTGGAATGCACTGTATAGGTGCGAAAATAAACCATGNTGTTGTACCGTTGAACACCCAACTAAAAAATGGTGATATGGTTGAGATTATCACCAGTAAGAAACAAATGCCCAGTTATGGCTGGCAAAAATTTGTTGTGACCACCAAAGCGCGGACCCAAGTGAGTCGCTATCTGAAAAAAGTACAGGATGAGGGAAGTATCAAACTGGGTGATGAATTGCTGATCAAGACATTGCGGCGAATGAAATTATCAAAAAACGTAGATGAATTTCGTAATAGCTACAAACGTTTTGGGTACGCTGACTCGAACACACTTCTCAAGGCAATCGGTTCAGGATTGATAACTGTCCGAGACATGTTCCAAAAACTCCGTCCGAAAGAAGAAGAAATTCAGGAAAGCACGGAAGATGAAGATTCCAATCGTTTTTTTAATTTTGCCCGATCAAATACAAATGGTATTATTTTAGATGGTATAGAAAATATTCTTGTCAATTATGGAAAATGCTGCAATCCCATTCCCGGGGATGACCTCATCGGTTTTGTAACGCGGGGCCGGGGGGTCACAGTGCATCAAAGTGCCTGTAAAAGTTTACCTCTGCTCAGCCATGAATCGGACCGCTTGGTTCCTATCAATTGGAATGTTAAATCATCGGATCAATTCAATGTACGCTTAAAAATCATTGGGCAGGATTACAAAGGCTGGCTGAAAGATATGTCCGAATGTATATCCAAACAGAATGTAAATATTACAAGTGTAGATATTAAGGTGAATGAAACAGTTGCTGAGGCACTTTTCATTGTGCAAGTTAATAATAACCGTCAATTAAATCGCTTGATGCGAAAAATGACAAAATTAAAACATATAGATTATGTAGAAAGAGCAGGTCGATAATGGAAATAAAAACATATACAAAGAAAGATATCGCCACTGAGTTAGCACATCGTCGAGGGTTGAGTGTAAGATCATCCATCGGCATGGTGGACGATTTTTTTAATATTGTTCGGGATTTTTTAACAGAGGACAGTCCCTATACCAGGATTGAGATCAGGAATTTTGGTGTTTTTGAATCCAAACCCACCAAGGCTAAGCCGCGGGCTCGAAATCCAAGGACCAATGAGGAAATCTATGTTCCGGCTCATAAAAAGACCCGGTTTAAACCAGGAAAAATCCTAAAAGCACATTTGCGCAAGCCCATATAATTCATGGGTCGAATTCTGGGAATCGACTATGGTGATAGTCGAATTGGTCTGGCCCTGTCTGACCCACTTAAGATTATAGCGTCTCCGTTTCGCACCATTCCAAATAAAGGAGATGATTGGGTCATACGTGATTTAAAAGCTATCATTTCGGAAAAAGAAATTGAATGTTTCGTTGTGGGGCTGCCTATTGGTCTGAAAGGTCAGGATACGCACCAAACTAAAAAAGTACGTGCGTTTGCACACACTATTACGATTTTAAATATTCCCATCCATCTCCAGGATGAACGATTATCATCTGTCAGTGCAGAGAAATCACTTATTCAGCAAAATATTAAGACCGGGCATAATAAACATATGATCGATGAAAGAGCTGCAGCAATCTTTCTGCAACAATTTTTAGATTTAACCAGAGTAAAATGAATTATATATTTACAAGGCCAGCATGGCAACTGGCCATTGTATCAGGACTATGTNTAGGCATTGCCTACCAGCCCTGGCACCTTGGATTTTTAGTGTATATTGGCTTTATTCCACTGATCCATGTCTGGTTCACCCATAATACAAAGAATAATTTTAAATCAGGATATATTTTTGGCCTGGTCTATAATCTGATTTCAAATTATTGGATTGGTNCGAACTCCGGTGCAGAATTTGGNGTGGTCCTTTTTTCCCTGATAAGTGCGGTGATGTATCTGGCATTGTTCTGGGGAATAGCGGGGGCTATAACTGGCGCCTTGCGCAAAGATGTTAATCTTTACCTTATGCTGCCCTTTCTGGTTGTTTCCCTCGAATGGATCCGTAGTTTTGGACCTTTGGGTTTTGCCTGGGGGAACTTGGCTTTAACCCAGACAGATTATTTGCCAATATTGCAAAATATAGATATTGCAGGTACCTATTATATAGCATTTTGGATTATATCTATAAATGTAATACTTTATAATTTAATATATTCAAAAACAGGTATAAAAAAAGTACATATTATTCCCGCAATTATTTTCTTAGGTCTATTTTTTTCCGGGTGGGGAAGAATGCAATTCTTTCAATCCAAATCAGATTCTATAGATATAGCTATTATACAGCCCAATGTAAACCCCAATGAAAAATGGGACTATTCCAGCCGGCAGGAGACTTTGATGTTCATGGATTCATTACACAACACTGCCATATCCCTGCGCCCGGATTTTATCTTATTTCCTGAAACTGCACTTCCGGCCTATCTGAGGTTAAATAACCGCATTCGATCTCAATTACAAACAAAAGTCGATACAACCGGAATTCCTGTTCTTGTGGGAACGGTAGATCGCATTATTGACCCCGAAGGGAAAAAAGTATATTATAATAGTGCCATGTATTTAAGCCCTAAAAAAGCCTATGAGATGTATGAAAAAATCCATCTCGTACCCTTTGCAGAATATGATTTATTTCCAGGCCTTTTTCATCCGCTGGAAAACCTGAATTTAAATATCGATCGTGGTGTGTTTCAGGGGGGCAAAGACTATAAAATTTTCAAATGGAATCAAGTACAGTTTTCTGATTTAATCTGCTACGAGTCCAGCTTACCCCGTTATGCCCGACAATTTGTTCAAAATGGAGCTGATATCCTTATGATCCAGGCCAACGATGGCTGGCTGGGTGAATCTGCAGGTCCATACCAGCATTTTGAGTTGGCTCGCCTCAGGGCAATCGAAAACCGGATTCCTGTTGTAAGATCAGGAAACACGGGTATTTCAGGTGTCATTTTACCTACTGGAGAAGTGCAGAGAAAAGTTCCCCTTGGAATAGCGTTAGTTTTTATGGAGAACATTCCCCTATATACTCCCGGAAGTTTTTACAGCCATTATGGTGATGTTTTTGCTGTGATCTCATTTGTAATTTTTCTCTTTCTTGGACCCGTGTCGTGTTTAAAAAAACAATCATAGCCCTAACATTTTCCGGAATACTTCTCAGCGAAACTCCTGGGATTCATCCTGCTGTCAGGTCAGCCATACTGCCAGGGTGGGGGGAAACAGCCCTGGGCAATAAAAAACGTGCTAAAATATTTACCTTGACTGAAGTAACCCTCTGGACTGCATGCTTAGGTGCCTACACATTCTCATACCACCAGGCGCTTGAATATGAATCATTTGCTGGTGAACACGCTGGTGTTGATGTTAACGGAAAAAACCACAAATACTGGGTTGATATAGGTAATTACATAGATCTGGAACACCATAATGCAGAACATTTGCGATGGCGTATAATGGATGAACTATATGATCAAGGTGATGCTTGGGTATGGGATTCCGCAAGCAATATGAAAAAGTTTGAAGCCATGCGAATCAATAGCGATCTTCTTGCGAAGAGAGGAATGGATATTCTTGTTGCGGTTGCTGTAAACCATATTATATCAGCAATTGATGCATTGTATCTTTCCNGANTAGNGAAAATTGAATCTGTTGCAGTATTGCCTATGTTTGGGAAAAATAGTCATGGGTTGAAATTGCAGATATATTTTTAATGTCATCATGAATCCCTTAACTCGACTTTTTCTCTACCTTCTATTTTCTTTTTCAACCCTTCTGTCAAATGATGCACTCCTATTGTGCCTACATATAATGGCAGTCCTTATTCTTATACTCTATAAGAAACACCATTGGGAAGAATGGAAAATATATACACGCCCGTTCTGGATTTATTTCCCACTGACCGGGGTATTATTTTTATGTATTTCCTTCCTCGTTTCGTCCAGACCAGCCCCCGTTATCCTATTGGATGTTTTTTTTGCAACAATTCGGTTATGTGGNCTGGTGAGTATTATGACGCTATACCTAGTTGAATCCAGAACCCAGGATACACTCCTGGCATTAAGGAGCCTATGGTATACATCAAAGATTAAGTTTCACTGGTTCGATAAACTCGTATTGTTTTTTGAAATGACCATACGATTCTTNCCCAGCGTTCAGGAACAGTGGCGGCATGTAGAGCGATCGCAAAAGGCACTGTCCATACACATCCCTAAATCAACCTTGAAAAAAGTTACCCAAATTGCCCGTTCTATTCCTGACTTTATCTTACTGAATCTGGAAAAAACTGAAACCATAACGCANNGNATGNTTATGCGNGGGTATGGGNAACACTCTCCAAGAAGTGTTTATCCCTACATTCAATTTAAACCCATTGATTTCGTGTGGTGGATAAGTATCACCATTNCAGTATTTGGAGTGCATTCATTTGTCCAGATATAAATTAGTAGTCCAATACGATGGATCAGAATTNTCCGGATGGCAACTTCAAAANAAAAGTAGAACAGTTCAGGGTGTTTTGGAANATGCCGTTCAAAAAATTACTAACTCAACGGATCGAATTCCTGTACANGGTTCAGGCAGAACGGATGCAGGAGTCCACGCCTGGGCACAGGTTGCNCANACAGATATGNAATTAAAATTANNTGNAGNNNGNATCAAAAGGGCNCTAAACGGGAANCTTCCGCAGGATTGTAGAATCGTNGGTGTTGAACATACGCATAATGATTTTCATGCCAGATATGATGCTAAAAGCAGATACTACAGGTATCAGTGTTANATTGGCNATTCNATCCTNTATAGGAATCAATCNTGGNNCNTANCAGGTCTTAATATTGANTTTNTGAATACNCTNGCAANAAAATTAATGGGTGAACATGATTTTTTATCTTTTTGTAAGTTTNGGNACGATTTGAAAAATACGAAATGCANNATCTANCATTCTGAATGGAAGTCTGATCANGAAATGTTAACCTTTNTTATTGGAGGAAATNGATNTNTACATCATATGATCAGGTACCTNGTAGGCACAATGATTGCTGTANATGAAACTCANTTTTCAAAAAAAGAATTTCTATCTTTATTGGAAATACCAAGAAANGATGTCCANGTTTTTAAAGCTCCTGCACAGGGATTGATTCTAGAAAAAATAAANTATGCATAAACNTTATTTACGTNTCATCATNTGTCTGACNNTTTCNATNCCTTANGCAGATGAAATTTCAAANTCTAGAGAGACNGCCATTACCCGTGCCATAGAAAAAGTNGGTCCTGCGGTNGCGAGTATNAANGTGGAACAGCATATTNCATCTGTATCCTATGATCCATTTTTTGGGTTTATGTACCCACGTGAAATTTATCCAATGAAAAGTTCCGGAAGCGGGGTTGTGATAAGCCCCGATGGGTTTGTAATGACCAACCACCATGTCATTGAAAATGCTGACAAGGTAACGGTAACGCTTTCGGGAGGAGATGAATATGAAGCAGAGATTATAGGCTCGGACGAAACATCTGACCTTGCATTAATAAAACTTTCCGGTTCCGACTTTCCCTATGCAGAGTTAGCCAATTCTGATGATCTGTTGATTGGGGAATGGGTTATTGCCCTTGGGAATCCTTTTGAACTGTTCTCAATCAGCAATAAACCNTCTGCCAGTGTGGGGATCATTAGTGCCACCAATATGGATTTTGGAATGCAAAAATCAGGAAAAGTACTCCAGGACATGATCCAAACTGATGCAGCGATCAATCCTGGTAATTCGGGTGGACCATTGGTCAATGCGATGGGTCAAGTTATTGGAATTAATACATTTATTTTTACCGATTATGAACATTTTCGAGGTTCTGTTGGAATCGGGTTTGCNATTCCAATTAATTCCGCACGGCGAATAGCAGAAGAATTGAGAATGACCGGGGAAATTGATCGCGGGTATTCAACAGGATTGATTGTGCAATCCGTAACGCGAAGTATATCCCGGTATCTTGATATTCCTTTTGTTAAAGGTGTAATTATCGTTGAAGTAAACCAGGGCAGTCCTNCAGACATGACAGGGTTGGAGCCGGGCGATGTTATATTANCTGTCAANGGNGAAGATGTGAATAAACCAAGTGATATAAGAACNGTAATTTTAGAAAATGATCTNAGGTCNGGGGATAAAGTCACATTACAAATNTTCAGAAATGGGAACTATAAAAAAGTTAAANTGAAATTAGGNAAATANANAGGTANNNAGAATAAATGAGACTTGCACCNGANGGACGTATNATTGTNATACCGTTNTTTTTNATNACTGGAATNTTGATNTGGTTGTGGGCAAAGATGGGANTCTCCATNTATGCNCCGGCAGTTCTTGGTGCANTCCTGTTGTTTTGTCTTANTTTTTTTAGAGATCCACTGCGAATTGCACCTGAAAATGAACATCTAATTATTGCGCCCGCTGATGGAAAAATTGTTAAAATAGAAACCATAACAGATCACGAACTAGGTGATAGTCAACTTGTTTCAATATTTCTTAATGTGTTTAATGTCCATGCAAACCGCATGCCGATTAAGGGCACATTTTCAGGTGTGAAATATGAGAAAGGAAAGTTTTTAATTGCGTTTGACCATAAGGCTTCAGATGAAAATGAGCGCACTGAAATAACCATTTCATCCAAAGCAGGGACTGTTAAGGTCAAACAGATTGCTGGACTTATTGCACGAAGGATTATTTGTTACGCAAAACATGGAGAAACAATGGAAATGGGCGGAAGGTTAGGCTTTATCAGGTTTGGTTCCCGTACAGATTTGATACTACCTAATACTATAAATCTTACTGTAGAATTAGGCCAGAAAGTAGTGGGAAACAGCACTATTATTGGTACATTTCAATAAATATAAATGGTATTAAAATGAGAAGAAAACCAAAATATTTTATTCCCAATATTTTAACATTGGTAAATATGTTCCTTGGATTTATGGCTATTGGCCTGATTCTAAACGGACATCCTCTAAAAGCCGGGGTATTTGTACTGATTGCTGGCCTTTTTGATGTCTTTGATGGAAAAATTGCCCGCATGCTGGGGATCGAATCCAGATTTGGCATGGAGTTTGACTCCATGGCAGATACAGTTTCTTTTTGCGTTGTACCGTCTATTTTGGTCTATTCTCTTTATGTGGACGGGTTATACCCACTCTTGGGGGGTATGATTTCCTTCATGCCGCTCATGTTTGGGACCATTCGACTGGCAAGATATAATATCGACCAGGAATCGGGAGTGTCAAAGTCCTATACACTAGGTCTCACTACGCCAATTGCAACAATTACTTTATTTTCGTACTTATTTTTTAATTATCAGATTCATGGTGATTATGGTGATCCAAGAACCGCACTTATGCTTGTGGCAGCATTGAGTTTTTTAATGGTTAGTCCCATTCACTTTGCCAAATTTCCATTATTATCATTTAAATCCGGCCGCACAAATTCAATTCTTTTAGTTATCTTTATTTTTTCCGTANTAGGTATTGTATGGTTCCGTGGATTCTTCCTATTACCCATCACACTTGTTTTCATTGGCTGGAACATTATTCACTGGCTTATTCATCACCAAAAAAATCAGATACAATCAAAAATTGATATCTAGGTTATGAAAAATCGGGATATCTCACTGATCGCTATTGGTTTATTTTCCGGGGCGGTCATTGGCGGTGTGTTAGGCAATATTATGGGTTGGATGCTTCCAGAAGGTGTGGTAAAAGACTTTTTTCTAACCAGTCTACCACTTGATATTGGAGGCAGGGTTGGTAATGAAATGGGTGTGATTGTAATCGACTTAAACATTATCACATTAAAGTTTGGTCTATCTATGAATTTTAATTTTACCAGCGTCATTGGATTAGGGACTGCATATTATATACTGAGGTATTTTAGATAAAATATTGGGGGACTTCTTGTACTATCCTAATGTAAACTATGCTATGTTCAATCTAGGGACAGGCGAACTTCTTCTCATTTTTCTGGTAATCCTGCTGTTGTTTGGAGCAAAAAGGCTGCCTGAACTAGCCCGGGGGCTTGGAAAAGGTATCAATGAATTCAAGGATGCTGTTGAAACAGGTAAACAGGAGATCATGGATGCTAAAGATGGTGTTGATTTGGAAGGAGATTCTAAGAAAGAAAAAGAATAGTCTCTTTTGTGTGCGGATGGGTGTAGACGCACCGTTTTTATCCAGAAACTATTTCCCGGTTCTATCGTTTGAAAATCTGATATGATTTGGGACTAAATACATCTATGTGGTCAATGGAATTTCAGCACCCCATGTATTTACTGCTTTTCACCATTATTCCAGTGTTGATTGGATGGTATCGCAGTGTAGGCAAAAATAAGGAAGGAACAATCCGAATTTCTTCAACATCCTACATATCAAATGAGATTCAAAAGGCAGGGGCGAGAAAAAACAATTTTATAAAAATCCTTTATTGCACCGTTCTCGTCCTGATTATTACGGGGCTGGCCCGTCCCAGACTGGTTGATAACCTGCGGAAAACATCCGTCAGTGTGATTGATATGCTGCTGGTCTTAGATATCAGTTCCAGTATGCTTGCAGATGATTTCTCCCCGAACCGCCTGGAAGCGGTAAAGAAAACTGCAGGTGACTTTATTCAGGGGAGGAAAGAAGACCGAATAGGAATTCTGGTCTTTGCCGGTGAATCATTTATCCAATGTCCTTTAACGGTTGATAAATCGGTTTTAAAATCCCTTACCAAGGATATCACGATTGCTTCCAAAGAATATGATGGAACAGCCATTGGCATGGCTATAGCCAACGGAACCAACCGTCTTCGGAAAAGCGACGTGGAAAGTAAGGTTATGATCCTTCTTTCTGATGGAAGTAATAATGCAGGAGAAATTGATCCAAAGACAGCAGCGGAATTGGCAGCAGAATACAATATTAAAATCTACACGATTGGAGCTGGAACGAACCAATCCTATACACGAATTCCCGGTCGAGGATTGATTCGAAATGAGATTGATGAAGAAACGTTAAAGCATATTTCCAGTGTCACCGGCGGAAAATTTTTCAGAGCAACCAATGTGAAAGCACTGGAATCCATTTATGCTGAAATCGATGAATTAGAACGATCCGAGATAGATGTGAAAGAGTTCACCCAATACAAAGAACTCTATGGCTGGTTTTTAATACCCGCATTTATTTTAGGCCTTGGTATGGAAACTACTCGCCGTTCGATTTTCAGGAGTAAAACCTGATGTCCTTTCGATTTAGTTGGGTCTTGGCCTTTCTACTTGTTCAATTTGGACTTTGGGTGTTTTGGCGTTTGAAAGATGGAAAACGTGGTTCCGTTTACAAAAATGCATCAGAGAAAGTAGCATCTGTATCCCGGAAAAATATAGATGCTGACCGCTTGCAATGGAAAAACAGAATCATATTGGCTGGATTGGCGGTTCTGGCCCTTGCGGCATCGGGCCCACAGATAGGTACCCGCGTTCGTCCAATTGAGAGAAAAGGAGTTGATCTGGTAATTGCCCTGGATACATCCACAAGTATGAATGCGGAGGATATAACACCCTCTAGATTAGAAAAAGCCAAATTTGAACTGGGTCGGCTCATACGACATTTGAAGGGAGACCGTGTAGCCATTATAGTATTTGCAGGTTCAAGTCATTTGTATTTGCCTTTAACAACAGATTATGAAGCCGCCTTATTATTCTTGAATGAGATTGATACCGATATGATTCCCACTCAGGGTACTGCACTGAGTTTAGCCATGAATACAGCCCTGTCTGCTTACACAGAAGAATCAGATAAATTTAAGGTAATGCTCCTTGTTTCCGATGGGGAAGATCATGAGGGTCAAGCAGTGGAACTGGCTGCAAAAGCAGCAAATGCTGGCCTTATGATCAATACGGTTGGAGTTGGGTCAAAAGCGGGGAGTTTGATTCCTGAGAAAAGTAAAGATAAAAAAACCACTCAATACAAACGTGACCGGGATGGTAAACTCATTACTTCTTCCCTGGATGAAACTATTCTGAAAGAGATAGCAGCTGCAGGAAACGGTTCTTTTTTCTGGTTTGGTAATACTCAAGATACCTACAAGGAAATTGCGGGAGCCATTGCAAACATGGAGAAAAAAACCATCTCTACCCATGAATTTTCTGAATATGAAGACCGGTATCAATCCTTTGCCCTGGTGGCTTTTTGTTTTTTAGTCGTGGGATTTGTTATGCCAACACGGCCAAAGGTTAGACCATGATTCGATTTTCTATTATTGTTTTTTTAATGAGTGCACTTCAGGGACAGGATAAAGGTAGGAAAGCTTATAGAAGCGGGAAATACGATGAAGCCCGTGCCTATTATGAACATGTTCTTAATAATCGAAAAAATGACGCTGCAGCACAATTTGGACTTGGAGCAACAGCCTATAAGCAGCAGGATATGGAAATAGCAACACGTTCATTGGATGCAGTAAAAAATTCTGATGATCCCTCATTGGCAGCCAAAGCTCTGTACAATTTGGGAAATATNTTTCGTGATCAACAGAAAATGGCTGAAAGTCTAGCCANGTACAGGAAAGCCCTTGAATTAGACCCGATGGATGAAGATGCAAAAATAAATTACGAACTCTTGAAACAGGTTATAGAACAGCAGCAGACCGAAGAGCAAGAACAACAACAAGATCAGAATTCAGATCAAAAAAAAGAGGATGATGGACAGAACCAGGCGAGCCAGGATCAGCAGCAAGATAATAAAGAAGATCAAAAGCAGAACCATCCGAATCAGGAAAACCAGAAACAATCCGAAAAACCTGCACAGCAACAACAATCTCAAGTAGAACAGGAAGCATCACAGGGGAAAAAATCAGATAAACAAATGCAGGCCGAAGCGATTCTNAATGCTTTAAAAGACCAGGAGAAGATCAATCAAAAACGCCAAATTGCGAAATCAAAATCACGAAAAATGGAGAAAGANTGGTGANGCGCTTTTTGGTAGGNTTGGCAGCNATNTCTCTNTCCTTNGCNCAAACAGTTCAGATTTCGGTGGATCGNAACCGNGTGGAAGAAGGGGANTTGTTTACNCTNTCGATTGAAGTCAATGGGAGTGATGATTTTGCAAAGGTTGATATGAACCAACTTNAAGATGATTTTGAAATCCTGAGCGGACCNGGACAGCAGACAAATATTCAATGGATTAACGGCAGTATGACCAGTACAAAAACANTCACCTGGACTCTATCCCCAAANCGGGGAGGAACTCTGNCGATTCCAGCCTTATCCGGAACAGTCGATGGAAANTCGTTTCGAGGTAAACCTATTCCGATCCAGGTCATCAAGTCTGGAAATNCGTACGAGAACACTGTTTTTCTTGTGGCNGAAGTGGATAAAGAAAAAGCNNACTTGGGAGAGCAGNTTACCNTGACCTACAAACTTTANAAACATGTAGATGTATCCNTAGCATCTATTGATCAGTTCCAGATGCCTGAATTTCCTGGATTCTGGGCTGAAGACCTTTATACGCCTCAACGATTACAATATCAGGCACAACAGGTGACCGTTCAGGGTGTTAAATACCAGGTNGCAAATCTGGGNCAGAGAGCATTATTTCCNATACCGTCAGATAACCATANAATACCNTCCGTAAAAGTAAAAGCCCATATTGAGATTAAGAAAAAAAAACGTCGCCGGGATCCATTCTTCGATCCCTTCTTTGANTCATTTTTCTCCGAAAGGAAAACGAAGGTATTAAGATCAAAGGAAAAAAATATTATTATNCAANCCTTTCCGGAACCCCGTCCATTTGATTTCAGCGGAGCTGTCGGTGAATTCAGTATAGGGTCGGGGATGGACCGTGAAACGGCAAAGGTCAATGAGGGTTTTACCTTTACGGTCGCAATGACGGGGACCGGNAATCTTGGNCTTTTTTCATTGCCCGAGATCAAATTCCCTGATGAAGTGGAAGCATTTCCGCCTACGGATACATTTGAGAAAGATGCATTTAGAGATGACCTGACGGGCACACAATCATGGGAATACATCCTGATTCCCAGACAGGCGGGNAACATCACTATTCCCCGTATACAAATGTCTTATTTCGATCCAAACTCTGATTCTTGGAAACGGACCCAGACCGATCCCATTGAAATATCTGTTGCTCCGGGGGACACTGAATTATATACCGGGTCAGGGCTCACCAAACGTGAGGTGGAATTGATTGGCCAGGATATACGATTTATCCATACGGATCCTGCAGCCNTTAATGGGCAATATCAAGGAAGGTCATCTATCGCTATTTTACTTTATCTTTTTTCTGTAGTAATCTTTATTTCACCCACGTTCATATCGCAATTTACAGGGTATCGATTATCCACTGCGGAAGGTCGCCAGATTCGCGGAGCGTTGAGAAATGGNCTTAAAGAGTTAAAAAAGAAGANTAAAGATCCATTTGAAACTGCAAGCTGCGCATTTTACATCTATCTNAAAAATAAATTTGTTTTACCCAGCCATAATCTGGATCCTACCTATGTAGAATCCATTTTAGGCAATCTTGTGGAACCAGATTTAATGGAAGAAGTTCTGGCTTTTTTGAAAGTTTGTGATGCAGGAAGATTTGCCCCCGGTGGTATAAAGAAAGAAGCAACCCTATTGAACCATATGGCAGATATTATGAAACGGGTGGAGAGAAATCTGATATGAGGTGGATACTTGCGTTTCCCCTGTTTTTTTCTACAGGAATGTCTGNCATCCCGGATGACCTTTTTACCGAAGGGAATGATGCCATGATCCAAGAACAGTACGAAGATGCGATTCAGGCGTATGAATCCTTATTGGAACTGGGATATGAGAACAGTGATCTATTTTACAATCTGGGCAATGCTTATTATCGTCTCCACTATATCGGCCAGGCCATCTGGTCCTATTCGAAGGCTCTTGATTTTGCGCCACGGGACAGGGATATTCAGCATAACCTTGCTGTATCCAAGGCACGCAGAATTGACCGGATCAATATGCCAGAACCTTTTTTCCTTTTACATACATATCGAAACGTCAAATCCAATTNTACTTTNGCAGAATGGGTATTGATNGGAAGTCTGGTTCTCCTNNTNCAGGCAATGTGGGTTTTTGGTCTGCAGTTTGGATGGATNCGTGGGATGATTAGCCAATCNATGTTAANCGCAATCNTTGTTCTCACNCTCAGTGTCCATGGAATTGCATTGGATAAATATTTTCANGAAAAAAGAACGAATACTGCTGTTGTGATTGCGAATGGTGTNGATGCATATTCAGGTCCATTTTATGGTGAAAANACTGTTCTTTTCCGCATTAATGAAGGNAGCATTGCAGATATTCATCAAACCCAAAAGGATTGGGTTGAAATTATNCTNATGGATGGTAAAAAAGGATGGATACNAGCAGAATCAATGCGGTNCATAAAATGANGCAGTTCATTTTCATCTNTATTNTAACNGGAATATTGTTTGGNCAGGATTCCCTNTATTGGTTTGATATGAGCANGGTNCGGGANCCCATCCCTAAAACACCTAAAGTACTGGATAAGATATTTGGCACATCNCAATTGGATGTNCTGGATTCAATAAAAAATGCCCGTTTTACCACACAGGATGGATTCAGACTCCAGGTGTTTGAATCATCCTCAGTAGAAGAAGCNAATAGAATCNTNCGAAAATTTGACAGGGCNTTGCCTGATTCTCTTTACCTAGTCTTTGAAGCTCCTTTATATAAAATTCGTTATGGTAATTTCGTAACAAAAAATCAGGCAGACGCCACCAAGGAAACATTGGCAAAAAAAGGATATAAGAATATCTGGATAGTAAGAAGCCGGATCGAACAAGGTAGGCTCTCAAAAGATCAAAAAAATTAGAAGGGCGATGTGAAATCTCTGTAGTTTTCCNGTGTAATATTCAGGGNAATTATGGCAGGACANAGTAAATGGGCCAATATCAGGCANCGAAAGGGAGCCCAGGATGCCAAACGCGGAAAAATNTTTACNAAACTTATAAAAGAGNTCACTATTTCCGCCCGGTTNGGAGGNGGCGATGTNGATGCCAACCCAAGACTCAGAAAAGCCGTTACTAANGCAAAATCNAANAATATGCCATNNGANAAGATCGAACGTGCCATCAAGAANGGCACNGGGGAATTGGAAGGGGTANTNTATGAAGAANTTACCTACGAAGCNTATGGACCTGGAGGGGTAGCAATNATGATGGANATTATAACNGATAACAANAACAGGTCNGTTGCCGAAGTACGCTCCACNCTNTCTAAATTTGGCGGNAANCTNGCTGAAANTGGAAGCGTATCCTGGATATTTGATAAAAAAGGGCAAATCATTCTNGATAGTGAAGCNGGGGAAGAAGATACGGTGTTTGAAGCTGCACTCGACGCAGGTGCAGATGATTTTGAAGCAGATACTAACATTTATGCTATTTCTACGGATCCATCATCCTTGATGGAAGTTAGAGATGCTTTGGAAAATGTGGGGTATGAAATACGTTCTGCAGAAATCGAAATGGTGCCCAAAACACTTCAGACACTGGGTGGGAAAGAAGCAGAAACTACTCTTAAACTAATGGGTGCTTTAGAAGAAAACGATGACATCAATAAATTGTATTCGAACTTTAATGTGGACGAAGGCTCCATCCTTGATGTTTAAAAAATGCGTGTATTAAGTGTAGATCCAGGATTAGGTATCACAGGATTCAGCTTGCTGGATGTTGTAGATAATAAAACACGACTGTCTGCTTACGGTACCATAAAATCCAAACCAAAAGATACATTGCCTCAACGTTTAAATTATCTTTTTGAAGAAATGAATAAAATTCTTGATCAATTTTTACCGGATGTAATGGCTATTGAGGATGCATTTTACAGTAAAAATGTTAAATCTGCCATGAGACTTGGTCAGGCACGTGGATCGATTATTCTGGCGGCGGCCCAGGCTGACATCCCGGTCCATGAATTTGCACCACGCAAAGTAAAAATGTCTGTGTGTGGGAACGGTGCCGCATCTAAAGAACAGGTCTCTTATATGGTGACCCAAATATTAAAATTAAAAGAGCCGCCCAAACCCCTGGATGTGTCTGATGCCATGGCGGTTGGGCTCTGCTTTATCAACCAGGCCAGATTCGCATGATCGATCAGCTCAAAGGAACTGTACAGGAAAAAACGCATACGCACGCTGTTATTATTGTAAATGGCATGGGCTACAAGGTTATGATGTCCATTAACGGACTGGAATCGCTTCCCAGAGAGGGGAGTGATGTCCATGTCCTAACCTATCTTCATGTCAGGGAAGATATGATGAACCTTTATGGGTTTGCAGACCGTAAGGAAAGAAACACATTCCATTTGCTGATCTCGATCAGTGGCATTGGACCAAAGCTAGCCCTGACGATCCTGTCTGGAATAGATCCGTCTAAATTAAAAGATCGTATCGTAGCGGGCGATGTTACAGCACTGACTGCTGTACCGGGTGTGGGTGCAAAAACCGCGAAACGAATCATTGTTGAGTTGAAAGAAAAATTTATTAAAACGGATGATTCATCCCTTGGATTTGATGATGGTGGTGGTCATCATTCTCAATTATTTACGGACGCGGTAAATGCGCTTATCTCCTTGGGGTATAAATCCAATTATGCAAAAAAAGCATGCACTGAGCTTGAAAAGACCGGTGAACTTGAAGGCGAGTTAGAATCAGTAATCAAAAAAGCGTTAAAGCAATTAATGGCGTGATGAAATTGAATGCCAAACTTGACCGGTTAGGTACTGAAACCGCATTTGCTGTTTCTGCCCAGGCAAAGGCATGGGCTGACAAGGGAAATAAAGTTTATCCTTTTCATCTGGGTGATATAAATCTTCAAACACCAAGCAATATCCGTGAAGCAACAAACCGGTATATGAATGATGCTAAGAATGGATATTGTGCACCGGAAGGCATTCCTGAACTTCGCTTGGCCCTGGCACATGATGTGGGGTCTAAACGGGGTGTAGAATATGGTCTAGAAAATGTGGTGATTCAACCGGGCGGTAAACCCACCATCTGGAAATTTCTTGCTACGGTTATGAATGAGGGAGATGAAGCATTATACCCGAATCCAGGATATCCCATTTATGAATCCCAGATAGGATATCAGGGCGGTATCCCGGTTCCATACAGCTACAATGAAACGGATACTGGTTTCGAAATTGATATGGAAAAATTGAGGAATTCAATCACGGATAAGACCACCATTTTGATTTACAATAATTATCAGAATCCAATGAGTGCTTCATCTTCACTGGAAGAGATGCAATCCCTGGCAGCCTTAGCTACAGAACATGATCTGTGGGTCTTAAGCGATGATGCTTATTTTGAAATACGTTACACTGATAGATCCCCACGTTCAATTGTCAGTATTCCCGGGATGAAAGAACGTACCGTGATTTTGTATACCTTTTCCAAAAAATTTGCAATGACGGGATGGCGCGTAGGTGCATCCATCGGTCCTGAAAAAGTCATCAGACATATGGCTCGTTTCAACATCAATGATGAATCCTGCACGAATCATTTCATTCAACATGCCTTGGCAGAGGTTATTCGAGAAGATCAATCCGGCTCTAAACGGATTTTATCCGAATTAAAATCCCGCAGAGATATCTGTTTTTCTGGACTGAATACAATTAACGGGGTATCCCTTCAATTACCGGAAAGCACTTTCTACTTATTTCCAAATGTTACCGATGTTATGGCAAACAAAGGGTATACTGATCTGGATTTATTCCGAACCGATGCTTTAGAAGCTACGGGTGTTTCATTTTGCTCCAGGCACCATTTTGGGTCGCCTCTGGCTGATGAAGAGAACCACTACATTCGTTTTGCCTATTCCAGCATCGAGCAAGAAGATATCCAAGAAGGAATGGGTAAACTAAAATCCTGGATAGAAGATTAGAAATGAGTGATAAGAAAACTCCTTTATATCATACCCACATTGATTTGGGAGGGAATATGGTCTCATTTGGCGGCTTCCTTCTTCCAACTCACTATTCTGGAATTAACCATGAACACATGATTGTTCGATCGAAAGCAGGATTGTTTGATGTAAGCCATATGGGTGAATTCATCATTTCCGGCACCGATGCAGAAACGTTTCTCCAAAAAGTCACGGTAAATGATGTGCAATCATTAGAAGTGGGCCAGGCGCATTATTCTGCAATGTGTTATGAACATGGAGGGATTGTTGATGATCTTCTAGTCTATAAAAAAGAAGATGAATTCATGGTGGTTGTTAATGCATCCAACCAAGAAAAGGATTTGGCATGGCTTACATCAAACATTCAAGGAAATGTTACGATCAAGGATATAAGTGATAAAATGGCGTTGATTGCAATCCAGGGACCTCGTTCAAGAGATATTCTGCAAATGTTAACGGATTCTAATTTGAGTAATCTTCGATTTTATCATTTTATTGATGGAAAGGTAAGTGGTCGAGAAGCCATTATATCACGGACTGGGTATACGGGAGAATTAGGGTATGAAATATATTCCAGTTCGGATGATATCATCAATATTTGGACTCAGATTATGGATGCAGGTTTGGACCATGGCATTGAACCCGTAGGTTTGGGCTGTAGAGACACGCTTAGAATGGAAATGAAATATACATTGTATGGAAATGATATTGATGAAACAACCAATCCTATCGAAGCAGGATTAGGCTGGATAACGCGGCTGAAAAAGGATGAGTTCATTGGTAAAGAAGCATTGCTGAAGGCCAAGAAAAACGTTACACGGCGCCTGGTATGCATAGAAATGGCCGAAAAAGCTATCCCACGAAATGGATACCCTATATTCATCGATGAAGAATTAGTAGGTGTAATTACCAGTGGTACTATGAGTCCATCTTTAGAAAAGGGGATAGGGATTGGTTTTGTGAATACACCCTATACGGAGGCAGGCACTNACCTTATAATTGATATTCGCGGGAAGAAAAAACCAGCAGTAATTGTGAAACCACCTTTTTATACTAAGGGTTCCTTAATGGATTAATTAACTAGTGATTTGTAAATAGTTCTGTACTTGATTAGTGAGTTTACTGTTCAATAATCGGGTAAAAAATCGTATAATCTCTACCGATAATTCCACATATCAGAAGTACATTTCATGGAGAATGAACGTCGTTTAGAAATACTCGGTATCCTCACTATTGCACTATCCGTTTTTATCTNGGTCAGTCTTANTGGATACAACNCCAGCGAAGAACCATCTATCTCTTCAAATGTCCAGGTCACCAACCCCATGGGAATCCTGGGTATTTTTACTTCTCATTTATTTATCAAACTCGGTTTTGGCTNTTCTACCATCATCATACCTCTGCTTGGCTTCGNATGGGGATGGTTCCTTTTTTCAAAAAAAGAATTAACTGAGATTATTCGNGGATCTGCTTACGGGTTGGGTATCATGGTGCTTATATCGGTAACTGTGGGCGTCCTGAGTATCCAGGTTACAGGAGAAGAACCNGTGAGCTACCTGNGATCTGGTCTTGTTGGTGGCGTACTGGCAGAGTTATTTCTGGACTGGCTAAGTATCTGGGGAACAGCGCTATTTCTCATTGCGGGATACTTAATGGTCATTCGGGGATATTTTAACCTGGATTATTACGGACCTTTTGCATCCGGAAAAGAGAAATGGGAAACTTGGCGGACAAAGGAGNCTCAAAAGAAAAAGCAGGAGGAAAAAGAAGATGCAAAACGGAAACATACCCAGGATCTGAAATCTAAAATTGATGCTCAGAAAGAAAGAGATTCGACAGCNAACGAAGCTAAAGATCAAGAACCTGAACAATTAAATATTGATCCAGAAGAGACTGAGACCGTNCAGGAAACAGAATATCCAGAAGAAGAAATTGAAGATGATTCAGATGTGAGAGATGACCATTTCATAGCAGGAAAAAGCCCTGGAGTGGTAGCGGATCAGGCTGGCCCAGAAGAATATAAAAGCGAAGANCATGAACCCGAATTGGAAAAGGGCAGCAAGGAAGATTTGAATATTGAAGAGATAGCAAAGACAGAAGAAGTGGATATCGATGCAGTAGTAGAAAGACAAAAACCAAAACGAAAATACCAACTCCCTTCTTCAGAATTACTTGCGAACCCCGTTACTATCTCTGATAATCTTAGCCGGGACGAATTGGTTGAACGTGCGAATTATTTAACTCAGTCCATGTCTACTTTTGGAGTAGAAGGTAAGGTGGTCAATGTGCATCCCGGCCCGATCATTACATTATTTGAAGTTGAACCAGCCGAAGGCATCAGAGTGAATAAGTTTGTTCAACTTGCAGATGATCTGGCACGGGTAATGAAAGCGAGCAGCGTCAGGGTCATTGCACCGATTCCAGGAAAATCTTCTGTGGGCATTGAAATTCCAAACAAGAATCCAGCAACTGTTTATTTTAAATCTGTTGTGAACAGTCAGGAATTTGCGGAAGCATCATCCCTATTGACCCTTGCCATTGGTAAAACGACATCTGGTGAAATAAGCACTTTAAACCTGGCTAAAATGCCCCATCTTCTCATTGCTGGAACAACCGGTTCAGGAAAATCGGTTTGTATCAATACCATCATATGTTCAATTTTGTACAGGGCAACACCGGATGAGGTGAAATTTGTTATGATTGATCCGAAAAAGGTTGAGATGACCCTCTTTAAAGAGTTGGATGGGTATCATCTTTTAAAAATGGAAGATATCCCCGAGCCCATTGTAACATCAGTGGACAATGCAATCTTAGCACTTCGTGCCTTAGAGAAAGAAATGGACCGACGCTATAATGTACTGGCTGATGCTGTGGTTCGGAATATTAGTGAATACAATGANAAAATGAAAAAGGACGATGAACCTATAATGCCGTACATNGTTCTGGTTGTGGATGAGCTAGCAGACCTGATGATGCTATCTGGAAAAGATGTGGAGGCACCTATAGCCAGGCTGGCACAATTAGCCAGGGCTGTAGGCATTCATTTAGTGATCGCAACCCAGCGGCCATCCGTAGATGTGATCACAGGTGTTATAAAAGCAAATTTCTCATCTCGGATAGCATTCCAGGTAGCCAGTAAGATTGATTCTAGGACGATCATTGATCAGCAGGGTGCGGATAAGTTGATCGGGCGGGGCGATATGCTGCACCTTGGCACAGGGAGTTCAGATGTAATCAGGATGCACAATGCATTTTTATCTTTGGAAGAGATTGAAGCAGTTATGAATCACATCTCTGACCAACCAAAGCCTGAAGAAATAATTTTGCCATCTGTCAGGGAAGCCCAGGTTTCAGATTTTGGAATNGATGGCGGTGAAACAGGCACGGATGAATTATTCAATGAAGCAATAGCGCTTGTGATTACGCATCAACAAGGGTCGATCTCACTTTTACAAAGGCGGCTTAAAGTTGGCTATTCCCGCGCTGCAAGGTTAATTGATGAAATGGAGCAGACAGGCGTCGTAGGTCCTTTTACGGGCAGCAAGGCTAGGGAAGTATTGGTAGATGAAACCTATCTCGAAATGATAAGGGATTCATGACTTGTGAGACAAACCATTTTTATCTTATCTCTTCTTGCTCAGGCAATTGGCCCCCAGGACAGCCCTTATAAACAATTTCAATCTTATATGGATGTCCCGGGTGGACGTATACTGGAGATTGATTTTTATCAGGAACAGTTAGGAGACCGGTTTGAATCTTCCGGGACACTCTATTATATTGAGAATGACCGCTATACCTTTGATGATCTAAATCAACGAATCACCTATAACAGTGGAACGATTACAACCATAAATAAAGCCACGAAGCAGGTCATTTATGATTCAACCATACCAGGAGATGTAACTGTTTTTGATGTATTATCCGGAAATGAAAATGCGATCCAGATTGGGGAGATACTTATGGAGAAAAACGGTTTTCGCATTCCTTTTATTTTGAAGGATTGGGACATATCAGGTACACTATGGACCGTTCCTGGAACAGGAAANCCTAGACATATTATATTAAGGCCAACCGAGGACTCAGAAATTAGAATTAAAGTCAATTCATCGGAACCTGTTAAGAATAAAGGCATTCCACAACTGGATATACAGGGATTTGAGATCATCGACTTGCGTGAATAGATATTTTAAATTACTTCTTGTTGGCATAATAAGTGCCGTTGGAATCTACCTTGCATTCAGGGGTGATGACTTTGGCGAATTGGTNATCCAGATTNACCAGGTCAATTACACCGGTGTTTTTATTGCGAGTCTATTGCTAATNATAAGCTGTATTGTAAGAGCCTACCGGTGGCAGGTGTTGATGAACCCAGTTGAAGTAATCCCACTTCATCCCTTATTTGGCGCAACACTGGTTGGGTATTTTGGCAATGGGATTTTAGCCTTCCGACTGGGTGAGTTACTGAGAGCCTATGNGGTTGCCAAAGGCAGGNAAATAACTGTGATGCAGGCTTTTGGAACTGTGATATTGGAACGGATCTTAGATCTGGTGATCGTTGTGTTTATTTTTGCTTTGACAATCCCATGGTTTCCTTTTNAAGATGACTATAGCCGGTTTGGAGCGTTTGTGTTTACAGGAATTACGGTCTTTTTGATTGTATTGATTTTTTTTACAGTACATTTCAATTGGCTTGGAAAAATAGAGTACATGGCAATTTTCAACTCTCATTATGGTCAAAAACTATTTTCTGCTGTAAATCGTATTTTCGAGGGTTTAACAATCATAAAAAAAACCAATCATGCAGGGTTGATCATTCTTTCCAGTTTGGTGCTCTGGGGTTTTTANTATTGTAGCACAATGATCGTTCTTGATGCCTGTGGCCTTTCACTGGGGTTTGTTGGAACTGGAATCTTACTGGTTCTGGGCAGTATNGTTATTGGAATTCCTGCCCTTCCAGGGTCTGCCGGCACTTATGATGCAGGGATNAAATACAGTCTTATNATGGTCTTTAATATTGCAAGTGATAAAGCCCTGACCTACGCAATAGTTTCGCACGCTATTTCGTATTTCCCATTGGTTCTAGTTGGTGCGGTCTATTTTATGCTGGGAAATGTGAGTCTCAAAGAAGTGAAAACCATTCAATGAAACACTATGACTGCATATTTTTAGACCGGGATGGNACCTTAAATCCNGATCCGGGATACATCAGCTCTTTGGATGATTTTACATTCTTTGACAATACTCTNCCATCCCTGAAAAAAATGGCTTCTGNAGGAAACAGGTTCTGCATTGTAACAAATCAATCGGGCATCAACAGGGGTTTGATCCAGTCCGATGATTTGGATGAAATCCATTCATTTATTCAACAGGAATTCAAAAAGAATGGGATACCGCTTCTAGGTATTTATGTTTGCACCGATCATCCTGAGCAAGCTACCGAAAGAAGGAAACCTGGGCCCGGTATGTTTCTGGAAGCTGAAATGGACCATGGATTAACTTTAATGGATTGTTTGATGGTAGGGGATTCTACAGCTGATATTGAAGCCGGCGAAATGTTGGGCATGGATACCATGCTGGTCCTCACAGGGCGCGGANCTGAAACGATGAATGCTCTCCCTGAGTATGAAAGGCCAACTTACATTGTGGAAGACCTTAGGAAAGGGGCAAAGAAACTATGTCATTAAAGGTAGGGATACTCATGGGAGGCCCGAGCGAAGAACGAAATGTTTCCCTGTCATCGGGGAAAGCGGTTTCAGATGCATGCAAATCACTTGGTTACAAAACAACTGAATTCCCCTTTGAAAATAATTATAAAAAATTGATTCATAATTTAAAAAATCAAGATATCATTTTTAACTCATTGCATGGCGGGATAGGTGAAAATGGGAAAATTCAAGCCTGGATGGATAAAAACGAAATCAAATACACTGGATCGGGCTCGGCAGCATCAGCCCTATGTATGGATAAAGCCCGGAGTAAAGATTTAGCGAGTATTCATGGCGTAAAAACAGCAGAATGGGAATCACTTTATACTGTAAAGGATAAACCTACAGTTGGGTTACCATTTGTCGTAAANCCCAATGAGCAGGGCAGTACCATTGGCCTGAATATTGTNAATAATGAATCTGAAATAGAAACTGCAATTCAGGAAGCATTCAAACATGGATCTCAGATAATGGTTGAAAAATATATTGAAGGTCGGGAGTTGACCGTAACTGTGCTTGGATGTGAAGCATATCCGATTGTTGAAATAGAGCCATCCCATAAGGTGTACGATTACACATGTAAATATACTCCAGGCATGAGTAAATATATTTGCCCAGCTGAGTTGGATGATGGTTTAACGATTTCGATTAAAAAAGATACTGAATTGTTATTTAGTTTGTTGGGATGTAAAGTTTATGCTCGGGCGGATTATTTATTAGATAATTCAGGTAATCATTATTTTTTAGAAATGAATACGCTTCCAGGAATGACATCCACAAGTTTAGTCCCAAAATCTGTCCAAGCGGAAGGCGTATCTTTCCAGGTCCTGATTAAAAATATCATTGAATTAAGTCTATAGATGGCACTTCAATTCTATAATTCGTATACCAGGACAAAAGAATCTTTTAAACCGATTCATGAAGGTAAAGTGGGACTTTATACCTGTGGACCAACTGTATATGATTTTGCACACATAGGAAACTTTCGNACNTTNATNTTTGAAGATNTNTTAAAACGCTGGTTGCTCCATTCGGGATANGAAGTNAANCACNTTATGAACATAACAGATGTNGATGATAAAACGATTAAAAAAGCANGTGATANAGGGGTAAGNTTACAAGAAATAACTGAACGTTATACATCCCACTTCATGGAAGANCTGGAATGGTTAAAAATNATTCCAGCGGANNATTTNCCACGGGCTACGGATTATATTCCAANAATGATCAAAATGATNNAGANCCTTATNNAAAAAGAAATGGCATACANGGANGATGATGGATCANTTTATTTTAATATTCAGTCCTTTCCTGAATATGGACAACTCACCAACATCAAACTGGTAGAACAAAAACAATCNAACCGTATTCAAGATGATGAGTATGATAAAGAGTCTCCGCAGGATTTTGCATTGTGGAAAGGTTGGAAGGAAGAGGATGGAGANACGGTGTGGGATGCACCATGGGGCAAAGGGCGTCCAGGCTGGCACATTGAATGTTCTGCAATGAGCAGCGATACCTTAGGGGATCATTTCGATATTCACTGCGGAGGGGTAGATAATATGTTTCCCCATCATGAAAATGAGATTGCCCAGTCAAAATGTGCAACTGGGAAAAAATTTGTGAATTACTGGTTGCATTCGGAATTCCTTTTAGTTGATGGAGGAAAGATGAGTAAATCTCTTGGGAATTTTTACCGAATTGCAGACCTAAAAGATCTGGGATTTTCAGCTGAATCTATCCGTTACCAGTTGTTATCAGGACATTATCGAACAAAAATATCGTTTTCAGTTGATAAAAAACATGAGAGCGATAAGATTGTCCAGCGTATGACTGATTTTCATTCATTGCTTGAAAGAAACAATGCCGGACAATTATCAGATGGATCATTCCCAGATGTTTATGAAGCTTTCAAAGCATCCATGAATGATGATTTGGATACGCCACGCGCTTTAGCAATCTTCCTGGAATGGATGAAGTCGGCAAATAAAAGAATTACGGATATTAGAATCACAGATACTGAAATAGGACAAGCATGGGCTTTTTTATCATCCTTCAACTCAATATTTGGATTTGTGAAAGAAGGTGAACTAAATATCCCAGATGAAATACAGCTTTTATTAAATTCTCGCCGGCAGGCAAGGGATGAAAAAGATTGGGCACGGTCTGATGCACTGAGGACTACACTAAGAAAACACGGTTGGAAAGTGGAAGATACACAGTATGGACAAAAGCTAAAAAAGGCTTAGATAACAATATCTGTGCCACTAATTATAATTTTGTTATTCTTTTAAATTTTTATATTGAATTAATTTTAGTTATTTAAGTAAATTATGAGGCTGTGCACAAAGTTATCACATCTTCGTAGAATGAAGATTTGTTCAACCAATAAAGTAAATTAAAACAAATTTCAAATTTTTTAATTCATAATTGTGCTACACGCCACCGTAGCTCAGTTGGTAGAGCAACTGATTTGTAATCAGTCGGTCGGAGGTTCGAGTCCTCTCGGTGGCTCAACATGAGCTGTTTTTTGAAAAAACGATTTTGGGGGAGATGCCCGAGCGGCCAAAGGGAGCAGACTGTAAATCTGCCGGCGTATGCCTTCGGAGGTTCGAATCCTTCTCTCCCCACTCTGCGAGTGTAGTTCAATGGTAGAACCCCAGCCTTCCAAGCTGGTGATGTCGGTTCGATCCCGATCACTCGCTCACTATGCCTACGTAGCTCAGTCGGTAGAGCACTTCCTTGGTAAGGAAGAGGTCACCGGTTCAAGTCCGGTCGTAGGCTCGCCGAATTAGAAATA
>PBCV01000014.1 GCA_002717915.1 Fidelibacterota bacterium | reverse complement strand
ATCGAAGTAGAGATCGTATATTCTTCGGAAAATGAGAATGAGCCAATTGAGTTAACTTTTTCAGACGCTTTTACGCTTGCCCGTGAAAAGCTTGGCCCAGGATGCACTTTTGTTTGGAATGATAATCGATACACAACCAACCGTGCAGATGATTATCAAATAGATGGATCTGATACTGATAAATATGTATTAGATACCACATCTAACCAATCAACAGCTGCAGTATCAATTACAATTGCACCCTAAGAAAATATATTAATCATCAAAAAATCAAGCCTCGCTAGCGGGGCTTGATGCTTATTTCAACAATACCATCTTCTTAGCCTGCCTGAATTCCCCTGCATTTATAGTATATAGATAAACTCCAGCACTCACTGGCTGACCTGCATTGTTGGTCCCATTCCACTGGATTGATTTATAGCCTGCTCTTTGCTGACTGCTAACTAGATTATTTACTACTCTACCCATCATATCGTAGATAGTAATGTAAACCAGTCCATCCTTGGGTAGGACGTAGTGTAGAGTGGTGACTGGATTAAATGGGTTTGGGTAGGCATTGTAAAGGGCGTAGCTGACCGGACCCTGTTTTTCTGTCGAAAGGACCTGGCTGCAATTTGATGTATCCTGATATCCCATATAGTTTTCCATACAGGACGGGTAGGGCGGACACAAAAAGTTATTGAATATATTGAAGTGCAGAGAGTTGCTCCAATCCAGATTTAGATCACAGACACTTTCAGCCAGGTCGCCATTCAATTGATTATCGTTTAGATATAAATAATTAAGATGGGTCAAATTCCCTAGTTCTGGAGGGATGCCCCCTGTCAATTGATTATCGTACAAAAACAAGTGTTTAAGATTAATCATATCTCCGATCTCAGGAGGGAGTTCTTCTGTCAGTCCATTCCCGTATAAATACATATGTGTCAGGCTGGTCAGGTTTCCCATCTCAGGTGGCAGGGGACCTGTAAGATCATTATCATATAAATAGAGATGTGTCAGGTTCTCCAGGTTGCCGATCTCTGGCGGAATCTCACCTGTCAATTCATTGCCATATAAATACACATGCGTCAGATTGATCAAATTGCCAATATCCGGTGGAATTGTGCCTGTCAGGCCTGTATTACCCAGATTCAGGGAATCTGTATTTTCTATCATATAGCACTGGCCCCAAAGATCGAATTGTCTTACTGGAATAGCTCCACAATTTGTTGTGTCCTGTTCCCCTATATTTTCCGGAATACAGTCTGGATACGGGGGGCAAAACTGGTTGCCTGAAATATTGAAATAGGATGAATCATTCCAATCCACGTCCAATTCACACATGGTACATGGTAATTCTCCTGTCAGTTGATTATCGTAGAACCACCAATTCACCAGATGGGTCAGATTCGCTATTTCTGCTGGAATTACGCCCGTAAGCTGATTTTCATAAAGATACAGATTNGTCAGGTTACTCAGGTTGCCGATCTCCGNAGGGATCGATCCTGAAAGTTCATTCCCATTTAAATANAAATAGGACAGACTTGTCAGTTCTCCAATTTCTGGAGGAATTACTCCNGAAAGATCATTANCGTATAAATACAGATGCTCCAGATCAGCCAGGTTNCCNATNTCCGGAGGNATNGATCCTGAAAGTTCATTATAAAATAAGCTCAGGTAAGCCAGNCTGGTCANATTACCAATTTCTGNAGGAATTTCACCGGTAAGTTGATTGCCATATAATTTNAAACCAATCAAATTAGAAAGAGTGCCAATTTCAGGAGGNATTGNTCCGGTGAGTTCATTATTCTGCAGATATAAATAATTTAAATTAGTCAAATTCCCAATCTCTGNAGGAATCGATCCTGAAAANCGGTTTGCTGCCAGATTCAATGAGANGAGATTTATAAGATTTCCTATTTCTGAGGGTATTTCTCCATCAATGTAAAGCCCTGTAAGTTCCAATTCAGTAGTATTTTCGATGGAGTAACAATCGTCCCATAATNCGACTTCACCTTCATCACAGTCCTGTCCCCAACAAAGTCCTGTGATTAATNANAANANGGTNNTGCATTTAATNTTATTNGCTATTTTATTTATCATTATTTCTTGATTTATGCGCTATCAAATTTGCGTATCCGTGAGTCAATGAATATTCATCTTTTAAATATTTCACAATCTCCCCATGTTTTGAAAATTGTTCATTCTTGACTATCCTGATCCATTCTTCAAGAACCTTTCCAGTCTTAACANGCATATTTNTAATCATTGCCTTCTCCATCGATAATGGATCCATGCTTGTACCTCTTTACAATTAGTTATAGACAGCTTATCAACGAAAAATGGTCTATTTATACCCAAACATCATTATGNGCAGTCNGTTCANCNGCNACATCACCTGTGTTAATAACCCCTCTGGGTTCAACAAGCATAATTTTACATTCATTCTCTGCAAAAGGTTTATGNTCAACGCCTTTGGGGACCACATACAAATCTCCTTCNTTTAAGTCAACTNNACCATCCCGGAANTCAATGTTCATCCTGCCCTCAATGACTATAAATACTTCATCTGTATCCTTATGGTCATGCCAGATAAAATCCCCCTTTATTTTTGCAANCTTAAACTGGTAATCATTCATCTCCGCGATCACCCGTGGAGACCAGTGTTCTGAAAACTTTAAAAATTTCTTTTTTATATTAATTTTTTTGTATGGCATTGTATGGTTCCTGTATTATTGATTATATNAGAATTCTATGGTTGAGCCTGGTCTGTTATGACTTTGAGNAACNAGTAGTCAACTTNTATACACTATTGGNATTATTGATCGCTGAATTTGGATCCCACCGGCGGGCGGTAANACTGAAAAGGGATCATGAGCAGGTTTTTGATANTGGANTGCTCTTCCGGTTTCAAATGGGTGTCGATCCCATATACAAGATCGTCCATTGTCTCTACATGGGTAACGGTCCTAAACACATGGTCCCAGANAGAAAAGATATTCCCATAGTTGCTNTCNGTATGGGGTTGCACATAATGATGGTGTACTTTATGGAAATGGGGTGTGACAAAAAAATAGGAGAAAAGCTTATCNACAGCCAGGGGCATTTTAATATTNGCATGGGAAAAATGGGCAAAGAATGCAGAAATGGTCTGGTACATCATAACCAGGCCAAAGGATGCACCTGTAATCAACACTGCCAAAGTGGTAAAAAGTAAGCGAAAGATATTTTCACCGGGATGATGCCGCAAACCGCTGGTTGCGTCCACATTGGGGTCTGTGTGGTGGATCAGATGAAATTTCCACAGCCATTTAATCTTATGTTCAATCCAATGGATCAACCAGGCGCCAATGAGATCCATTAAGGCCAAACCGCCGAGGACATAGAGCCAAAGCGGCAGTTGGGCCAGGTTTAACAGCCCGGTGCTGTGCGTCTCATTATACTTTACAGCAGCCAGGATTCCCATAGCGCCAATAAGATTTACAATTAGGGTGATGATGGTAAAGGTTATATTGATTCCAGCATGCTTTAACTTGCTGTAATCCATCTTAAACAGTGGAATGCCAGATTCCAACACGAGAAAGAATGTNAGACCTCCAACAAGAAAAGCGCCTCGGGCTTCATCGGATATGTTGGTAAAAAATTGGAGTAATTCCTGCATAATGATATGCTAAAGAGTAAAACTGCATTTNATAAACTGCAAATAAAAAACCCGGGGNNTTTTATTGTTAAAGAACTCTATTTAAAAAGAATATTCAAGATTAGCNCGGGCGATAATCGTATTTTTATTGATTCCACCCGTTTTCTTAGACCTGAACTCGCCTTGTGTATTTAGACTGANATCATCCATGATCCGCCAGCGAATGCCACCTTTAAATCCCAGCCANGACATATCCACCATTCCTNTACCCCTGGCCNTATTGATGCCGCCCTTTACCAGGAGCAGATTATTAATAAAAGGATACTCAGCATCAAAATTGGCAGTTAAGAAGTCCTGGGTTCCCCGTTGGCCGGGGCCAGTACTCAGTTCACTGGAATTGGCTGTGAAGTTGAACGATGTTTTTAACGGTATAGTATACCGTGTGGTCAGGCTAATATTAATCACCTGCGTGGACATAGCAGGATCCACAAAATCATCTGCCCGATCTGAAAACTTATCTTCCTTCGCGACATCCACAAATGTTCCGCTCAGAGAATGACTCCAGATCAGATCAAAGCGATGGTTAATATTTACCATTACATTATTGGTATGGGTGTTCTCCCGGTTATCCGTGGATGTTGTATCCGTGAGTTGGACCAGCTCTGTTGTACCATTGTCCCTGCCAATGGAACGATAGGTAAAGTTGAGTGTGGGCAGGCCCGGTCCAGGCAGTGCATTGACACCCAGCGAAAGCGTATTTTGGGATTTGATTTTTTCTACTATGGTCAGGATATCATCATCCTGGTACTTATAACCCAGCGTCAGCATAAGCCGGTTCTGGAGTAATTTAAATTTATCAGAGATGGACCATTCCCGCTTGTTTTTTACGAGATATGGATTGGCCAGGGAATTGAATTCCGGGCCTACCTGGCTGTACTCCAACGCAAGATAATTGCCATAAAAGTTTGTGATTGCCCTACCCCGGTACGCTAAGGAAGGCATAGACAGAACTGCATCCGTGAGGTCAACAGTTGCATTGTCTCCAAAGGCGTTAATATCAATGGGGACCAAAGGCGCCATGTTAGGATTAATGATCAGGATTTTCTCATAATCAGCTGGATCTGGAAAACTAGACAGGTCAAAACTGGAGAGTTTGTTATCCAAGGAATCATCCATCAATGTATCTANGGCCGCCAGGGTNAGNGGGCCTCCCCAGATATTANTGTTGGTTAAGCTGAATGCNAGTTCACCATCCAATCGGAGNCGTTTATTNAANAGAGAGATACCAAGNTCNGTTCCAACCACCANATTATCCTTTGGCACCATCNCCAGCCCAGTTNTTACCNTCAAGAAAATGGGCCTTTGTTCCTAGCTCACTTATAGTATANACCNCTCCGGGATCAAGTCCNGTAACGGANCCAGTAGCATNAGNAGAGTAGANGATTTCCGCATTGTTAAGGANCTGGNTAACACTGTTTGTATCATCCCNGGCTTTCANAAAATTGANTCCCNACTGGAATTTTTNTCCTCGACCCAGTGCNAGCCTGCCAGATAAAACGTTTTGCTTAAACGTGTAGCCAGAACGACTTANGGAAAGGTATTTTTCTCCAAAATCATCATTATCGATCGTNNAGGAGTANGCTTTCGCAAGGTCNCCTNGCACTGCACGATTAATCTCNCCNNGTACAAAACGNAAATTAAACCAANCNTATTTTANCTGTGCATCTAAGCCTCGAATCCGTTTCCCGTTCATNGTAAAATGTGAAAGCCTTGGATTTGCATCTCCCANATTCAGTGTNACATAATCTNTCACNCCCAAGCTGAAACCGTACACATTACGNGGCTGGTATAGCNCATTCTCCTGGGTTGTCATTTTCAGNTTNGTTNTGAAACTGAACCATTCATANGCNGATCCTTTAAAATCCACCATTAATTTGCTGATATTCANCGTCTGGTCATCNATCTGGTCCATACTNCTNCTGGAACGGATCCGNCCGGAATAGTTCACTGATGGATCTTTNAGCATAGCTGTAAAGGACCACTTTTTTNGTGCAGCCATNCCACCNAGGNTCAAGTTTACCTCATGTACACCAGGTCCAATCTTATCCAACANACAACTGACCATATCTGCATCAATATAGGCCTGATCTGTAATATCTTCACCATCAAGCAGGAGCCCTATNGTGCTTGGATTAATNTTACTCACTCCAAACAGGGACNCNGCAATTAAAACATTATCACCCGTAACCTGGGATCCAGGTTCGGGGCTCATNATCAGTACGCCTGATTGTCCCAATAATACACCACAGAATAATGCATTATAGACGAATGCCTTAGAAATATTAAGCCCCATTTTTTTACTGAAATTGAATTATGATNTCTTTGATAGTGCCATTCTCATCTTCTACTTCAAACCGNAGTTCCTGGGTANGAACTTCTAAATCTGCTTCTTCNAATCCTTCCATATCTTCGTCTGTGGTTTCGTGNACNTCCAGTGATCCTTCNGGTGTTGAAACAGCNGTTTCTCCTTCTTCTACTTCTNTGGATTCACCGGTNATGGAATTGGTGACTTCGATCNACCCTTCCAGCAATGTAAANGAGTCGCCCGTAGCAGGATCAGAATCAATGGCTAATTCCGTACCTTTCACCGATGCTACGGATGTGGGNGTGGCAATTCTGAATNCATTNCCTTTTTGCGGGNCNATGGCAGCAGCGATCTTGCCGTACTTTATATCCAGGGATTTGTTGATCTGGTTACCCGACCGGTTACCAAGAACGNTAAGGTCNGAATTCCCGAGCATTTTCACCACGGTCTTATCATCCAGATACATAATTGCNGCAAAGCCATTTTTTCCGGTCTGGATCTTNTCCTGGTTATTCAGAGGCGACCCNGGTTTTAACAATTGCCCCGTACTNAACCCTTTATATACNACNGAAACATCACCTTTNACCTTGATNGCAATTGCAATCTTGGATGATGCTGAAATCCAGGTAACNGNAAAAAACCACAGAATTAAAAACCGCTTCATTCTGANACCTCCACAGAAATGATTTCCATAGNACGATAGGNNTCATTTCCATCTTCGTCTTCTGTTGGAATACCCATAGACAGCAAAGCCTGGGCCACAGAAACATCAATAGTCTCACCGTTCAAGGTAATGTTTCCGTTGGCACTCATACCCGCTGCCTGTCCACCAGCCCCAAAGATTCGGTCTGCTAAATCATCTCCAATTAAAGACCGCAGAACTATACCTGCTGGAGTGGTATCATCCGCTCCTGTATCATCGCTTTCTGAAGATGTAAAATCTTTTACCTTAAAAGACATTATATCGCTTAAAAGCTGCTCCGTACCGGAAGTGGTTGTTAAATCCTTACGAACCTGCCAGACATAGACCTTTCCAGGCTCCAGGTCTCCTCCATCTGTTGGATACTGAAATGTGGTCACGCCAAACCCCACCGGTTCAAAACCCAGGGATTGATCCAGGGGCAGCCTGGTTACTGACTCTATGGCCTGGTCCATGGATGAATGCTCTTCTGATTTAAATTCAGCGACACGAATGAAATATTCGCAGCCGCTTTCACCTGTAACAGGGTTAACATAATTACAGGGATCCGATTCCCACTGAAGAACAGGATAGGATGTATAAATTTCATTGATCGTTGTATCTGCCAGTATACCTCCAGGTGAAACGAGTTGAAGTGTGGCCGGGTTAGAAATATTAAGTATATCTTCTTTAATGATCTGTTCACCATTTTCTGCTGTTGCAGTAACACGGAAGGTATAAATACCATCTGGAAGTTGCCCAGTCTGAACGATCACACTCATCATATCTTCAGCATCACTCAGGTCCATTTGTTCTGAAATCTCCAGGCTCAGATCAACGGGATTTCCAAAATCATCAAAGATCTCATCTGTAGCCAGATTGAGATCCATATTTGAAAGATGAATCGGTGCTGTCAGGACAATAGGTTCGGTTGTTTCAATCTTGACCAGGGTTTCATTATTTACACCAAGGGCATCAGAATCAATAATAATTTCAAATTCAATATCAACCCCAACCGAATCGGGTGCATCAGGCTCACGACTGAGTTCAGCCAGGAAAATAGGCATATTTGATTCACCCGTATTGATATCCACCATACTCAGGTAATAGGTCACATACGGTGTCCAGTTCACATCAAATTCTATCTGAGCAAATGTCAATGATACTCCGAACAGGATTACGCATATTCGGTTCATTAGGTTTGGTTTCTGCATTTTATTAATACCGTATTTTATTTAATGATGTCATAAATCACGCCTGTAAAATTATCTCTGATAAGTATTTAACATCATAAAAAAAAAGCCACCTCAAATAAGGTGGCTTTTTTAGCTAATTCCAGGGAAGAATTACAAAGGTCTCACTTGTTTAGCTACAGGACCTTTAGGACCTTCACCAACTTCAAATTCAACTTTTTGGTTTTCTGAAAGTGTTTTAAAGCCGTCCATTAGAATTTCGTTCATATGAACAAAATAATCCTTTTCGCCTTCACATTCAATAAAGCCATAACCCTTAGAATTATTGAACCACTTAACGGTCCCTTCTTTTTTTTCTGGCATTTGTTTGTTTTTCCTTAAGTAAGTTTAATGAGCCAAGGACAATATCCTCAGTGGGCGATGAGAGATTCGAACTCCCGACACCTGCGGTGTAAACGCAGTGCTCTAACCAACTGAGCTAATCGCCCTTATTTATAGTCGGGAATATTAATTATTTCTTTGACGAATTATTAGATTTTTTTCTAGTTTTAATAACACCCGGTATCGCAATACTCAGGACGTCTTTTATCTCCTTGGCAAAATGAAATGTAAGATCCTTTGCTACATGTTCCGGCACATCTTCAAGGTCTTTACGATTATGGTCAGGTAGGATCACTTCCTTAATTCCTGAACGGTGTGCTGCTGTAACTTTCTCTTTTACGCCTCCTATGGGCAATACATTACCGCGAAGTGTGATCTCGCCTGTCATGGCTACTTTTGCTTTTACCGGTATGCCGGATAAGATGGATACCAATGAAGTGACCATACTTACTCCTGCGGAAGGTCCATCTTTTGGTATGGCCCCCGCAGGAACATGAACATGAATATCTGAGGTATCATTGAATTCAGGATCAATTCCATATTCAGTGGCGTGTGCCCTGACAAAGGTCAAAGCAGCTGTGGCCGATTCTTTCATAACATCACCCAGTTGCCCTGTCAGGGTTAATTTCCCTTTACCATTCATTCGGGTGGATTCAACAAAAAGGATATCTCCACCAGCCGCCGTCCAAGCCAGGCCCGTTACCACACCGGGCTTGGTGGTACGTTCTGCAAGTTCAGAATGAAAACGGGGTGCGCCCAAATATTCACCAACCTGTTTCTTGGTGATCTTGAACTTTTCCGTTTTGGATTCAACCAATTTCCGAGCAACTTTTCTTAGAACGTTTGCCACTTCCCGCTCAAGGTTCCTGACTCCCGCTTCTCTTGTATAGGATCGGATCAATTCTTTTATGGAAGGAGCATCGAAAGATACCTGGCCTTTTGTAAGACCGTTTTCTTCAATTTGCTTTGGCAGAATATGACGCTTGGCGATCTGTAATTTTTCATCTTCAATGTAACCGGAAAAATCAAGGATTTCCATTCTGTCCCTCAACGCGGGAGGAATTGCATCCTGGTAGTTTGCCGTAGAAATGAACATAACATTACTCAGATCAAAGACCACTTCCAGGTAATGGTCACTGAAGGAATGGTTCTGCTCGGGGTCCAATACTTCAAGCAGGGCAGATGAGGGATCGCCGCGAAAGTCCGAGCCCAGTTTATCAATTTCATCCAGCATGAAGACCGGGTTATTCTTACCTGCTTTTTTTATACTTTGGATAATTCGCCCAGGCAAGGCTCCAATGTAAGTACGACGGTGTCCCCTAATTTCTGCTTCATCCCGCACTCCTCCTAAGGATAACCTTACGAATTTGCGTCCCATGGCTCGGGCAATGGATCTGCCAAGAGACGTTTTACCCACGCCAGGAGGACCTCCAAAACATAAAATAGGTCCTCGAACAGTGCTATCAGGGTCCTTTTTCTGTTTCAAGTTTCTCACAGCTAAATACTCAATAATACGTTCCTTGACTTTTTCCAGACCGTAATGGTCCTCATCCAATATTTTCATTGCTTGTTTTAGGTCAATACGGTCTTCTGTTGAATCGCTCCAGGGTAAGTCAGNCAGCCATTCTATATAGGTCCTGGANACATTGTATTCNGGNGACTGCGTTGGAATTCTGGANAATCGGTCCAATTCTTTCAGGGCAACACTTTCTGATTCTTCNGGCATTTTAGCAGCTTTTAATTTNTCTTCCAGTTCTTTCAGCTCNACTGATCCTTCATCTTCNCCCAGNTCTTTCTTGATGGCTTTCATTTGCTCGCGNAAATAATATTCCCGCTGGGTTTTTGTGATCTCATCATGAACTTCTGATTGAATNTCTTCGCCTAACTTTATTCGTTGNATNTCACGNGAAATAAGATTTAGTGCCTTTTCAATCCGCTTTTTAATATCCAGTTCTTCAAGNATCTCCTGTTTTTCCTGGTTTGAAATGGTNATNACTGAAATAGCACGGTCAGTGAGACGATTGGGTTTNTGGATATTTTTCAACATTCCAGAATGCTCTTCCGTGAGATTTGGAGCCACCTTCATTAAATCNTCAAAGGCTTGTCTCAGATTGNTGNTTAATGCATCCACTTCCAATTGATCTGTNATTGGTTTGTCTTCCATNGATTCAACTGCAGCAGAAAAATATGGCTCCAGTTTGATATAGTCCAGAATCTTGACCCGGGANATACCNTGAACAATTGCTGACTTACTGTTATCGGGCATATCAAAAACCTTCAAGACCTGCGCCAGTGTCCCATATGCATAAAGGTCTTCCGGTNTTGGGTCTTCAACGGAACCATCTTCCTGNGCCACAACAACAATATAGCGTTTTTTAGGATCCAATTCATCGATCAATTTNAAACTTCTATCCCGTCCAATATAGATGGGTATTACCTGTTGAGGNAATAAAACCGTATTTCGTAANGGCATGACCGGATATTGNTCCGTGTCTTTTACATTAAAATNTTCAATTTCTTTTTCTGATAATTTTTCNGNCATNGGTGTNCTTTAGACAAAANTTCTANTNGNTGAAGTTACAAGGATTATACCAAATAGTTTCNCATGTTGAATCGTCGGGAAGNGNNATTATTTTTCTGCAATAATGGCATACAATNNTAATTTTCCGNANNNTNANANGNTNNGATGTGCCTAAATGGTATTGCTTCCCTGNAATATTTGGATCTATTAAATGCANTCATCTGCATGATAAGAACTCCGCACCAGCGAACCCGATTTTACTATATCAAACCCCAGTTCAANACCAATACTTTCGTAGTCCATAAATTCCTGATCCTCTACATAGCGATCTACGGGCAGGTGGTTTTTCGTGGGTTGTAAATATTGCCCTATCGTAAAGACCTTCACACCAAGACCAATGACCTGGTTCATTGTTTCTACCACTTCATTAAAATTTTCCCCGAGACCAACCATCATCCCGGTTTTGGTCCGCAATCCGTTCTCCACAGAATATTTCAAAATATTCATGCTGCGCTGCCAATTTGCTTGACTTCGCACCTGTTTACTGATTCGCTCAACACACTCTACGTTATGGCTGAATATTTCCGGCTTCGCACCGAATACTTTTTTTAGTGATGGTTTATGACCTTTAAAATCAGGTGTTAGAACTTCCACATTACAACTGGGGACATGACAATGAATCTGATCAATTGTCTCGGCCCAGATGGATGCACCATAATCTCCTCTAATATCATCCCGGTCCACCGATGTAATAACCACGTGTTTGAGATTCATTTTCTTCACCGCCATGGCAGTACGATAGGGTTCCAGTGGGTCGTTCCAGCTGGGTTTTCCTGTCTTCACTGAACAGAACCTGCAGGCCCGGGTGCAAATATCTCCTAGAATCATAATCGTCGCTGTACGCCGGTCCCAGCATTCATATATATTAGGGCACCGTGCTTCTTCACATACAGTATGAAGTCTGTTGGTTTGCACCACGGTGTTCACAAACAGGTATCCCTCTGTCATTTGAAGACGTATTTTAGGTTTATAAGGCTTTGTAATTATTTCAGACATCATTTTTTATGAAATAAATAGACCATGTATTTCCGGTATTTTCTGAATTGCTGGCTATCAAGCAAATCCAATTGATCTTTCTTCTCATCCCATTTTGGACCAATCATTTTACCTACCATGACAGACATTTTGGGGAAATTTTTTCTCGCAGAATAAACACCATACTCTATCGCTGGGTTCACAAACCGTTCTAAAAAATATTTCGCATAATCCAATGTAGGCATGGTATTGTCAGTCTGATCGTATTCTTTAATCAAATTAAATCCATTTACCTTTGCCGCGGAGAGATACCTTTCCATAAGATGGGATGATCTTAAATGTGGATTTTTTGATTCATCCTTGTGATGTACAAAATAATCAGAAGCCAGTAAGTAGCCTCCATTCAATAATGTTTCCCGCGCCTTTTTAAAACCTGCATCCATGTTTATGTAGCAGGCGCTTTCACTTTCAAGAACCAGATCGTATGATTTTCGAGGGGTGAAATTTTCAAATTTTACATGGTGGAAAACCATTTCACCATTAAACTTTTCATGTATTACATCTCTCTGGTAATCGTCTGGGGATAATGTTTCAACATTGTATCCTTTTTTTAAAAGATACTCCGCATTACCCCCAATGCCACACCCCACATCCAGAATAGAATGTACTGTTTCAGGAATGAAAGAAGTTAGATGTTCAATATATCGTATTTGTGCGTCTTTAATATGCTGTAAGGTTATCTTATCCAAATCTACGGTGGTCGGGTCATCCCAAAATCCGTAATGGAGATAGGGCGAACGGATCGTTTCCGAATACAGTTTTAAAACGTGGTCAATAGACATTAAAAAACCGTATTCAGATTCATGGTTTCAAGATTATGTTTAACCTGACTAAGAAATTTTGCACCACCGGCACCATCAATCAGCCTATGATCGAATCCCAATGAAAGCATCATCATGCTTCGAATCGCAATTGCATCACCTTCAGCGGATTCCACAACAATGGGCTGTTTCTTGATCGCACCAACGCCCAGAATCCCAACATTGGGTTGATTAATGATTGGAGTGCCAATCGAAACACCAAATACCCCGAAATTTGTAATGCTGAAAGTAGACCCGGACAATTCATCTGCAGAAATAGTGCTGCTTCGGGTTCTCTTGGCAACATCATTTACAGACCGGCAAAGTCCAAGAAAATTTTTCTCTTCACAATTGGCCATGGATGGAACCATGAGACCATTTTCAACTGCAACCGCTAATCCGATATTGATATTCCTATGGTATGCGACAGATGTTCCCGAAATAGATGCATTCATTTCAGGATAATCCTGCAGGGATTTAACCACTGCATCCACTATGAAAGGTGTATAAGTCAGGTTAAACCCTTCCTTCTGGTGGAAAGAGTCATCCTTTGATTCTACAAAATCCACGATAGTAGTCATATCCACTTCTGTCATCACATAAACATGGGCCGATGTTTCAATGCTTTCTTTCATATGTTTTGCAATGAGTTTCCGCATGTGATGCATTTCTTCCGTANTTCCTGNCGTAACGGATGAAACAGGAGTAGGTNGTTCCTGCATTGATCCANGACCTTCGATGTAANCAAGAATATCTTTTTTCGTTACCCGTCCACCACGNCCAGTCCCANAAATCGTTTCTAACTCACTTAANGGTAGACCTTGTTCTGCAGNGATCTTCATCACCACGGGAGTATAAAACTTCTTTACCCCAGGTGTAGNTGAAGTTGGAGAAGNTGAACCAGGTTTTGTTTCTGCTTNCTTTTTCGGTTCAGGTAAGGGCTCTGGAGTTGGTGCTGAATCTCGTTTTTTATCAGACTGTTGTTTAGTGCCACTTCCATTTGTATCAATTCGGGCAATCACCTCACCTACCTCTTTTATATCATTTGGTTCTGCTAGTATTTCCACTACAGTTCCTGCGGCAGAAGAGGGAATTTCTGAGTCAACCTTATCTGTGCCAATCTCAAGTAGAATTTCATCCAGGGCAACCGGATCACCTACTTTTTTGCGCCATTCAAGTATTGTTCCTTCGGTTAGGGATTCACCCATTTTTGGCATAACAACATCAACGATCATTTAATACTCCAGCAATTCTTGAATGGCTATAGACACATCTTCAGTTTGGGGAAGGATTTTTTCTTCCAAGAACCAGTTAAATGGAACTGGGGAATCCTTTGCAGCCACGCGGCGGACAGGCCCATCGAGTAATTCAAAAAATCGATCAGCGATTAGAGCAGAAATTTCAGCNCCAGGCCCGTTTGTCAAATTATCCTCATAAACAACTAAGACCTTACCTGTTTTTTCAAGAGAAGCCTCAATCATATCCAGGTCTAGGGGATTTAAAGTACGAAGATCAATAATCTCCACCACTCCGTCTGCCAGAGCCAATGATTTTATTCCTTCAATAGATTTTTGAACCATGGCACCCCAAGTAACGATGGTAAGCTCATTCCCTTGGCAAACAATTCGTCCCTTACCAAAAGGTAGTGCATAATCTTCCCCAGGTTCTTCTGTTGCAGCATAGCCTTGTCGGTAAAGTCCTTTATGTTCCATATAGATGACAGGATCATCCATTCTGCAGGCCATTTTTAGCAACCCTTTTGCATCCGCTGCATTGGATGGGTACGCCAGGTAAATCCCTGGCATATGAATGAAATATCCATCAATGGACTGACTGTGATACAAGGCACCGTGTATATATCCTCCAACNGGTACCCGGACGACTAATGGACATTTCCAAGCATTATTTGATCGGTAACGTAACGTGGAAACTTCGTTCCGCAACTGCATCATNGCTGTCCAGATATAATCACCAAACTGAATTTCTACGACTGGTTTGTAACCGGCAACGGCCATCCCAACAGCTGTGCCTACGATGGATGATTCTGCCAGGGGTGAATTGAACACCCTGTCTATACCAAACTCATCCGAAAGACCTTTTGTTGCCGTAAAAACACCGCCTTTGGGATCAGCAATATCTTGTCCATAAATGACCATTTTATCGTTTCGAGCCATTTCTTCTTTNAATGCATGATTGATGGCATCCACAATTACAACTTTATCCGCCACAGCGTCAAAACTCGGTTCATTCATAGGNATGTCACCGCTATAGATGTGATCCAATGCTGTATCTCCATCGGGATGCTCCTGACCTTCTGCCCATTCAGTGTCTGCATCTACCTGTGCTTTGACTTCGGTACGAATTTTTTCAATTTCTTTGGCTGAAATCAATTTTTCCCGAATACATTGATCTTCNAGAATGGTCAATGGGTCTCTTTTTCTATCTTCCTCTAATGCTTTTGGGGTGCGATATTTTCGCTGATCATCAGAGCTGGAATGGGGCAGCAAACGCACCACATTCGACACAATCAAAGATGGGCCTTTCCCTCTCCTCGCCCGCTCAACTGCCTGTTTAAATGCAAGATTTGTTTCAAAAAAGTTGGTGCCGTCCACGTCATATCTTGAGAGATTTTTAAAACCGGCCGTCATGGTATAAACCGAATCAGCCGTCTGCTCGGATTTATGGGTAGAAATGGCATACTCATTATCCTGGATATGAAAAATAACCGGTGCTTTTGCATTACTCGCCCAGTTTAATGCTTCGTGGAAATCGCCCTGGCTTGTGGTCCCTTCGCCGGAAGACACATAAACCACATCTTTTGTTTCTTCCATTTTCCGGGCAATGGCAGTTCCGACAGCCTGTAAAAATTGGGTTCCTGTTGGGCTGGATTGACTTACAATACGGAGATCCTTATGTCCATAATGTTGCGGCATCTGGCGACCGCCGGAATTAGGGTCATCGGCCCTGGACAGGAAACAGAGTAGTTGTTCCCGAGCGGTCATTCCTAGTCCAATACAGTAGGCACCATCCCTGTAATAAGGATAGGACCAGTCTTCACCCGGACGGATTAAAACAGCTGCGGCCAGTTGGGCTGCTTCATGTCCTGAAGCTCCAATATGAAAAAAACTTTTTCCCTGTCTTAATAATATGAGCATTTTCTCATCTAATCTTCTGGATAAGGCCATCTTGCGGAATACATCCAGAATCTGTGTTTTTGTAAATCCGTGCAACCGGGCCATAGAACTATAACCTTAAAAAATGATGGTTGAATTTTTCGATCACAGTTTTCTTTACTTCTTCCATATCTTGTTTTTTGCCCAATAATTGTTCCATGGAAGTCACACCGCAATGAAAAATCCCGCAGGGAATAATACCATCATAAAATGAAAGATCGGGATTTACATTTAATGCAAATCCGTGCATGGTGACCCATCGGCTGATTCGTACACCCAGAGCAGCAATTTTTTCATCGCCAACCCAGACACCCGTTAATCCTGCGGTCCGTTTTGCCTTGATTCCATATTCTTTCAGGACATCAATAGTAATGTGCTCCAGGGTACGCATGTACCAACTCACACTTTTTTTATAATTGGATAAATCTAAAATTGGGTAGCCTACCAGTTGCCCTGGGCCATGAAAGGTAATGTCTCCTCCCCGTTCAATATTAAAAACATCCACAGATTTATTCCTGCTCTGGAGTAAATGATTTTCATCCGCATTTTTCCCCAAAGTGTATACAGGATCATGTTCTACCAGGATTAATGTATCATCTATTTCGTCATGTATTCGTTTTAACTGCATTTCTTTCTGGAATTGCCATACATCCCAGTAGGGTTGAAGTCCTAAATCCCTAATCTGTATTTGATCTAATTTTGTTTCAATCATGATTGCTATTGATGGATTGCCGATCCAAATGCATCCATGGCCGCTTCCATTACAGCTTCGGATAAAGTAGGATGGGCATGAACTGTCATTGCAATATCTTCCCATCTAGTTTCCAATGCTTTTGCTACTCCAAGTTCTGCAATAAGCTCAGTTGCTTCTGATCCCACAATATGAGCTCCCAGCAAATCACCATATTTCACATCAAAGACCAGTTTTACAAATCCGGTTGTGTCACCAACAGCCAGGGCTTTTCCGCTGGCTTGGAATAAAAATTTNCCTACCTTCACATCATGGCCTATTTCTTTTGCCTGAGCTTCTGTCATGCCTAATGATCCCACTTGCGGCTGGCAATAGGTACANCCNGGTATGTTCGAATAATCTACCGGCTTTGGTGAACGCCCCGCNGCATGATCTGCCGCCACATGTCCCTGGGCAGATGCCAAGTGTGCCAGCCAGGGTGGTCCTGACACATCGCCAATGGCGTAAATATTTGAAATATTGGTTTGATTGAATTCATTAATTTTGATGGCGCCATGATCAGTTGTTATTCCAAGATTTTCAAGACCAATATTTTCAATATTCCCTGTTACACCCACCGCCANAAGNGCCANATCACCTTCCAGNATTTCTTTTTTATCATCTTTTTCTGTGTGGACTTTCACTTTTGTTTTTANGNTNTCAATCTGGGATACTTTGGTTCCAAGTNANATCTTAATNCCGGATTTTTTNANANTNNTTNCNACTTCTCTTGGANACATCNNNATCCTCAACAGGNAGGATNCNNTCCATCATNTCCACCAAGTGAACTTCNGTCCCGAATTCATTGTAATAATANGCAAATTCGCTNCCGATTGCACCTGAACCAATGATAATCATTTTTTTGGGTGGTGNATNTANCANCATGGCTTCNTTCGAACTNATTACCCGTTTNCCATCNATTTCCATCCCGGGGAAAGATNTCGGNCGAGCCCCTGTAGCAATGATAATCTTTTTGGCATTAACCTTTTCTTTCTTTTTACTACTGTTCGTCTCAATAGTCGTCTTCGATGTAAGCTTCCCCATGCCATAGATATGGGTAATCTTATTTTTCTTCATGAGAAATTCAATACCCTTGCTCAGTCGGTTTGACACATCTCTGCTGCGCTTAATGTTTGCAGGAAAATCCACGGCAATTTTGTCTACCTTGATCCCATATTTATCCGCATTCTTTATCGTGTTGTAAACTTCTGCGTTCTTCAAAAGTGCCTTGGTTGGAATACATCCCCAATTGAGGCAAATACCACCTAATTTATCTTTTTCAATAATGCATGTTTTTAGACCCAGTTTTGCTCCGTGGATCGCTGCAACATATCCGCCAGGGCCGCCACCCAAAATTGCCAAGTCAAAGTTGACCATTTATACCACTGTCCTGTTTATGATTGATAAAAATTCAGATCTTGTTTCAGAAGACTTACGGAATTGCCCGAGCATAGCACTGGTTGATGCAAAGCTGTTTTGTTTCTCCACTCCCCGCATCTGCATGCACATGTGGCGACCTTCCATGACTACCGCAACACCCAGTGGATCAATAGCATTCATAATTGCATCTGCAATTTGATGGGTTAAGCGTTCCTGGACTTGGAGTCTTCTGGCAAACATATCGATAATCCGGGGGATTTTTGACAAACCAACGATTTTTCCGCTTGGGATATATCCCACATGAGCCTTGCCGAAAAAAGGCAATAAATGGTGTTCACACAAGGAGAAGAATTCTATATCGCGAACAATGATCATGTCTTTGGCATCTTCTTCAAAAATGGCATTATTTATAATATCTTCCAAATTTTGGTTATAACCTTTGGAAAATAATTCCCAGGTCTTTGCCACACGGTACGGGGTTTTCAACAGGCCTTCCCGATCTGGGTTTTCACCAATTTCTTTCAACAAATTTCTAGTTATTTCTTCTAGTGTATCATGATTTGTCATTTAATTATCCTTCATCATAGTGTGCAATGTCAATTTTGCCTTTTAATGCATAGATTACCCCGTAGATAACCGGAGTATCAATTAAGGCCACCAGGACCTTAAACAAAAATCCGTTTTCTAGTAGAAGCCAGAATCTATCCCACTCAATTACACCCGCTGAGCATAATAATATCAAGACAGCTGCAGTATCAACAAACTGGCTTATAATTGTTGAACCATTATTTCGCAACCACAGGTGTTTTCCCTTGGTCAATTTTTTCCAGAAATGAAAAATCCTTACATCAATAAACTGAGCCGAGAGATAAGCAACCATGGACGCAAAAACAGCCATACCTTGCAATCCAAAAACTTTTTGGAAAAGATCG
>PBCV01000013.1:10145-36187 GCA_002717915.1 Fidelibacterota bacterium | reverse complement strand
GTTCAACCATTGCCATTTAATATGGCCAATAATAAGTTTATTCATGTCATTTCCGGTCTGGATTCCTTTTGAAAATGAATGGTGGACATTCTGCACTTTTCTTGCACTGATACTGGGATGCGCTGGAGGAAGTGACTTTACTTTAAAATCCGGCTGGATTGATCCCGAATCAAATCGCAAATGGGTTCATTTTCTTATTGGAATCATGGTGACTTCTTCCCCTCTGTTATTTAAAACAAATCTTCAGCCTGCCATCTTGGCCATTATCTTTATTATTTTGAACGGATTGGCTTTGAAAAAAGAAAAATTAAAAGGAATCCATTCCCAGGAAAGAAAAACTTACGGAACCATTTACTTCCCGATTGCATACCTATGCCTTGTTATAGGATTCTGGGAATATTCAGAGTTTGTTATTTTGAGTCTGGCTATACTGGCTGTGTCTGATCCTTTAGCAGCTCAAGTAGGTCAAACCTCAGAAAAATCGAAACCCTTCACTATATGGTATGATAGAAAAACCATACAAGGAACGATTGCATTTTTCATCAGTGCCTTTGTGATCATTTATATGGGATCTCAGATACTGTATGATCATTCAAACAATTATTTACTTGGATTGGCCATCTTTACAGCCTGTGGGGCTACTGTAGCAGAGATTACCAGTTGTCAAGGATCTGATAATATATCCATACCAATGGTCAGTATGCTATTTATGATAGGGTATTTTAGACATGTAGCTGAAGCAAATAATTTTTTCAATCTCACAGTTTCTGACTCATCTATTGTACTCTTTATTGTTATTTTACTGTTCTCCGTAGCCTATCAATTCAATGCATTATCAAGGAGCGGATATTATGGCGGCATGATTATGGGAATAGTAATCTCAATATTGGGTTCATGGCGTTACCTTCTGCCACTGGCTGTCTTTTTTATTCTAAGTTCCATTCTGAGCAAGGCCTTAAGAAATGCATCTTTCTATCGCACAAAAGGATCAAACAGGGATATCATCCAGGTGTATGCCAATGGTGGAGTTGCACTCTTCATTTGCATATATGATTACTTGAACCCTGATCCAATATTTTTCTTTTTATTCCTATCCTCAGTGGCAGCGGCAATGTCGGATACATGGGCAACAGAGTTTGGAAAATTATCAAAAAAGAAACCTGTGTCCATTATAACGTTATTACCCATTCAGCACGGACTCTCTGGCGGTATAACACGAATTGGAACTCTAGGGTCTTTGTTGGGGTCCTGTCTTATGGGAATGTTGATTTGGTATGCCCTTCCTATGCCGAGTTTTATTATTTATGGAATAATACTAAGTGGATTTTTAGCTGCATTGATCGATTCAATTCTGGGCGCGACCGTACAGGGAAAATATGAAACTCAAACAGGTGAGATTATTGAAAGGGCAGAAGCAGAAACCTTATTGATCTCTGGGCATCGTTGGGTGACAAATGATGTGGTAAACTTGATCAATACTGCTGCTGCACCCATACTGATGTATATCTTTTTATACCTGTTTTAAGGGATAAAAAAAAGAAAAATACAGCACCGTAATACAAACATTGGACCCGCTACAGAACTTCGATCCATCTCTCTCAAGTCAAACCCGAATGTCCATAGTGCCCTTTTACAAAAAAGCCTTCCCAGTTCTGGAAAGGCTTTTCATGATTTTTGTATTATTGAAGTGACTTAAATCACTTTATATACAAGCAATCCAACCATGACGATCAGGGAGACAAATATAAGGGAAACACCCATATTCCCTTTTTTAATCTCTTCCCATTCATCAATATCTGTGGATAGCATGTCAAAAACCTTTAACGCAATCCCGATGCCGAAGGCAAAACCAACAGCAGCTGCAATGGACCAGCCAACTGCCCGTCCATATTGTGTTAATAGTCCCATGATTGAATTAGGATCTTGAAGCATTGTGACTCCTTACAGTATTTCCATGTTTTTCATGATTTCCTGCATGAACTCAGATGAATCCATACGCCCGTCGGCTAACGAGATAGCCATATCTGCAGAACAGTTGGCCACGAAAGTGTTGAAATCGCCTTTTGAAATGGGAACAGCCACACTGACTCGAACCGTGCCCGGCGTATAAGCATTAGCCAATCCCATTTGTTTTTGATGTGCAATGGCCTGCCCGGCAGACGCAAAGCCAACGAGCATGAACATTTCAAAATTATTTCTACCACTTTCCATGGTTATGGAAAATTCATCCGAATCGAGTGAAAGTTGAGATGATTCAACAGGTATACGATAGGATTTGCAGACAGTTTTAACTTTTTTCTTAAACGCATAATTTCCGAAGAGTCCATCTGCGTTCAGTATAAGTGCAAAAAGCACAATAAATAAAATTCGTTTAGGTTGCATCCTTCTGTACAAAAAGTTCGGCGGGATTTTACGCTGTTGCCCGACGGAGAATCAAGCGGTAAATACAGGAAGTCCGTTTTTTAATACAGAGTGGATCGGATAATCTGAAACCAGGTAGGGGATCTGAATAGCTCGTTGAATATCCCAAACAAGGATATCTGCCTTTTTTCCAGGCTCGATAGAACCAATTTTATCATCTAACAGCAGTGATTTAGCTGCTATATATGTGCCTGCTTTAATAGCATCCAGAACTGGCATCTTCATGTAGATACAGGCCAAGGACAGAATAAATGGCATGGATTGGATATGGCAGCTCCCTGGATTATAATCGGTTGCCAGTGCTATATCAACGCCTGCTTTTTTAAATTTATCATAAGGAGCATAAGTGCTTTTTCCCAGGAAAAATGTTGTACCTGGAAGCAATGTGGCAATCACATTATTTTCAATCATTGCCTGAATACCTTTTTCACTTACCGCCATGAGGTGGTCAGCAGAAATAGAGTTTGTTTCCCCTGCCAATACTGCTGCACCAGAATCTTCAAACTCATCAGCATGGATCCGTGGAACTAGTCCATGTTTGCTTCCTGTATTAAGGATACGACGGGTCTGTTCGAGCGTAAAATAACCGTTCTCACAAAAAACATCATTAAATATTGCGATACCCTGCTTTGCAACTTCAGGAATCATGTCATCACAGAGCAGATCCACATAATCGGTATGGTTGTCCTTGAATTCTGGCGGAAATGCATGTGCACCCATAAAAGTGGCAATCAAGTCAATATCATGAGATTGATTAACTTCATCTATTACTTTAAGTGATTTTAGTTCTGATTCTTTATTTAAGCCATATCCGCTTTTACATTCAACAGTTGTAGTACCCAGTTTCAGGCATCGATCCATNCGANNTTNCACCCTTGAGATNAGTTCAGCTTCNGANGCNTTCCGGACACCTTCAATGCTATTCACAATACCGCCNCCAGCTGCAGNNATTTGTTCATANGTGGCNCCTTGAGACCGCATNGCAAACTCATCCTCCCTNCCATCTAAAAAAACAGGNTGAGTGTGNGGGTCTACAAACCCAGGTGTAACGAGTTTTTCCTTACAGTCTANTANTGNGTCNGCATCACCGAGATNCTGCCCCACTTCTNTTACCTNGTGCCCTTCAATGACAATNTCAACATTGTNTNGGACTGCCATATCCATGGTTTCAGNATTGTAAGTAACTAGTTGTCCAACATTGGAAAGTTTCAGGGATAACATAAAGAATGATCTATGGTGATTTTANCATGGGAATATCTATATCCCACTTTTTAGCATTCTCAATGGCATCTTCATACCCTGCATCTGCATGGCGGAAAATTCCCATACCNGGGTCATTGGNTAANACGGCTTGGAGCCGGACATCCATTTCATCTGTNCCATCCGCTACNATCACCTGNCCAGCATGCAGNGAATAGCCTATNCCCACNCCNCCNCCATGATGAAAGGAAACCCAGGATGCNCCGCTTGCAGTATTTAACAGGGCATTGAGCACTGGCCANTCTGCAACGGCATCAGTTCCATCTTTCATGGCTTCTGTTTCTCGATTGGGNGATGCCACGGAACCNCANTCNAGATGGTCCCGGCCTATAACAATAGGTGCAGATAATTCACCGGAGCGAACCATTGCATTCAATGCCAACCCNAATTTGGCCCTGTCACCATAGCCCAGCCAGCATATCCTGGATGGCAGGCCCTGGAAATGGACCTTTTCCCGTGCCATTTTGATCCAGTGGCACAATGCCGCATCAGCAGAAAACATCTCCAGTACTTTTTGGTCCGTTTTGTAAATATCTTCCGGTTCACCTGACAAAGCCACCCAGCGGAACGGTCCCTTACCCTCACAAAAGAGAGGGCGAATATAGGCGGGGACAAATCCTGGATAATCAAAGGCATTTTCAACACCGGCTTTTACTGCCTGTGCACGAATATTATTTCCATAATCAAACGCGATAGAACCCTGCGTTTTCAGTTCGAGAATACCCTGCACATGTTCTCCCATAGCCCTGATCGATTCTTTAACATAGGTTTCCGGGTTTGTTTCTCGAAGTGCATTGGCCTCATCCAAGGTATAGTTATTTGGGATATAGCCTATCAATTCATCATGGGCCGACGTTTGGTCCGTCACCAGGTCGGGTATTATCCCCCGATGAACGAATTCCGGTACCAAATCGGCCGCATTTCCTAATAAACCAATTGACAGCGGTTTATTAGAACTCAGGGCACTCTGAGCCCATTCTAGGGCTTCATCCAGTGAAGCTGTGGATTGATCCAAATATCGTGTTTCAAGGCGTCTCTGGATTCGTCGATGGTCAATCTCGATACATATAGAAACCCCGCCGGCCATGGAAACAGCCAGCGGCTGGGCACCGCCCATTCCTCCAAGCCCTGCAGTTAAGACAAGTTTTCCCATGAGTGAATCCGTATTCCAATGGGTTTTAGCTGCAGCTATAAATGTTTCATAGGTTCCCTGCAGAATTCCCTGCGTTCCTATATAGATCCAGCTACCAGCAGTCATTTGCCCAAACATCATGAGTCCTTCTTTTTCCAATTGATTGAAATGCTTCCATGTAGCCCAGTTAGGAACCAGGTTTGAATTGGCGATTAAAACTCTGGGTGAACGGGTGTGTGTTTTTGCCACACCAACTGGCTTCCCGGATTGTACCAGTAACGTTTCATCAGGTTCAAGACGTTTCAATGTGTTTAAAATAGCGTCAAATGATTCCCAATCCCGGGCAGCTTTTCCTCTACCGCCATACACAATGAGTTCATCTGGAATTTCAGCAACGTCCGGATCCAGATTATGCTGGATCATTCTGTAGGCAGCTTCAATCTGCCAATTCTTGCAGGAGAGTTTTGTTCCAGTAGGTGGATGAATTTCTCGGGACATTATAACCTACAAAACAGGGTCACTTTAAATAGTTTATTAATTGTTTTGCATAGGAGGGTTCATTCTTAAATACCGTATAAGAGAAAATGCTTATACCGCCGAAATCATTTTTCCCTGTCTGGTAAATCTTTTTACCTGCAGAACGGGCGTTTTGATTATATGTACCAATTCCCATAATAATACGGTTTAGATATTTTTGGGGTAGATTGTCTTTCATAATCTGGAGATTCTGATCAAATATACTTTTATCGAGGGTATAATTCATAGGGACTGCCCAATCGATATACCCGCTGGCTAACCACACATCCCATTCCTGCCCGAAAGTGTTTCGTGCATTATAGAGATTGGGTTTAACAGCAGCCGATATGATACACTTGGGCTGGTAGGCCTTGATTCTCATGGATGCCTTACTCAAGAAACCTGTAATGGAAGCCCGCTTAAAATCTGCGAATGAAGGTTTTTCCTGAACTTTTAAGGAAGGCAGGTCTGGAATGCCGCTGGTGTAATTCAAAAAGAATTTTAAACCCGTAGGGTTCATCCCCCAGCCTAGATCATGATACCGTATATAATCAAAATGGATACCATCCAAGCGATAATTCTGCAATAATTCTGTAATAATATTCTGAAGGTGTGCATCGACTTCCGGATGGGTCGGTGCAAGGTAAAAACCTTCACCATTGATTTTGCGGTCTTTTCTCATTTTATCCATCATCTGGCCAACATTCATTTGATCTGGATCTTTAGAGTCTATCCATTCTGGATGCCTTAATAAAACATGGTCATGCTGAAAGGGTCTTTGTGGAGAAGACCAGAGGTAATACACATTAAACCAGGCATGAATCTTGATTTGGGTTCTTTTTGCCTTTTTTAAAATATAGGCCAGGGGATCAAAATCTGTTTCTTTTAATAGATGCGACCGTGGTACCAGCCTGGATGTATAATAGGCATCCCCACGTCCTCGGATCTGGACAAACAGATGATTATAATTATTATCCTCTGCAAAATTGAGAACATGATCAATTTTTTCTTCCGTTAAAATATGATCGCGAACCACCCACAGGGCACGAACACCAAAGGTTTGGGCACCGATTTCAGCTTTAAGTAAAAAAAGAAGGGCAACAAAAGTCGCCCTTCCTAACGTGTTCCTTTTACGGTTCACAAGAATACAGTCAGAAGCTAAACGATTATTCTTCTGTTTCACCTTGTGGGACCAATTCACTCACCATGTCGACAAATTCAATCATAGACATGGGTGCACAATCGTTATCCCGAAAACCAAGCTTAGTGATCCGGGTATATCCTCCATCGCGGTTTGTAAATGTTGGACCCACGGCTTCGAATAATTCGCGGACTACAGACTTATGAGGAATTTTCTTAAGAACCTGGCGCCGTGCATGGAGATCTCCCCGCTTGGCGAATGTAATGAGTGGTTCTATAAACATCCGAAGTTCCTTCGCCTTTGCATCGGTAGTCTTGATCTTTTTATGGGTAATCAATGCTGTTGCTAGGTTTGCCATAAGCGCCTTCCGATGGGCGGTTTTACGGCCTAATTTGCGTCCGGATCTATTGTGTGCCATATATTAGCCTTCTTCAGCCATAATCTTTTCAACTTCCATACCAAAATGAAGCCCCATAGTATCCAACTTTTCCACCAATTCGGTCAGGGATTTTCGTCCAAAGTTTTTGTATTTTAACATCTGGTTCTCTTCCTTGCTGACCAGTTCGTGAATATATTTGATTCCAGCGGCCTGCAGGCAATTATAACTTCTAACTGAGAGTTCCATTTCATCAATAGTCTGGTTTAATAGTTTGCGTAATGCCATGGTTTCTTCGGAAATGCCATCAGATATCTCAAGTACACTGGGATCTGCAATAGCTTCAATAAACTTCAAATGGTCCCTCAGGTAGGTCGCAGAATAGGATACTGCATCCTTTGCCGTAATTGAACCGTCAGTGATCACATCAAGAGCAAGAATTTCAATTGGGGCCTTTGCACCAGGTACTGGCTGGACATTGAAGGTAACTTTTGTAACAGGATTAAAAATACTGTCAATTGAAAGTGTACCTACGGTAAGGTTTGGCATATCATTCTCTTCTGAAGGCACATACCCTTTCCCGATCCCGATCCGCAGTTCAATATCCAACTTCCCTTTTGAATTAATTTCTGTGATATATTCATCAGGATTTAATACTTCATACTGATCGCTGGCATCTTGAATATCCTGGGCTGTAAATACTTTTTTACCTTTTAGCGATAGTGTGATTTTATCCGGTTCATTATCCATCAATCTGAATCGTACTTTCTTAAGATTCATAATAATGTCTGCCACGTCATCTTTCACACCGGATAAGGTGGAAAATTCGTGCTGCACTCCGTCAATTTTTACGTGGGTAATTGCTGCACCAGGAATGCTGGTGAGCAAAACACGGCGCATGGCATTGCCCAGTGTTGTACCATACCCACGCTCAAGGGGCTGTAAGGAAAATGATCCTGTATCCCCTGCTTTTGACTGTTCTTTAAAATCAACGTTTAATTCAAGTATTTTAGTAGCCATAAAGTGTTTTTCCTATTTCAATTATTTTGAGTAAAGTTCCACAACCAACTGTTCGTTGACTGTAAGTTGCATTTCATCTCGATCGGGAACCGCAACAAAAGTTCCCCGCATTTTAGCTTTATCCAATCCGAGCCAAGGAAGATCCATATCCCCCTTTATTCGGCGCATGGCGTCAAGAATGATATCCATTTTCTTGCTTTTTTTACGGACTTCAATAACATCCCCTGGGTTTACTATATAAGAAGGGACATTGACAACTTTATTATTCACAAGAAAATGTTTATGACTAACCATTTGCCTCCCCGAAGGACGTGAAGGAGCAAACCCAAGACGGTACACCACATTATCCAAGCGGCTTTCAAGAAGTTGAAGCATATTTGTACCGGTTTCACCTTTCATTTTTTCTGCTTTTTCAAAAGTCAGGCGAAACTGTTTTTCTAATAGACCATACATAAATTTTATCTTTTGTTTTTCCTGCAATTGAACACCGTAATTGGACAACTTAGAACGCCGTCCCTGTCCATGCTGTCCAGGCTTATATGGTTTGCGATTTAGCAACCGGTCGTATTTTGGATTTCCAAAAATATTTTCACCAAATTTCCGCACCAGTTTACCTTTTGGAGTTGTGATTTTTGCCATACAATATACCTAAACCCTTCTTCGCTTTGGAGGACGGCATCCATTATGAGGTAAAGGCGTAACATCTTTAATGCTAGTAATCTGCAGTCCCGCAACGGCTAGGGCACGAATAGCTGACTCCCGTCCAGAGCCTGGCCCCTTTACTTCTACATCCACGCTGGACATACCCAAAGCAAGCGCCGATTGCGCCGCTTTATCAGCAGACATAGTTGCCGCATATGCAGTACTTTTCCGTGATCCTTTAAACCCGGAAGTACCTGCTTTTTCCCACACAATAACATTGCCGTATTTATCTGTAATGGTTACGTGCGTATTGTTAAACGTAGATTTGATGTGTGCAACACCATGAGGCTCCACACTTTTTTTCTTTTTCTTTTTTGATTTATTATCGGCCAATCTTGACTCTCTTTATTAATGGTTAACTCTTGCCCAATCCAATCGTTCGTTTCTTTCCTTTCCTCGTCCGTGCATTGGTCTTTGTCCGCTGTCCATTGGCAGGAAGACCACGGCGATGACGAAGACCTCGATACGTTCCAACATCCTTGAGCCGTTTAATATTCATAGCAACTTCGGACCGCAATTCACCTTCAACCTTGTATCCAAGGTCTGAAATAGCATTCCGCAGCGCAACGACCTGTTCTTCGGTTAAATCTTGAACCCGTACATCCAAGTCTACTTTAGCCTCTTTGCAAAGTTTCTTTGCTGTAGTCAATCCTATGCCATGGATGTAACGCAGTGAATAGGGAACTTTCTTATTTCGAGGTATATCTACACCAACAATACGTGCCATTTCTATTTCCTATCCTTGACGCTGTTTATGTTTTGGGTTTTCACAGATAACAAGCACAACTCCTTTCCTTTTGATCACTTTGCACTTAGCGCAAATTTTCTTTACTGATGGTCGAACTTTCATATTCTATTATTTTTGTCTGTACGTAATACGGCCTCGGGAAAGATCATAGGGCGATATTTCCAGAGTAACTACATCCCCAGGTAAGATTTTTATAAAATGCATCCGCATTTTTCCACTGACATGAGCCAGGACTTCATGAGCGTTGCCGCCGATCTCCACTTCCACACGAAACATTGCACTGGGAAGTGTTTCCTTGATAACTCCATCAATTGTAATGGGTTGTTCCTTAGCCATTCGATCCCACGCTTAAAATTTTTGGTCCAGAGTCTGTAATAGCAACTGTATGCTCAAAATGTGCTGATGGTTTTCCATCTTTTGTAAGTATGGTCCAGCCGTCTGTTGCAGTGTAGACTTCTTTACCGCCCGCATTGATCATCGGTTCAATAGCAATACACATACCCGAACGCAATTGATATCCCTGTTTTGCATTGCCATAATTTGGGATTTGCGGCTCTTCATGCAATTCTGTACCAATGCCGTGTCCTACCAGTTCCCTCACCACAGAAAAACCATTATTTTCTGCATGGCATTGAACCGCATTTCCAATATCCCCCACATAGTTGCCGGGGACAGCCTGCTCGATCCCATTTGCAAGTGATTCCCGGGTCACATCCAGTAATTTTTGCTTGGCTACATCAATTGTACCCACAGCAAAAGACCGCGCATGGTCACCGTAATAGCCGTCCAATTCAGCACCACAATCAATCCCAACAATCTGTCCATCTTTTAGGATCTCTTTTCCTGGGATACCATGTACAACTGCATCATCAATTGAAACACACAAGGTTGCAGGGAAACCCATATACCCTTTAAAAGCAGGCCGTGCACCCCTGGAACGAATAAACTCTTCTGCCATCTGATCTAAATCAGATACACAGGCTCCGTCAACAACATATGATTCCAAAAAGATCAATGTGTCTGCAACAATTTGACAGCTGCGGGCAATTTTATCTATTTCGCGAATGGAACGAGTATGAACCATTACATACGCCTCCTGCCCCGAATTTTACCTTTGGTCAAAAAACCATCATAATGACGCATCATCAGATGAGATTCGATTTGCTGGAGCGTATCCAAAGCTACACCTACAATAATTAACAGACTGGTCCCACCAAAGAATGAGGCTAGGTCATAGTTAATATTCATGGTATTCATCAGGATGTAAGGAAAAATTGCAACAAAGGCCAATGCGATCGATCCAGGAAGTGTCACACGTGTTAAAATATTATCTATATACTCCGCAGTTTTTTTGCCTGGCCTTACACCTGGAATAAAACCCCCTTGCTGCTTCATCGTGGATGATACTTGAACGGGGTCAAAAGCGATGGCAGTGTAAAAATAGGTAAAAAATATGATCATTAATCCAAATACGATCCAGTAAAATGGATGATCAAAAGAAAACCAGTTCATGAGAGATTGAGAAAAATCACTATCGCCAAGAAATGTTGAAACTGTACTTGGAATAAACATAATTGATTGAGCAAAAATGATGGGCATAACCCCTGCTGTATTGACCCTCATAGGAATATGGGTATTCTGTCCGCCATACACTTTTCGGCCTACGACCCGTTTTGCATATTGGACAGGGATTTTCCGGGTCCCCTGCGTCAACAGGACCACAAAACAGATAACAAGAAACATAATACCCATCAGGATAAATTCTGACAGTAGACCTCTGACACCTTCCTGAACTAGGGTGATCTCACTTAGGATCACGTTGGGAAATGCTGAAATAATACCAACCATGATAATCAGGGAGATTCCATTGCCAATTCCACGTTCTGTTATCCGCTCTCCCAGCCACATGAGAAACAGGGTTCCAGTAACCATACTGATCATTCCGGTAAATGTAAACATCCACCCTGGGTTCATAACAACAGGCTGCCCATTCGCTGTGAGGCTTGGCAGGAAGACCGCCACCACACCGTAGGACTGCATAGAAGCCAAAAGAACTGTACCATAACGGGTAATCTGGGTGATTTTCTTCCGTCCTGCTTCACCTTCCTTCTGCAATCTTTGAAAATAGGGAAGTACAGATCCCATCAACTGGATTATGATTGAAGATGAAATGTAGGGCATAATACCAAGAGAAAAGAGTGATGCTTTTTGAAACGCTCCCCCTACAAAGGTATTAAACAGGCCAAAGAGAGAGTTTTGAAGATTGGTAAAAGCACCTGCAAGTGCTTCACCATTAACTCCGGGAATAGGAATATGTGCACCCATACGTACTACAATCAACACACCAATGGTGAACAGAATCCTCCGACGGAGATCAGGAATTACAAACATGCTTTGTATTTTATCGATCACTCTTCTGTGGCCGTCCCGCCTGCTTTCTCAATTTTTTCTTTTGCTGAATTGCTGAATGCAGTTGCTGTTACATTCAATTTTGTTTTTAATTCACCATCACCAAGAATTTTAATCGGTTTTAATGCCGACCGTACTAAACCATGTTTTGCGAGAACTTGCGGATTTATCGTAACTAATCCGAGTGTATCAATAGCATCCAGATTCACTACTTGGAATTCTTTCTTGAATAGGTTTGTAAAGCCACGTTTGGGCAGGCGGCGGGCTAGGGACATTTGCCCACCTTCGAACCATGGCCGACGCTTAAACCCGGAGCGCTGTCCTGCACCTTTATCTCCACGGCCTGCAGATTTTCCAAGGCCTGACCCATGACCGCGTCCAACACGCTTTCGGTTCTTTATCGATCCGGGAACGGGTGTTAATGAACTAAGCTTCATACTTCTTCAACCTTGAGTAAAAAAGGTATTACATTAATCATTCCACGTACCACTGGTGTATCACTATGCTCAACGGTTTGCTCCATTTTGCGCAACCCAAGGGCTTGAAGAGTAGCCTTAGCTTTACCAGGATAGCCTATGCCACTTTTTATCTGTGTAATACGTAATGTTTTTGATTTAGCCATTAGTTAAACACTTCACCAATTGAAATACCACGTTTATTTGCAATTGCAACAGCATCTTTCATACGAAGCAAGGCATCCATCGTTGCATGAACCAAGTTCATCGAGTTCTTTGAACCCTGGCGTTTTGTTAAAATATTATGAATACCAACCTGTTCCATTACTGCCCTTACGTTGGATCCTGCGATTATTCCAGTACCAGGAGAAGCGGGTTTGAGCATAATCCTGCTTGCCCCGTGCTTGCCAATGATTGTGTGAGGAATTGTCCCATTGATCACTGAAACTTTTACGATACTCCTCTTTGCAATGTCTTTCCCTTTCTGGATGGCAGAAATCACCTCATTGGCTTTTCCCAGCCCCACACCAATATGTCCGTTCCCATCTCCTACCACAATCAGAGCTGAGAATCTAAAACGCTTGCCCCGGGAGGTAACTTTTGCTGTCCGGTTGATTTTTACGACTGCTTCTTCTTTAAGATCAAGTTCAGCTGGATTAATAATTGCCAAATCAAATTCTCCTATAATTCCAATCCGCCATCACGGGCAGCTTCAGTAAACGCCTTAACCCGACCATGGTAGGGATATCCATTCCGGTCCAAAACAACAGGGCCAACCTTATCCGCTTTTGCCTTTTTAGCCAATGCTTCACCTACAATATGGCTGATTTCTATTTTATTTGCTGCTTTTTTAACTGCAGCTTGCAATTCTTTATCTCTCGATGATACAGAAACCAGCGTCGCTCCCTTAAAATCATCAATAATCTGGGCCTCAAAATGCCTTAAACTCCTGTACACAACAAGCCTTGGACGACCTGCGTGAAAACGAGATGTTTTTTTACTCCTGTTTCGCCTTCTCTCTTCTCTACGAATGATTGAACGATGATGTGCCACTATGTCGCTCCTACCGTTTTACCCTGTTTAGAACGGACATATTCACCCTTATAGCGGATACCCTTACCCTTGTATGGCTCTGGTGGTCTAAATGAGCGGATTTTTGCTGCGACAGCTCCAACCAACTGTTTATCGATTCCTTCTACCTTAACCTCAGTTCGGTTGGCAGTAACTGTTATACCTTCTGGCATATCAAAATATATATCGTGAGAATATCCCAGTTGGAGCCGGAGTCGTGTTCCCTGCACCTGTGCCTGATATCCTACGCCAATGATCTCTAGTTCTTTGCTGAAACCTTCAGATACACCTACAACCATATTATGTATCATTTGACGGGTTGTCCCGTGGATGGCTCTTTGTTCCCGGGCATCTGAATTCCGATTGACAAGAACCGTTCCATCATGTTCAGAAATATTCATATCCTTATGGACTTGGTATTCAAGAGAACCTTTTTGTCCCTTGACCTTCACTAAGGTACCCTTAAGATCAATATTGACACCTGCTGGTATATTGATAGGATTTTGACCAATTCTCGACATCGTCTTTAATAGACCTCACACAGCAATTCGCCGCCCACACCCAGCTGTTTTGCCTTTTTGTTAGATAAAACACCTTTCGAAGTGGAAAGGATTGAAATACCAAGACCATCAAGAACACGCGGGGCCTCTCCTGCCCCAACGTACACCCTGAGGCCTGGACGGCTCACACGTTTAATATTTTCAATCACAGGTTTACCCTGATAATCGTATTTCAAAAAGACCCGGATGAATTCTTTGTTACCCCCACCAGAAATAAAGAAAAAATCTTTAATATATTTTTCTTCTTTAAGAACCAGAGCTATCCGTTTCTTAAGAGAGCTGCTCGGGACGTCTACCCAGCGTTTTTTTGCTGAAAACCCATTACGGATGCGGGTTAGAAAATCTGCGATTGGATCTGACATTGACATGATAAATCTCCTACCAACTGGCTTTGGTTATACCAGGGATTTCACCTTTGAGAGCCATTTCCCTGAAACAGAGCCTGCACAATCCAAACCGTCTTAAGTAACCATGGGGTCGACCACATTTAAAACACCGTTTCTTCTCACGTGTCGAGAATTTTACTTTTCGTTTAGATTTTTGGATCTGTGATTTTTTAGCCATTAAGCCGCCTCTTCGATTTCTTGTTTTATCGGCTTATCTCTTAATGGAAATCCGAACAGTTTCAGTAATTCATACGCTTCATCATCTGTACCTGCAGATGTAATAATTGAAACATTTAATCCACGAATGGACTGGATTTTATCATAGTCTATTTCAGTGAAAATTATTTGCTCTTTCACCCCAAAATTATAGTTACCCCGCCCATCAAATGATTTGAATGACAGCCCTCGAAAATCGCGGGTTCTTGGTAGAGCAACAGAGATCAGGCGATCCAGAAATTCATACATCATATCAGACCTTAGCGTTACCTTGCATCCCACCGGCCATCCTTTGCGGATTTTAAAATTTGAGATATCTTTTTTTGCTTTCGTTACAATCGGTTTCTGGCCTGAGATCAGCGTGATTTCATCAAGGGCACTTGCCAAATCTTTTGAATTGTTTTTGGCATCCCCCAAGCCCATATTTAGGGAAATATTATTGAGTTTCGGAACTTCCATAACATTGGAGTATTTGAATAGCTTTAACATAGATGGTACAATCTCATCCTTATACATGCTCCTTAATGAAGGCACATAAACAACAGGCTTAGTTTTTTTCTTTACCTTTGGCTTTTTCTTTGTATCTTTTTTCTCAGTCATGATTAAGCTTCAATTTCTTCATTCGTTTTTTTGGAGATCCGTACCTTGGAGCCGTCCTCAAGTTTCTTGTATCCAACCCGGGTTGCCTGACCACCGTGAACCACCATTATATTTGACACGTGAATGGAAGCTTCTCTCTCAACAAAACCCCCGGAAGGGTTATCTTGGGTTGGACGTGTCGCTCTTTTTCTAAAGTTAATCCCTTCAATAATTACACGCTGTTTTTTCGGAAAAACATTAAGCACCTTTCCTTCCAAATCTTTATGATTTCCACTGATTACTTTGACGGTCATCCCTTTTTTAATATGCATGTTAAAGTACCTCCGGCGCCATGGAGACAATACGCATAAATCCAACATCCCTTAATTCCCTGGCTACAGGCCCAAAGATACGGGTACCCCTTGGTTCACCTGCACTGTNTAATAANACAGCNGCATTTTCATCGAATCGAATCCGNCTTCCATCTTTACGNTTNACTTCCTTCCGTGTACGCACAACGACAGCTCGNTGNACTTCTCCTTTTTTAACCATCCCCCCAGGAAGAGCCTTTTTGANCGTGATCACAATCTGATCTCCNATACTNGCATATTTCCGTNTAGANCCACCCANAACCTTGAANCAAAGGATNTCNTTGGCTCCTGTATTATCTGCAACCTTTAATCTNGTTTCCTGCTGAATCACNNTNTTATCCTAATTTCACNGCTNCACGAATGATNTGGCTNACCTGCCANCGTNTTCGTTTACTTATGGGACGGATAGNNGAAATCTTAACAATATCACCTTCATTCGGTGTAACTGATGCAACATGTGCCANNTAATTTTTATANCGNTTTACCCTTTTATGGTAGNTCGGATGTGGNATTTGACGGGTTACCNNNACANTNACNGTGCTGTNCATNTTCGTNCTGNTAACTTCNCCCACAAGNGATTGACGTTTNCGTTCAGGNTTCATTCTTTGATNCCTTCCATAGTTCGGATGCCAAGATTATATTCATTNAGCACTGTTTTGATCTGAGCTATCTCNTTTTTTGTCTTGGATATCATNGTTCCATCTTCCANTTGCTGNAGTGCCTGCTGAAATTTCAGATTCTGCAAGGCTTCCAGGTTCTCATCTAACTTNGTTTTTAATTCNANTTCATTCATTTCGCGAAGTTGTGTTTGCTTCATTAGAACNCTCTCCGTTCTACNACTTTTGTTTTCATNGGNAGTTTATGCCCGGCATCTNTGAATGCCTGCTCAGCTTCATNACGGCTCACACCATCTATTTCAAATAATATTCTTCCTGGTTTTACCACAGCAATCCAATGGTCCAATGCACCCTTCCCTTTTCCCATTCTTGTTTCAGCAGGACGGGNNGTAACNGGCTTATCCGGGAATATCCTGATCCACATTTTCCCAATTTTTCGAACAACACGGGATATAACGATCCGNGATGCCTCNATCTGCCGAGCNGTAACCCAGCCNGGTTCNATNGCCTTTAATCCATAACTNCCAAATGCCACATGATTTCCACGCATNGNCATACCACNNGTGTTTCCNCGATGGACTCTTCTNAATTTTGNTTTTTTNGGTTCTAACATTGATCCATAAATCCTTATCGGCTGAATTGTCCGTTACAGATCCATACTTTAATACCAATAACACCATATTGNGTATGNGCTTCNGTCANGGCATAATCAATATCAGCACGAAGCGTGTGCAACGGTACACTTCCATCTGAGAATTTTTCACTACGGGCAATTTCCACACCTCCNAGCCGTCCNGCCACATTAATACGGATACCATCTGCACCCATCCGCATCGTCGATTGAATTGTTTTGTTGACTACGCGGCGATAGGATATCTTCTTTTTTAATTGATGNGCAATGTTTGACCCGACCAAGGCAGCATCCAGTTCTGGACGTTTGACCTCAGANATATTGATCTGCGCATCTTTTTTCCCCGTAAGCTGNCGTAATTCTTTTTTCAAACGGTTCACNTCTTCCCCTCCGCGNCCAATGACAATTCCAGGTCGCGCNGTGAATATTGTAATNGTNACCNTNTTTGATGTTCGGGAAATTTCAACTTTTGAAATTCCTGCATTTGGAAGCCGGTGCGAAATATATTTTCTGATCCGTACATCCTCTTCCAATTCNTTGGAATAATTATTTTTTGGCGCAAACCAGTTTGACCGCCATTTTTTATTAACAATTAATCGATAACCAATTGGATGTGTTTTTTGGCCCAAAAGATACTCCTTTACTTTTCGTCGGTTACAACAATGGTTACGTGACTGGTGGGTCTGCGAAGGCGTGATGCACGCCCCATAGATGCGGCGCGGAATCGTTTCATAACAGGACCTCCATCAACAAATGCTTCTTTAATCCCTAATCCCTCAGGATCAATATTTAATTCTTCATTTTGGCTCATCAGGTTTGATACGGCAGACCGCAGCGTTTTTTCTATTACACTGGCTGCTTTTTCAGGGGAAAAATGNAACTGGTTCAATGCATCACCCACTTTTAATCCCCGGACATTGTCCAGGGTTTTACGAATCTTACGNGGGGATTGGTGGATGTGCCGTGCAATTGCTTTAGCTTCCATGATTAATTCTTNCTATCTCCTGAATGCATTCTGAATATGCGAGTNGGTGANAATTCNCCCAGTTTATGACCAACCATGTTTTCATAAATAAACACAGGAATGAACTTATTNCCATTATGTACTGCCAAGGTATGCCCCACCAATTCCGGTGTAATCATGGANCTNCGTGACCATGTCTTGATAATTTTCTTTTTCCCNGACTCATTCATTTTNTGAACTTTCTTCAAAAGNTTCTCATCAANGAATGGACCTTTTTTTAGTGAACGTGNCATATAACTATCGTCTCCGCTTCACNATCATTNCGTCAGATTTTTTATTTTTCTTACGGGTTTTATACCCCTTAGTCGGCTTACCCCANGGTGTGGTTGGATGGCGACCTCCTGAAGATTTACCTTCGCCTCCACCCATTGGGTGATCAACGGGATTCATNGCAACACCTCTCACTTTAGGCCGTCGTCCTAACCAACGTGTCCGACCCGCCTTTCCTGAAACAATCTGNTCATGGGTCCTATTNCCCACCTGNCCNATGGTTGCCATNCAGTTTTCTCTGACCATACGGATTTCACCNGANGGNANTTTTAANGTNCACAATCCACCATCATGTGCCATCACCTGAGCCGAAGCNCCGGCAGAACGAACCATTTGCCCACCCTTGCCAGGCTCCANTTCTATATTATGAACAAATAACCCGGNNGGNACACTTTTTAAGGGTAAACAATTNGCAACTTTAAGGGGTACCTTTTCACCGGANANGACCGGNTCCCCGACCTTAAGCCCAGCNGGGCTNAAAATATACCGTTTTTCACCATCTGNATAATGTATCAAAGAAATATTCGCAGAACGATTTGGGTCATATTCAACGGTTGCTACTATNCCAGNTATATCAAATTTGTCCCGTTTAAAATCAATAATCCGGTAACGACGCTTATGCCCACCTCCCCGATGNCGAATTGTAGTNCTGCCTGTATTATTNCGTCCACCGCTCTTTCTNAGAGCGGTTGTCAGACGTTTCTCAGGTTTACGTGTTGTAAGATCTGAAAAATCAGAGCGGGATGCGAACCGTGANCCNGGAGTTATNGATTTTAATTGCTTAATACCCATAATTAATTCGCTGTTTCACCCCTNAANAGATCAATGGTAGAGCCGGATTCAAGTGTAATAACTGCTTTTTTATAGTCTGATCGTTTCCCTGTTGTACGAATGGTGCGCCCTCCACTGCGCACGGTCATNTGCTTNTGTTTTCCNGACTGATTCATTGTGGCAACTTTTACAACTTTGACATCAAACTTGGATTCTACTGCTTTTTTGATTTCCGTTTTATTNGCANCNGTTGANACGAGAAAAGCAAATTTATTTTCTCTTTCCTCAAGAATNGCCATTTTNTCNGTCAGAACCGGTTTAATAATAATTTTTGAATACATAGCTAGTCANAGAGAATNTCAGTTAGGATCGAAACACTNNCTTTNTCGATTACAAGNACTTCACAATCNATAAGGTCATAGGTGCTTACTTTTTTTGCATCAACAAGGTAAACATTTTTAAGATTTCTTACCGCTTTATCTAAATTATNAGCNANGCCTGTAACNAATAAGGTNACTTTTTTATTTTGAAGTTCTAATGCNNCTAGAACACGTACNAAATCAGCCGTTTTATGGCTATCCAGTTCGAAANCTTCCACGATGACCAGGTTGCCTTCAGATNCTTTACTTGACAAAATAGAACGGCGAGCNAGTTGACTNANTTTTTTTGGAAGTTTATGATTNTATGCNTGGGNTTCAGGCCCAAAAATGGCACCCCCACCNTTCCATAGAGGAGAACGTATGGTGCCNGCACGGGCAACACCCCGGCCNTTTTGCTTCCANGGCTTCCTTCCTCCACCNTTNACAAGAGCTCTATTTTTNGTTGCATGAGTGCCCTGTCGCATATTGGTCAGTTCCGCCAATACGGCNTGTCGTACAACCCCAAGGTTAGGCTTTATNCCNAATACAGATTTATCAGCNANAAAATCACTCACCTTNGAACCATCNAGTTTAATAATNTCTAATTTCATTTTATTTTGAAATGACCACTGTTCCATTTTTNGCACCTGGAACAGCNCCTTTTACCAGCAATTGATTATTTTCTTTATCCACTTTNACCACTTGAAGGTNTTCAACGGTTACCTTTGCATTTCCATGGTGCCCCGCCATTTTCATNCCTGGAAAAACACGTGAAGGATCTGACGCCTGGCCAATTGAACCTGGAGCCCTTTCAGTATGACCCGTTCCATGGGTTTTCTTCTGNCGTGAAAAATTATGACGCTTGATGACTCCAGTAAACCCNTTCCCTTTTGACGTGCCTGAAACNCGTACAAAATCACCCTCTTTAAAAAGGCCTATGTGAAAAACCTGTCCCGTTTGATAGTCAAAACCTGGCACTTTATCAAATTCAACCAGAATTTTTTTAGATTCGACACCAGCAGAATCAAAATGCCCCTGAAGCGGTTTAGACGTATGTTTTACGTTTCGTTTGCCAAAACCAACCTGAACAGCTTCGTAGCCATCTTTTTCAGATGTTTTNACCTGGGTTACTGTACACGGACCTGCCTGAAGAACAGTNACGGGAACNANATTCCCATNTTCGTCAAAAACACGTGTCATCCCCATTTTTTTACCGATCAATCCTCGCATGGCTACACCTTGATCTCAATGTCAACACCNGCNGGTAAATCCAATTTCATAAGGGATTCAACCGTTTTAGGTGTTGAGTTTAAAATATCGATCAGCCGTTTGTGGATTTTTGTCTGGAACTGCTCGCGGGATTTCTTATTTACATGCGGCGAACGCAATATGGTATAAATAGACCGCTTTGATGGCAGGGGAATAGGACCAGAAATAATCGCACCGGTTGATTTTGCTGTCTTCACAATCTTTTCCGTCGATTTGTCCAAAAGAATATGATCATAAGCTCGGAGACTGATACGGATGGTTTGATTAGCCATTAGCGGTTTTTACTCATTCAGATATATCAGTAACCACACCAGCACCTACAGTGTGACCGCCTTCACGGATTGCAAAACGAAGTTCCTTATCCATGGCGATCGGTGTGATCAATTCAACATTAAATTCAACATTATCTCCAGGCATAACCATCTCAGTNCCCTCAGGTAGGGTCACAACACCGGTCACATCAGTTGTACGAAAATAGAACTGGGGACGATACCCGTTAAAAAACGGAGTATGACGACCTCCCTCCTCCTTCTTCAATACATACACGCTGGCTTTAAACTTTGTATGGGGTGTAATAGAACCCGGCGCTGCCAATACCATCCCGCGACTCAAGTCTTCCTTATCCACACCACGCAAAAGCAAACCTGCATTATCACCAGCCTGCCCCTGATCCAAAAGTTTCCTAAACATCTCAACACCGGTAACCGTAGTCTTACGATCTACGCCCATACCCAAAATGGTTACTTCATCACCTACTTTGATAATACCTCTCTCAATACGACCTGTACCCACTGTACCACGGCCTGTAATAGAAAAAACGTCCTCAACAGGCATGAGAAACGGTTTATCCACATCCCGTTCCGGCTCAGGAATAAAACTATCGCACGCTTCCATCAATTCAACAACACATTTATTGGCGGCCTCATCACCAGGCGAATTCAAAGCATTTAATGCAGAACCTTTAATGATGGGAGTATCATCGCCTGGAAANNCATACTCATTCAACAGATCACGGAGTTCCATCTCAACNANTTCNANCAANTCTTCNTCATCNACCTGATCTGTCTTATTCATAAAAACAACNATAGAAGGAACATTCACCTGCTTCGCAAGAAGCACATGCTCTCGGGTCTGGGGCATAGGACCGTCTGCAGCAGATACAACCAATACAGCACCATCCATCTGGGCTGCNCCCGTAATCATATTCTTAATATAATCTGCGTGTCCAGGGCAGTCTACGTGGGCATAATGACGATTCTCCGTCTCATACTCAACATGAGCGGTCTGGATCGTGATACCACGCTCCCTTTCCTCTGGAGCATTATCAATATTATCAAACGTCATTGCCTCTGACAAACCACGGGCACTCTGTACCATCGTGATCGCTGCTGTCAGCGTCGTCTTACCATGATCCACATGACCTATCGTCCCTATGTTCACGTGAGGCTTGGTTCTTTCAAATTTTTCCTTTGCCATTGCTTAAACTCCGGATTGTTAATTATGAAACTTTACCATGCAATTTTTCCAGTATCTCTGTTTCGACACTGGAAGGCACCTGTTGATATTTTGCGAATTCCATATGGAAAACAGCACGTCCTTGAGTAATCGATCGAAGATCTGTAACATAACCGAACATTTTGCTCAACGGGACACATGCAGAAACAACCTGCGCTTCTTTTCGTTGCTCCATTCCTTCAATTTTCCCTCGGCGGGAATTAAGATCTCCCATCACATCGCCTAGATACTCATCAGGTACAATGACTTCAACCCGCATGATTGGCTCCATCAATTTCGGAGCAGCTTTCTTACAAGCATCCTGAATGGCCATTGACCCCGCAATTTTAAAAGCTATTTCTGATGAATCTACATCGTGATAGGAGCCAAAAACTAATTCAACACGAATATCTTCGATGGGGTATCCTGCTATGATACCATTTTTAAGCGCTTCTTGCATACCTTTATCTATTGATGGTATATACTCCTTAGGAATGACACCACCAACAATCTTATTTTTAAAGCGGTAACCTTTTCCAGGTTGATTCGGCTCAACATTAATGACAACATGCCCGTATTGACCGCGGCCACCGGACTGGCGCACAAATTTCATATCAATTTCAGAAACACGCTTTGTAATAGCTTCACGATATGCAACCATAGGCTGGCCAATATTTGCATGAACCTTAAATTCCCTGAGCAGACGGTCTACAAGTATCTCTAGGTGAAGTTCCCCCATACCTGATATGATAGTCTGTCCTGTTTCTTCGTCTGTTGAAACCTGGAACGTTGGATCTTCTTCACCCAATTTTTGAAGTCCTTTAAATAGAGCATCCTGGTCCCCTTTACTGACCGGCTCAACAGACACCGAAACAACGGGTTCCGGAAAATCCATGGACTCTAGGATAATCTGATTTTTTTCATCGCAAAGGGTATGACCTGTTTTTACTTTCTTTAGCCCAACTGCAGCAACAATTTCCCCCGTGGATACTGAATCCCTCTCTTCCCGTTTATTAGAATGCATCAAAAGGACACGGCTTATACGTTCACGTTTTCCAGATGCTGGGTTATATACATAAGATCCTGCTTCAAGTTTTCCTGAATAAACTCTCATATATGTAAGTTTACCAACATNAGGGTCTGTCATAATTTTAAAGGCCAATGCACTGAATGGCTCATCATCTTTTGGCTCACGAACCTTTAATGTATCTGAATCTTTTGGGTCAATTCCATTTACAGAGCCAACATCCAGGGGTGATGGTAAAAGATTAACAACTGCATCCAACAATCGCTGAACACCTTTATTCTTAAACGCTGATCCACAGAGGGTTGGAATAAAAGTATTATCCAGACAACCCTTCCTTATGGCTGCCTTTAATTCAGAAACAGAGATGTCTTCATCAGCTAGATATTTTTCCATCAGGTGCTCATCGTAGGTCGCTGTTTCTTCAATCAAGTGATGACGCCATTTTTCTGCTTCATCTTTCATATCATCGGGTATTTCGCCATATTCGAAACGGGCACCCAACGTACTTTCATTATACAGAATTGACTTCATTTCCATTAGGTCAATGATCCCAGTAAACATTTCTCCCCCACCAATGGGAATAACCAATGGCAGAGGATTTGCACCTAGGCGATCTTTAATCATATCAACAACATGAAAAAAATCTGCCCCGACCCTGTCCATTTTATTTATAAATGCAATTCGCGGAACATTATACTTGTCTGCCTGCCTCCAGACAGTTTCGCTTTGAGGTTCTACACCGCCGACTGCACAAAATACACCTACAGCCCCATCTAGCACACGGAGTGACCTTTCCACCTCAACCGTAAAATCAACATGACCTGGTGTGTCAATAATATTAATGCGATGATCTTCCCACATACATGTTGTCGCTGCAGATGTGATGGTTATTCCACGCTCCTGTTCCTGTTCCATCCAATCCATGGTCGCTGCACCATCATGAACTTCTCCGATCCGGTGGGTACGCCCTGTATAATAGAGGACACGCTCTGTTAGTGTTGTTTTACCCGCATCAATATGGGCCATAATACCGATATTTCTTACATGTTCTAATTTTGTTGCTTTCAACAGACTTCTCTTTTTTTCTATTATCGAAAATGAGCAAATGCTTTATTTGCATCTGCCATCCGGTGGGTATCATCTTTCTTCTTTATGGCACCACCCTCCCCATTGGCCGCGGAAATCAATTCAGATGCCAGTTTATCTGACATAGGTTTTCCAGACCGTCCCGATGATGCATTAATGATCCACTGGGACGCAAGGTAAAATCGACGGCCTTTCGGCACCTCAATGGGCACTTGATAAGTAGCCCCACCAATGCGCTTTGATTTTACTTCCACGGAGGGAGACGCATTTTCAATCGCTTTTTCAAAAATTTTTAATCCTTCAGTTTTTGTGCGCTGTTTTATTTGATCCATAGCGCCATAAAATATTTTTTCTGCAATTCCTTTTTTCCCCTCTTCCATGATGTAATTGACAAATTTGGCAACTGACTTATCATTGTACAGTGGATCGGGTAAGATTTGTCTCCGTTCTGGGCGTCTTCGTCTCATGATCGCATCTTATTTACTTTGGCTTTTTTGCACCATAACGGGATCGACTGGTTTTCCGATCGCTGACTCCTGCTGTATCCAGAGTTCCGCGAACAACATGATATCTAACTCCGGGCAGGTCCTTCACACGGCCGCCCTCTATTAAAACAATACTATGCTCTTGAAGGTTATGGCCTTCCCCTGGAATATAGGTAGCGACCTCCATACCATTTGTTAATCGTACACGAGCCACTTTTCTTAAAGCAGAATTTGGCTTTTTAGGTGTAGTTGTATATACACGCGTACACACACCCCTCTTCTGAGGGTTGCTCATAAGCGCCGGAGTACCTGTTTTCTTAATAATACGCTTCCGGCCTTTTCGAACTAATTGATTTATCGTCGGCATTTCATTTCATCCAAAGCCTGAAAAATTACAAAAGAATTAGAATAAACAATAATAATCATTCTAAAATTTCCCATTGGATTTAAGCGACTGCATCTCCCATTTCAGAAGCTTCTTCATCCCACTCATGAATACCTACAAGCATGTCTTCAATCCCCGGAGTACCTGTACCTGCAGGAATTAATCGCCCGACTGCCACATTCTCCTTCAACCCCTGCAGGTAATCTGTTTTTCCTGCAGTGGATGCATCTGTGAGGACACGTGTCGTTTCCTGGAAGGATGCTGCAGAAATAAAACTTTCTGTATTCAAAGATGCCCGTGTAATTCCCATCAAAATAGGTTCAAAGGTTGCAGGTTTTGGTTTTTTGTATGTAGCAACTTCTTTACCATCAGCCTTCAGTTCTTTATTGATATCGAGAAATTCAACCCGATCTATCATTGTATCCGTTTCCAGATCTGAATCCCCAGGTTCATTCACAATCACCATTTTTGAAATCCGTTCATTTTCTGCAAAGAAATCACGTTTTGCAATTCGATCTTCTTCTAAGAACCAAGTATCACCAGGATCTTTAACACTCACCTTTAGCATCATTTGATTAACAATAACTTCAATATGTTTATCATTAATTTTTACACCCTGTAATCGATAGACTTCCTGTATTTCATTCACAAGGTAGTCTCTAACTGCAGCTGGACCAAGCACATGCAGAATATCAGCCGGCGAGATAGCTCCTTCGGATAGATTTGTTCCCGCATTGATAAAGTCACCTTCATGCACAATCACGTGTTTTCCATACGGAATAGAGTATGTTCTTTCTTCACCATCTACTCCCATAACATAAATCTTGCGGACACCCCGTTTTGTTTCACCAAAACGCACAGTGCCGTTAATTTCTGTCATAACCGCTGGATTTGCGGGCTTGCGGGCTTCAAACAATTCTGCAACTCGGGGCAAACCACCTGTAATATCACGGGTTTTACCGATGTCTTTTGGAATCTTCACCAATGTTTGACCCCGCTGAACTTTTTGCTTATCATTGACAACCAAAGTTGCTTTTACCGGCAGGATTGTGCCTCCTGTAAGAATTTTTCCAGCTTTATTTACTATTTCAATATGAGGACTTAGTTTACGATCCCGTGCTTCCACAACAACCATCTGCTTTTTACCACCCTCAACTGCTTCAACAGCATAGGTTTCACCTTCAATAAAATCATTCAGTGAAACAAAACCAGTNTCNCGNGCCAAAATNATATCCGTGTANGGNTCCCATTTGANNAAGNT